>JBKHWA010000124.1:0-14554 GCA_046566765.1 Gammaproteobacteria bacterium
ATGCGCGCGACCGGCCCGGCCACTGCCACCGGCGCGATGCGCGCGTCGACCAGCCGCTGCAGGTAGCGCCCGAACGCAGCGGAATCCTGCGCGGCATCGCCGTGCAGCACGATCGCCGCTGGCCGCCGGCGCTCGCCGGCCACCAGCAGGTCTTCCACCGACAATGCCGCTTCCAGCAGCAACACCGGCACTTCCATGCCGATGCAGCCGACCGCCAGTGTCATCAGCGCGATGTGGTTGACGGCGCCGGTCGACGAACCCGGCAGCGCCGCGATCAGCACCGGCGCGCCGCGCGACTGCTTCGCGTCGAACTGCATGCGCGAGGCCAGCTTGCGCCGCAGGTAACCCTCGACGAAGGCGCGGCCGGCGGCATCGCCGGGGACGCTGCCGGTCCCGGCCGCGCCGGCGGTATCGACCAGCGGGTTGAGCAGCCGCTCGCACACCGTCACGAACGGGTACAGCGACAGCGCCTCGTTCACCGTCTCGTCGAGCCGTTGCTCGTCGAAGGCGGCGACCGCCTGCTGCACGCGCGTGCCGTAGCGCTGCCAGTCGGAGGTATCCCAGGCAGCGCCGACCTCGTCGTGCTCGACATTGCCGATGCGCTCGTCACGCTCCAGCAGCCCGCGTACCCGGCCGATCGACACGCCGCGGTTGATCCAGTCGACGATGCGCAGCACGCGCTGGATGTCGTCCTCGCTGTACAGGCGGTGGCCCTTGGGCGTGCGCACCGGTTTCAGCAGGCCGTAGCGGCGCTCCCACGCGCGCAGCGTCACCGTGTTGACGCCGGTGCGCTGCGACACCACGCGGATCGGGAAAAAGCCTTCGAGTTCCGGCAGTTCGCTGCCGTCGTCTTCGTCGTGCTGGCTCATCGGCAACTCACAGGAACGCCCGCAGGCGCAGGGTTTCGGGATGCGGCGCCAGGTAGACCTGGCGGGCGAGATAGTCGTCGGGGAAATCGGCGAGGAAGTGGTTGATCAGCGTCAGCGGCGCCGACAACGGCAGCAGACCGCGCCGGTAGTCGTCGATCACCGTCGCCAGCCGCTGCCGGTGCGCCGGCGGCAACTTGTCGCGGAAATAGCCGGCGATGTGCTGCAGCACGTTGCTGTGGCCCTTGCGCGTCACCGGCTTCTGCAGGCCACGCATCAGCGTCGCGATGTAGGTATCGGCCACCGCGTCCAGATCGGCGCCGGCGAGATCGGCCAGCAGCCGGCCGAGTTCGCGGTAGGCGCGGATGCTGTGCGCCATCAGCAGGTACTTGTGCGCCGCGTGGAAATCGATCAGCCGCGGCGCGGTCACGCCGGCCGCGCGCAGTTGCCGCCAGCGCCACAGCACGAACACCCGCATCACGAAGTTCTCGCGCAGTTCCGGGTCGTTCAGCCGGCCGTCCTCTTCCACCGGCACCAGCGGGTTGGCGGCCATGAAGCGTTGCAGGTAGAGGCCGCTGGTGTTCTCGCGCTCCGGCACGCCGTCGGCGCGGTAGATGCGCACGCGCTCCAGGCTGCAGGTCGGCGAGCGCTTGGCCACCACGTAACCGCACAGGTTCGCCAGCGCCGCTGACTGCAGGCCGGCAAATTCGTTCATCGCGTCGGTGTGGTCGCGGCCGGATTTCACGCCGACCAGCCGCACTTCGCCGTCCTCGCGGCGGCGCAGGTGGATCGCCTCGCGCGGCGCGCCCATGCCGATCGCCATCTCCGGGCAGACCGGGGTCCAGGCGAACCAGTCGGCCAGCTCGCCGGTGCAGTACTCCGCGTGGCGGTGGCCGCCGTCGAAGCGCACCGGGGCGCCCAGCAGGCACTCGCTGATGCCGACCGGGATACGGCCAGCGGCGGCCGGCTGGCCGGGGCTGGCGGCGATGGTCTGGACGGGGATGCGGATGGCGGGCATGGCCTGCGGGCTTAACCTGTACAAGGGTTATCGGTCTGTACAACTTTCGAGGCCATCCTGCCTCCGAAAGTTGTACAGATCAACCTTCGATGTATAGGTATTTGCCCCGTGGGGGATTCACCCCCGACCGGGGGTGCCCGGATGCCCGGCCGGGCGGCTAGCATCCTGACGCGCGCCTCAGTGGCGCCCCACCCACGTTCCCGGGATACCCCATGTCGATCCGCTTGCCGCTGCCTCGCCTCTACCTGGCCGCCCTGCTCTGCGCGCTCACCGCCAACGTCTTCGCCGAGGACAGCCGCACCCTCGCCGCCAGCCGCACTGCCGCGCCGGCCAGCGAGAGGAAGGTCGCGCTGGTCATCGGCAACGCCGCCTACCGCGAGAACCCGCTGCGCAACCCGGTCAACGACGCGCGGGCGATGAGCGCCAAGCTGAAGAAACTCGGCTTCGAGGTGATCACCCACGAGAACGTCACCGCACTGAAGTACGGCGCCGTGCTGCGCGAATTCCGCAGCAAGTTGTCGCCGGGCGCAGTCGCGCTGTTCTTCTATGCCGGCCATGGCCTTCAGGTGAACGGCAAGAACTACCTGCCGGCGGTCGACGCACAGATCCAGGGCGAGGAAGACGTGCCGATGCAGAGCCTCGACCTCAACCAGGTCCTGCTCACGCTCGAAGATTCAAAGACGCGGATGAACCTGGTGTTCCTTGATGCCTGCCGCAACAACCCCTATGCGCGCTCGTTCCGCAGTGCGGCGGGTGGCCTCGCGCGGGTCGAGGCGCCGTCGGGGACGCTGATTTCGTATGCGACGCGGCCGGGATCGGTGGCGGCGGATGGAACTGGGGCGAACGGGTTGTACACGACGCAGTTGCTCAAGCACATGGACGCCCGAGGCCAACCGGTCGAGCAGGTACTGAAGCGGGTGGTCGGTGGCGTTTCAGATGCCTCGCGCGGCGCGCAGGAGCCGTGGATGGAAGGCAGCATTCGTGGCGATTTCTATTTTGTGCCGGGGGCAGCAACCGCCACGACGCAAGGAACGGATACAGCGATTCCGACACTGGAGCAAGACAACCAGTTGTGGGCGGAGACCAAGCAAGCCGGCACTCTTGAGGCGTATCAGTGGTACCTGGAAAAGTTTCCTGATGGCCTGCGTGCAGGTCTGGCGCGCGGCGAAATCGCCAAACTGGAATCTCGACAAGCACCAGCACCAAATTTTCCCTCGCCAACCAGCGTCGCAGCAACTACTTGTGACCGCCAGACGCTCATTTCCATAAGAACTGAAGTCAAGGCGTGCATGGGCGACGGGAGCAAGCCATACGCGGAAAAACAGAAGTGCTATGAGAACTACGAGCACCAAAAGAAAGCGGCAGGCTGCTAGCGACCTTCGATCAAGTGACTGATATTGGCTAATGTCACCATACCCACCACCTGCTTCACATCCGCCCCCACACCCTTCCCCGGCACCGCGATACCGCGTTGCACGGCGGGGCGTTCGCGGATCGCCTGCCGCCAGCGTTGCAGGTTTTCGAGGCCGTCGATGCTGACACCGGACCAGTTGTGGATGCGCACCCAGGGCCAGCAGGCCATGTCGGCGACCGAGTAGTCGCCGGCGAGGAATTCGTGGTCGGCGAGTTGCTTGTCGAGCACTTCGTACAGGCGCCGCGTTTCCGCCTGGTAGCGATCGATCGCCAGCGGAATTTTCTCCGGCATGTAGCGGTGCCAGATGTTGGCTTGGCCCTGCATCGGGCCGATGCCGCCCATCTGGAACATCAGCCACTGCATGACGCGCGAGCGACCTTTCACGTCGGCCGGCAGGAACTTCCCGGATTTCTCGGCGAGGTAAACAAGGATGGCGCCGGACTCGAACACGACGAAATCATCGTTATCGTGGTCGACGATCGCCGGGATGCGGCCGTTGGGATTGATCTTCAGGAACCAGTCCTGCCGTTGCTCCAGCGCCAGCAGGTTGAGCGCGCGGAAGCTGTAGGGAATCCCCATTTCCTCCAGCGCGATCGACACCTTGTGGCCGTTCGGGGTGTCGGCGGTGAACAGTTCGATCATGGCGCTCTCCTCCCGGCACCGTCGCCGGCTTCGCAGCAAGCGGCGGTGCCCATGAAAAAAATCAGGCCGACGTCACCGCCTTGGTGAGCGAGCCGGTGGCGATCAGCCGCTCCTTGCCGCTGCTGTCGATCGCGTACGTTTCGCTGCGCATGAACGCGAGCGTGCGGCCGAGGCGATCGACCTGCGCGCGCACCTCGATGATCTCGCCGCGGTTGGCCGGGCGCAGGATCGAGCTCTGCGTTTCGCAGGTGACGGCGTGCTTCTCCGTCGGCAGCAGCGTGGCCACCGCGAGGACTGACGCGACGTCGTGCATCATCGTCACGTAGCCGCCGTGCAGCATGTCCTGCACGTTGGCGGTGTAATCGTTGACGTCGTAGCGCACCGTCGCACGGCCGTCGGCCGCCGACACCAGGCGCAAGCCGGCCTGCCGGTGCACCGGCAGTTCCAGCACCATTCCGCGTATCCGCTCCAGCATCGACATCGTTCAGCTCTCCAGCCAGCGCAGGCAGCCGGTATCGGCCAGCACCGCGCGCAATTCGGGGTTGTCCTTCACCAGCGCGAGCTTGCGGCGGATCTCCGCCAGCGATTTCGCGTGGTACTTCTGCACGTCCTGGGTGAACGGGCCGTCCGGCAGTTGCACGGTGAACGACGGCTGGCCGGCGGCCAGCGCCTTGGCGTTGGCGTCCGACCACGGCAGGAAGCGCGCGCCGATTTCCTCGCGCAGCAGCGGCAGCAGCGTCGGTGCCAGTGCGCTCCACGATTCGAGCGCGCCGTCGCCGGCAGCGGCCGGGGTTTCCATCCGCTGCACGAAGGCAGCCACGCGCGGCGCGCGCTCGCGCATCAGCTCGCCCGGCACCGGGTCCGACAGCAGTTCCTTGAGCTGGCCGTAGAGGCCGAGATCGGCCAGTGCCGGCCGGCTGCCGAACAGGAACGGCCGCGTGGCGAGGTGCGCCTCGAGGATCGCCAGCACCCGCCGGTACGACGCCTCGATCACCGCCGCGGCGGCGGTGTTGCCGCGCGCGGAACCCACGAACGGCAGGCGCGGCACCATGCGCTGGGCGATCGAAGGCGCCATCTGCTCGGCCGCGCCCGCCGGCGTGCCCGGCGGCATCATTTCCTGCGCGATGCGCAGCGCCGCCGATTGCGCGTCGTCGTCGTAATACCAGCGGTAGTGGAACATCGGCTTGTTGCCCCACTCGTCCGCGTATTCCTCGATCAGCGCCGACAGGAAATCCAGAACGGGATCGTCGATGCGCACCGGCGGCTGCGGATGCCTTGCTTCCAGCGCCTCCATGATCGGCGTCGAGTCCTGCAGGCCGCTGCCGTCGGGCATCGCCACGCAGGGCACCAGCGGCAGTTTCGCAACCTTCCCGAACTCGGCCATCTTGTCCATCGAACGCACCACCCACTGGTGCGGGATGCCCTTGTAGCGCATGAAGGCACGTACCTTCACCGAGTAGGGCGACATTTCAAAACCGTACAGGGTGTAATCGGTCATCGCGGGATCCTCGTGATCGATGTCGTGAAAAAAGTCCGCAAACAGGGTCAGGCAAAAATGGAAATGGTCTGCCGCCCGATCGCTAGCAGCGTGCCGTCGGCGCGCCAGCAGCGCGAGGCGACGTGCGCGTAGCCATCGGCGGACAACTCGGTCTGTGCCAGGTAACCAACGAACTGGTCGGCGCCGGTGTTGCGCGTGACGTCATCCAGCGCGGCGGCGGTGAACTCGATGGTCCAGGTGAGCGTGCTGATCGGCGCCGGCTTGCGGAACATCGGCAACACCGCCGGCGGCCAGCTGTCGACCAGCCCGAGCAGGTGTTCGATCTCCGTGCGCGGTGCCGGCGCGCGGAAGCGCACCCAGCCGCCCATGTCGCCGGTGGTGGCCGGCGGCGCGGTGAACGGCACCTGGCCGGCGGCCCAGCGGAACTCGAAGTGCTGGATGAATTCCGGGGTGATGCCGGCGATGTACGGCAGCATCACCAGCGACTCCGGCGCGGCGAACGCCGGTACCGGTGCCGGCGCGATGATCACCTCCGACGCGCGTGGCGCGCCGAAACTGGCGAGCATCATCGCCGCCACCTGCCCGTCCTGGACGATGCGCGCTTCCAGTTGCGTTACCGACTTGCCGGTGCGCAGCACGTTCGCCTCGACCCGCGCCGCACCCGGCGCCAGCGGTGCCACCAGCGAGAACGTCAGCGAGCGCGGCGGCTTGCCGGCATACAGGCCGGCATCCTCCAGCACCGCGCGCGCCCGGCGATACAACAGCGCGGCGACCAGCCCGCCAAACGTGGCGCGGCCCTGGCCCCAGGTCGGCGGCACCTGCACGGTGTCGCCATGCGCGAGCGGCGCGAGGATGTCATCGAAGTTCATCGTCGCAACGTGATTTTCGGCAGCACTCATGCAGCCAGTCCTCCCAGCATCAGGTCGACGATGGCGTCGAGCGTTTCCGGATCGCGCTGTATGCGCGCGGTGGCAAGCAGGCCGCGCAGGCCGGCCAGCAGGTATTCGGCGGCGACCGCGGTATCGAGATCGCGCCGCAGGCTGCCTTGTTCGATACCGCGCTGTACCGCTGCCGCGAACGCGGCGCGCAGGCGTTCGCCGCCGTCCTGCAGCGCCGCGCGCACGGCGGGCGGGTGCGGGCCGGGACTGGCCGCGGTGTTGGCCAGCAGGCAGGCGCGGTACGGGCCGCGCGCGCGGTAGACGGATGTGAAGAATTCGCGCAGTCCGGTGCGGGCATCCGGCTGTGCGCCGGCGTCGAGCCAGCGGGCGATGCGGGCGGCGATCACCCGCTGGTTGTAGTGCGCCAGCGTGGCAGCGAACAGGCCGTCCTTGCTGCCGTAGCGGTGGTAGAGGCTGCTCGCCGGCAGGCCGGTGGCCTCCTCCAGCGCGCGGGTCGACACGCCGTCGTAACCCTTCGCCCAGAACGCATGCATCGCGGCGTCCAGCAGGTCGGCGTCGTCGACGGTTCGGGGGCGGGCCATGGCGGTCTCCGTTGTGGAAGCGGTCGATGCGGGCTGGTGGTGCCCGTGGATCGTTGTGACCGGTCCAGTATCGGCCGATCGACACCGCCCTTTTTGTATCGGACGCTACAATATGTCGGCCGGCGCACGCTGGCAAGCCGATGGCGACGGGTTTACCCTGCCGGCTGACCTGCCAGGGAGGCTCCCATGATCCGCAACCGCAACCACATCCGCGCCGGCGCAGGCGCGACAAGGCTGCCGGCCGCCGGCCTGCTCGCCACACTGTTCATCGCGCTGCTCGCCGGCTGCGCCGGCAACGCGCCGCCGGCCGCGGAGTGCCCGCAACCGCGCTTCACCGACCGCGCGCCGGACGATTACCTGCAACGGCAGAATCCCCTGCCCGCCAGCCGCGACAACCTGCAGGCCGGCGAGCAACTCTATCGCGGCGGCAACGGCTTCTTCGGCTGTGCCAACTGCCACGGCGAGCGGGGCAACGGCATGGGCCCGCTTGCCGACCGCTTCAATCCGCGGCCGCGCAATTTCGCCTGCGCGGCGACGGTGAACGGCATCCCGGACGGCCAGTTGTTCTGGATCATCCGTTTCGGCTCGCCCGGCACCGCGATGCCGCCACACGGCGAATTCAGCGACGACCAGACCTGGCAACTGGTGCACTACCTGCGCAAGCTGGCGCGCTGACGCCGGATCTTCAGCGCGCAATCGTCCGCCGCCAGTCGTCCGCCGCCAGTCGTCCGGCATCAGTCGTCCGCGCAGACGCCGTCGCGGCAGCTCTCGCCCGGCAACTCGATCTCGATGGTGGTGTGCGCGAACCCGAAGGGGTGCAGCCGCTCGTCGATGCGCAGTTTCAGCTCCGTCATCGCCGGCGCATCCAGCGGCCGCTGCGCCACCACGTGCGCGGTGAACACGTGCTGCTCGCCGTCGAGCGTCCACAACCGGCTGTGGTGGATGGCGGCGATCTCCGGCTCGGCCAGCAGGCCCTGCTCGATCTCCGCCACCGTGCTGCCGGCCGGCACCGCCTGCAGGAACACGCCGACCGTCGACCGCAGCGTGCGCAGCACGTTGACGAGGATGAACAGGGTGAACGCCACCGACAGCAGCGGATCGAGGATCGGCCAGTCGACGAACATCAGCACCACGCTCACCACCAGCACCGCGACCCAGCCGAGCATGTCCTCCAGCAGGTGCCAGCCCATCGCCTGCGCATTGAGCGTGCCGCTGCGGCGCAACCGCCAGGCGGCGACGCCGTTCACCGCGACGCCGAGCAGCGCCAGCAGGAACATGCCCTGCGCGTGCGGCATTTCCGGCGCCCACAGGCGCGGGATCGCCTCGATGAGGATGAACACCGACCCGGCCACCAGCACCACGCTGTTGACCAGCGCACCCAGCAGCGAGAACCGCTGGTAGCCGTAGCTGAAACCGGCATCCGGCGCGCGCTTCGCCACCCGCGACAGGATCCAGCCGAGGCCAAGGGCGAGGCTGTCGCCGAGATCGTGCAGCGCGTCGGCGAGGATGGCGACGCTGTTGGTCAGCAGGCCGCCAACCAGCTCGATGAGGGTAAAGCCGAGGTTCAGGAAGAACGCGATGCCGATCGCGCGCGACTCGCTGTGGTGCGGGTGATGATGGTGGTCGTGCTGGTGCGCCCGGTGGTGATCGTGCGCTTCACTCATGGCAGCACGCACCGGCGGCGGCCGGCTCCGCCTGGTCGATCAGGTGACACAGGCTCTCGCCGGTGGGCACGCAATCCGGCAGTTTCTTCCAGCGCCGCAACAATGCGCGCATCTGCTCGCGCTGCGCCTCCAGCCGCGCGATGTCGCGCTCGACCTGCTCCAGCCGCTGCGCGTACAGCTCTCGCACCTGCGGGCACGGCGAATCGCCGCGGTCGGCGTCGCCGAGAATGCGGCGGATGTCGTCCAGCGAGAACCCGAGGTCGCGGGAGGTGCGGATGAAGCACAGCCGCTTGAGATCGGCATTGCCGTAACGGCGGTAATTGTTGTCGCGGTCACGCTGCGGGCGCAGCAGGCCGATCTCCGTGTAGTGGCGCACGGCATCGGCGGTGGTGCCGGCCCCGCGGGCCAGCTGGGTGACGGTGTACATGGATGCGCTCCCGGGGAACGGACGCCCAGCATCTAACCCGGGGGTAACCCCAAGGTCAAGGCACGGTACCCCGGGCGCGGCGGTCGGCACGTCACGCAGTCACGACCGCGCAATTACCACGGCGCAAACCCGGGCACGGCCAGGGAACAGGACAGCGGGAAACACGCGCCAATGCCAATGCAGCAACCGCGCACGCAGGTCAGGCGGCGGTGACGCAATGGGCAGGCAGGGAGGGAAACGCGGAGAAGATGGTGGGTCGTGAAGGATTTGAACCTTCGACCAACTGGTTAAAAGCCAGCTGCTCTACCGACTGAGCTAACGACCCCCGAAAGAGGCGCCAATAATAGCGGCTGATTTCAGGTTTGCAAGGCGGCCGACACGCTTCCGGCAGCGGATTTCCGCAACGCTTCAGGCCCGGTAGCGGGTGGGGTCGGCCACCCCGGCATCGGCAAAGCCCCGGGCGCGCAGGCGGCAACTGTCGCAGCGCCCGCAGGCACGGCCTTCGGCATCGGCCTGGTAGCAGGAAACAGTCAACGCGTAATCCACACCCAGCGCGATGCCGCGGCGAATGATGTCGGCCTTGGTGAGCGACACCAGCGGCGCGTGCACGCGGAACCGCCCGCCCTCGACGCCAGCCTTGGTCGCCAGGTTTGCCAGGCGCTCGAAAGCGTCGATGAATTCCGGGCGGCAGTCCGGATAACCGGAATAATCGACGGCATTCACGCCGATCACGATGTCGAGCGCCCCCTGCACTTCCGCCAGGCCAAGCGCATACGCCAGGAAAATCGTGTTGCGCGCCGGCACGTAGGTGACGGGAATGCCCTCGCCCGGCGTTTCCGGCACCGCGATCGAGGTATCGGTGAGCGCCGAGCCGCCGAAGCTGCCGATATCGACCCGCACCACGCGATGGTCGGCCACGCCCTGCGCGCGCGCGACGCGGCGGGCGGCATCCAGTTCGGCGAGGTGCCGCTGGCCGTAATCGAAACTGAGCGCGACCGGGTGGAAGCCCTCGGCCTTCGCGATGGCGAGGCAAGTGGCGGAATCGAGGCCGCCCGAGAGCAGCACCACGGCGGTCCGTGCGTTGTTCGCCGTCATCTCAGCGCCCCTGCTCTTCGCCCCAGATGAGCTTGTGCAACTGCAGTTGCATCCGCACCGGCAGCCGGTCGTCGAGGATCCACTGCGCCAGGTCGCGCGGCGCCACCTGGCCGAAGCCCGGCGAGAACAGCACTTCGCCGACCCGTGCCGGCAGGTTGTACTCGTCGAGCTTGAACCGCGCCCAGTCGTAGTCGGCGCGGCTGGTGATCACGAATTTCACCTGGTCGTGGCGGTTGAGCAGCGCGATGTTGTCGTAGCGGTTGCGATGCACCTCGCCGGAGCCCGGCGTCTTCAGGTCCATCACCCGCGAGACGCGGGGATCGACCGCGCCGACATCGAGTGCGCCGGACGTTTCCAGCGATACCTCGAAACCGGCATCGCACAGCGCGGTGAGCAGCGGCAGGCATTCCGGCTGCGCCAGCGGTTCGCCGCCGGTCACGCAGACGTGGCGTGCGCCGTGGGTGGCAACCTCGGCAACGATGCTGTCGATGCTGCGCAGGCTGCCGCCGCTGAAGGCGTAGGCGGTGTCGCAGTAATTGCAGCGCAGCGGGCAACCGGTCAGGCGCACGAACACCGTCGGCAGGCCGACGGTACGGGCCTCCCCCTGCAGCGAATGGAAAATCTCGGTGATGCGAAGTTCTGGCATGGGGATGGCGGCGCGCGGCGTGCGCACCGGCCTCACTGGCACTGCTTGAGTGCGGTCTCGGCCTTTTTCGCTTCCGGTGCGCTGGAATAGTTGGACATCACCCGCGCCAGCGTCAGCCGGCCCGCCTTGATGTCGTCACCCTGGCACTGCAGCTGGCCGTGACGGTACATCGCCGCCGGCGCCCAGCTGTTCTTCGGGAACTCGTTGTAGACGCGCCGGAAATGGCGGCCGGCCTTGGCGGCGTCCGGGGTCGAGGCCACCAGCCACATCTCGCCCAGCCAGTACATCGCCGACGGGAACAGCTCGCCGTTCGGGTACTGCTTGATCTGCTCGCCGAAGGCGGTGATCGCCTCGTCGTATTTCTTCTCGCGGACCAGCGCGCGGGCGCGGTCGAACAGCACTTTCTCGTCGTCGCCGGCGGCCGGGGCCTGCGCCTCCGGGGTGGTCGCGGCAACCGGGGCCGAGGCTTTCGGCGCCTGCTCCAGCTGTTTCAGCCGGGCATCGGTATCGAGGTAACGGGCTTTCTCCTGCTCACGCGCCTGCGACAGCGCGTGTTCCAGCTCCTCGATCCGCCCGGTGAGCGTTTCGATCTGCGCCTGGTACTGCTGGAGTTGCTCGAAGACCGCGATCGAGAGATCCGGTGCGGAGGATGCCGCGGCACTGGCGGCCGCCGTCACCGCCGGGCGCTCCTCGATCCCGGGACCGGCCTGGCCCGCCTGCGCCGTATTGGCGACAAAACCGAGGGCCAGGCCGACGGAAAGGAACGCGACGAGACGGACCGGTTGCCCGGGCCGGGAAACTGCCGGCAGCACCGGTCCGTTGCTCATCGTTGTTGCTTGATGGATTGCTGATTACTGGCGGTGCCGGTCAGGGCGCGCCGGCGGTGTACACGAGTTCGACGCGGCGGTTCTTCGCCCACGACAGCTCGTCGTGGCCCAGCTCGGCCGGCTTCTCTTCGCCGAAGCTCACCACCTCGATCTGGTTGGCGGAGGCGCCATTCAGCACCAGGAACTGCTTCACCGCGGCGGCGCGACGCTCAGCCAGCGCGACGTTGTATTCCGGGGTGCCGCGCTCGTCGGCGTGGCCTTCCAGCTTCAGCTTGACCATCGCGCTGGCCTTCAGGACCTTGGCGTGTGCCTTCAGGGTGGCGTAGGCAGCGGTCGGGACTTCGGCGCGATCGAAACCGAAGTAGATGACGCGGGTACGCACGTCACCGGTGTAGTTGGCCGGGTTGTTCTCGAAGCCCTCGGCATCGGTGATCGACGCCGAACCCGGAGCCGCCTCGGCAGCCACCTCGACGCCCTGCGACGACACTTCGACGCCCTCGACGCCGGTGGCATCGGCGGCAGCCGTCTCGGCGGGAGCAGCAGTCTCGGTCTTGGCCTCGGCCTTGGTGGTGGTGTCGTCGGTCTTCTTGCTGGCGCAGCCGGCAACGGCGGCAACCAGCGCGAGGGCGATCAGGGTATTCAGCGACTTGGCGCGCATGGGTCTGTCCTCTAGACGGGAGGTGGCAAAAAACGGGCGGATTATACGCGTGCATCCGCCGAATGCATCCGGCGAATGGCCGACATGCACCGCCTGCAAGACCACGTCACCGGCCGGGAGTTCCCGAGCGCGCCAGCCTGGTGCGGCGCCCCGGCAGGAGGGCGCCCTCGCGGACAGGGCAGCAGATCCGGAACGGCGGCCGCACCGGCGGCAGGGCATCACCGGAACGGCGACCACGCCGGCTCGCGGACCTCGCCCTTCTTCGCCGGCAACCGGAACTTCACGCGGCCATCGATGGAAACGGCGGCCAGCACCGACTGGCCGTTGTACTGGGTGGCGTAGATCGCCATCGCGCCGTTGGGCGCGAGGCTCGGCGATTCGTCCAGCTGCGAATCGGTCAGCACCCGCACGCTGCCACGCTCGAGGTCGACGCTGGCGATGCGGAACCGGTCCTGCTCGTCGCGGCGGACCACCACCAGCGTGCGGCCATCCGGCGCGAGGCGGCCGCGCGCGTTGTAGTTGCCGTCGAAAGTGAGCCGCTCGACCGCTTTCGTCGCGATGTCCAGCCGGTACACCTGCGGGCCGCCGCTGCGGCTGGAGGTGAACACCAGCGACTTGCCGTCCGGCGCCCAGGACGGTTCGGTGTCGATGCCGGGGTGGGTGGTCAGCCGCTGCAGCGACTTCGTCGCGATGTCGTAGAGATAGATCTCGGGGTTGCCGTCACGCGACAGCGTGAGCGCGAGCTGGCGGCCGTCCGGCGACCAGGACGGCGCGCCGTTGATGCCGGGGAACGAGGCCAGCCGCTCGCGCTTGCCGGTGGCGGTTTCCTGCAGCCAGATCACCGGGTAGCCGGACTCGAACGACACGTAGCCGAAGCGGCTGCCGTCCGGCGACCAGGTCGGCGACATGATCGGCTCGCCGGACTCGAGCACGGTGATCGCGCGCGCGCCATCGGCGTCGGCGTATTGCAGGCCGTAACGCGCCTTCACCTTGTTGCCGGCCTTGTAGCGATCGACCGTCACGTACAGCAGGCGGGTGGAGAACGCGCCCTTCACGCCGGTGATCTTCTCGTAGACGACATCGGCGATCGCGTGGGCGACATCGCGCATCTTGGAAACCGGGTACGCCGGATATTGCTTGGACACCAGCACGCGGCCGGCCGCCACATCGTGCAGTTCGAACAACACCGACCAGTTGCCGGGAGTGGCCTGTGTCGCGGTGCCGATCACCAGGTAATCGCTGGCGACGGCTTTCCAGTCGCGGTAATGGACGTCCTTGCTGCGGGTCGGCCGCGCCAGCATGTCGGCGCGCGGAATGCTGCGGAACTGGCCGCTGCGAGCGAGATCATCGCCAACGATCTGCGCGATGTCGTCGCCGGCGTAGGCACCGCCGACAGCACCGAACGGCACCGCCGCCACCGCCACCGGATTGTCGACGCCGCTGGTCAGTTCGATCACCAGCTCGGCGCGCACCGGGGCGACGAGGCACAGCAGGGAAATGAGTGCGACGAGACGAACGATCATTGCTTCAGGTCCTCGGGGCGGGCGACGAACGTGAACTTGCGGAAATGCGCGTTGAATATCGCCGGATCGGCCGGCACCGGCAGCGGGCTGGCCAGCATCACCGCATTCTGCGCCGAGCGGTCGAAGGCGGCATCGCCGCTGGATTTCATGATCGCCGGCGTGGCCACCACCTCGCCGCCGGGGATCAGGTTGACCGACAGCGTCACGCTCATGCCGTTGCGCGCGCTCGGCGGCCGGCTCCAGCGCTGGCGCAGCGCGTCGAGAATGCGCGCCTTGTAGTCGGCCACCACGCGCGCGGTGGCGGCATCGCGGGCGGCGGCTTCCTGCGCCGCCTTCGCGTCTGCGGCCTTGCGGTCGGCCTGCTGCTCGGCGAGCGTGCGGTCCTCGCGCTCCATCATCGCCTCGAAGTCGGGCACCACCGGCTTCGGCGGTTCCGGCTTCTTCGGCTCGGCTTTTTTCGGTTCCGGCTTTTTGGGTTCCGGCTTCTTCGGCGGGGCCTTTTCCACCGGCTTCTTCACGACCTTTTTCGGCTCGGGCTTTTTGGGCTCGGGCTTCTTCGGTTCCGGCCTTTTGGGTTCCGGTTTTTTCGGTTCAGGCTTTTTGGGCTCGGGCTTCGGCGGCTCCGGGGCCGGCTGCGGCTCGGGAGCCAGTTGCGGCGCCGGCGTGGAACGATCGATCACCACCGCCTTCACGTGCGGCGGCACCGGCGGCACCTTCACTTCCGGCGAGCAAAACGAGAGGTTGGCCACCAGCGCGAACACCACCGCCGCGTGCAACAGCACCGACACGACGATCG
>JBKHWA010000125.1:0-14858 GCA_046566765.1 Gammaproteobacteria bacterium
TAGGCTATCCGGATGCTGAGCGTGACTCCAACAGCGCCGGTTGGTACGAGCATCTTTTGGTGAGGCCAGAATGGTTTAGCCCAGCGACAGCAAAAAATTCAACTCTGATTGTTGGCCGGAAAGGATCAGGAAAGTCCGCCGTCAAATTGGCGTCGCTTAAAGAGCGAGAATCAAAAGCCAAGGTTCTGTCGATTGAGGCTTCAGCCGACGAACTCGCGTCATTGCATGCCGCCAGACTGAGGGAGGCGATGGATAGGGGGTTCGGTGCGGTAGCCGATTGGACCAGAATCTACGCAGAACTGATTGTTAGAAACGTTGCAAAGAGTCTTAGCGGGAAGCTTGTTTCAAATGACGATGAAATTGCAGTTCGATCTTGGGCGGCAATTGAGGGAATAACGGAGCGTGACTTTGGCGAGCGAGTAGCGGGAGTGGTTCAGTCGCTAGTTCCATGGGCGAAGTCGCTGGCAACAGATCAGCAGCTCCGCTCCCCGGATCGTTCAGAAATATTTGATCGCGTCGCGACGGCAACGGAATTTGTTCTTTACGTAGATGACTTTGATAATCTCCAAGAGGGAGCAGGCGTAGCCGCCATTCGACTCATCCGTGACGCAGTAGAGGCGGCAGATCGAATTACGCATGCCGGGAATCGCTCAGAAGTTCACCTGCTAATGCGCCAGGACCTGTGGCTACGTATTCGTCCTGGCTGGCACTACGCAGATAAGGTAACCGGAGTTGTTCAGCTAAACTGGTCTCAAGATGATCTCAAGAAGTGGGCGGAAAGAAGACTTCGCTATGCGGTGTCGGTTGCATTAAATATTGACATAACCCTAATCAGAGTTCCCTCCAGCGCTCTATGGGAAATATTTTTTCCAGAGACGGTTGAACTTCGTAATGAGAAGCAAAGCTCTGCGCTGCACTACATGGTTAGACGAACCATGTATACGCCGCGTGGACTGCGTCAGTTTATGGAGTTGGCTGTACTGGCCGCAAACAAGTATCCGGTAACTCTAACTGATATTGAAAATGCAGAAATATCCTTCTCGTCTGACCAGCTTGAATTTCTGAAGACGGAATTTGGCGGTTTGTGTGTTGGCCTCGATGTATGTCTTCAGTCATTTACGGGAAAGCCGCTCGAATGGATACCTTCAGAGCTATACAAACATCTACGAGGCCTGATTGGTAACGGTCAGGTGCGGCTCGAAAAGGGTGCGTCCGATGGAGAGGGCGAATTCGCGCTCGCTCGTTTTCTTTTTAGAATCGGTTTCCTTGAGGTGCGCTACCCGGATGGTGAACGCTGGGAGGTAAGGGACACGATGCGGTATCCGGAGCATTGGAAAAGCATTCGGCAGGATGATGCGATTCGATGGGCGGTAAGAAGCGCGTTCTACAACGTTCTTCGCTCGCATCGCTAAGCAAGTAGCGTCGCTAGCGTTGCGGCCCAGCAATTCGCCGCAGGCACGACGCCTCTGACGGGCCGCGGCCTGCGCTCAAACGCCATGCACCACATCAACCCCCATCGGTAATGGAGCACCCGCCATGAATATCTCCGTCGAAATGCTTGGCCCCGTCATCGCGCTCGTGGCGTGGTCGATGGTGATGTGGGTCTGGATGTATGCGACCCGGATCCCGGCGATGTTTGCCGCCAAGATGAAGCCGGACCCCAACGCGCCGCGCGGCGAGCAAATGGCGCTGCTGCCGCCCAGGGTTCGCTGGAAGGCAGACAACTACAACCACCTGATGGAACAGCCGACCGTCTTCTACGCGATCACGATTTCGCTGGCCGTACTTTCGGTGAATACCGAGGCGAGTATCGGATTTGCCTGGGCATATGTAGCGCTCCGGGTAGCACACAGCCTGCTGCAGGCCCTTGTGAACAAGATTGAAATCCGGTTCCTGCTGTTCGTGCTTTCCAACATCCCGCTCTTTGCGCTCACCTACATTGCGGCTTCAGAGTACCTGGCGAGATTGGGCATCGCCTGACCCGCATGGCCCTGCTGGCCATGCGGAAAAGGCAAACCACGTGCACACGCACCGATTGAACCGATAGAAACGCGTCCGCAATGGACGCGTCGGTCATCAAGGGGCCGCCCGGTTGAGGCATCATTCACCCGCCCCCTGATCAAAGGACCGCCCCGCCCATGAACCCGCTGCGCCGCCCGCTCGCCCCCGCCCTCCTCGCCCTGCTGCTCGCCGCCTGTTCCGGCGGCGAACCCGGCGCCGGTGCGGCCGGTGGCAAGGGCGGCGATGCGCCGGCACCGGTGACTGTCGCTGTTGCCGAACTGAAACCCTGGCAGCAGCCGGTCGAAGGCATCGCCAACCTGCGTGCGCAGGAAGCGGTGCTGGTCACCGCGCCGGTAGCCGGCCGCGTGACCGCGGTGCAGTTCCGCGAAGGCGCGCGCGTTGCCGCCGGCGCGCCGCTGGTGCAACTGGAAGACGCGGAGGAGCGCGCCGAGTACAACGCGGCGAAGACCAACCTCGAACTGCAACAGCAGCGCTTCACCCGCTCGCAGGAACTGCGCGACAAGCAACTGCTGTCGCAGGACGAGTTCGATGCGCAGGCGCAGACGCTGAAGGATGCGCAGGCCCGCGTCGCGCTGGCGCGCGCGAAACTGGACAAACTGGCGATCAAGGCGCCGTTCACCGGCGTGCTCGGTTTCCGCCAGGTGTCACCGGGCACGCTGGTGAAGCCCGGCGACAGCATCGTCTCGCTGGATGCGATCGACACGCTGCGCGCGGAATTCCAGGTGCCGGAATCGCAACTGGCGACGCTCGCCGTCGGCAGCGCGGTGACGGCGCGCTCGGCGGCGTATCCCGGCCGCGTGTTCAAGGGCACGGTGGCGATGATCGGCTCGCGCGTCGACGAGACCACCCGCACCGTCACCATCCAGGCCCGCATCGACAACCGCGATCTCGCGCTCAAGCCCGGCATGTTGCTGACGCTCACCGCCGAGGCGAAGGCACGGCAGGCGCTGTTCGTGCCGGAGGCCGCGGTGGTGCCCGAGGGCAACAACCAGTTCCTGTGGCGCGTCGCCGCCGACAACACCGTCGAGCGCATCGCGGTGACGCTGGGTGCGCGCCAGCCGGGTTTCGTCGAGATCACCGCCGGGCTCAAGGCCGGCGACACGGTGGTCACCGAGGGCCACGGCACTTTGCGGCCGGGCAAGCCGGTGACCGCTGCCACACCGGCACCGGCACCGGCACCGACGCCGGCATCCGCAGCGCCGCAAACCCCGGCCGCACCGGTGAACTGACATGTGGCTGTCCGACGTTTCGGTGAAACGGCCGGTGCTCGCCACCGTGCTCAACGCGCTGCTGCTGGTGTTCGGGCTGTACGCGATGTTCAGCCTGTCGGTGCGCGAGTACCCGGATATCGACCCGCCGGTGGTATCGGTGGAGACGCGTTACCCCGGCGCCTCGGCGCCGGTGGTCGAGAGCCGCATCACCCAGGTGCTGGAAGAGCAGATCGCCGGCATCGAGGGCATCCGCTCGCTGAATTCGCAGAGCCGTGACGGTCGCTCGACCATCACCATCGAGTTCTCGCTGGCGCGCAACGTCGACGACGCCGCCAACGACGTGCGCGACCGCGTATCGCGCGTGCTGCGCGATCTGCCCGACGAGGCCGACCCGCCCGAAGTGACCAAGGCCGACTCCGACGCCAGCCCGATCATCTGGACCGTGCTCACCTCCGACCGGATGAGCGCGATGGACTTGTCGGCATGGGCGGAGCGCAACATCGTCGACCGCTACGCCGCTCTGGATGGCGTGTCGGCGGTACGCATCGGCGGCGAGCGGCGGCCGGCGATGCGCATCTGGCTGGACCGGCGCGCCATGGCAGCACGCAACCTCACGGTGCAGGACGTCGAGCAGGCGCTGGCGGCGCAGAACCTGGAGCGGCCGGCCGGCAAGATCGAGTCGGCGGAACGCGAGTTCACCCTGCGCACCGCCCGCGCGTTCACCACGCCGGAGCAGTTCGCGCAGCTGGTGGTGGCGCGCGGCGCAAACGGCTACCCCGTCACCCTCGGCGATATCGCCCGGGTGGAAGTGGCGCCGTCCGACCTGCAGACACTGTTCCGCGCCAACGGCAAGCCGGCGGTCGGGCTCGGCGTGATCAAGCAGTCCACCGCCAACACGCTGTCGGTGGCGCAGGCTGTGAAGGCGGAAATGGCGCAGATCGCTACCACGCTGCCGGAAGGCATGAGCATCCGCGTCAACTCGGATTTCTCGCTGTTCATCGAGGCGTCGCTGCGCGAGGTGGTGCTGACGCTGGCCATCGCGGCGCTGCTGGTGGTGCTGGTGATCTTCATTTTCCTCGGCGACTGGCGGGCGACGCTGATCCCGGCGGCGACGGTGCCGATCTCGCTGGTGGCGTCGTTCCTGTTCCTGCTGGCGCTCGGCTTCTCGATCAACATCCTCACCCTGCTGGCGCTGGTGCTGGCGATCGGCCTGGTGGTGGACGACACCATCGTGGTGGTGGAGAACATCCACCGCCGCATCCACGCCGGCGAGACGCCGCTGGTGGCGAGTTTCCGCGGCGCGCGCGAAGTCGGTTTCGCGATCATTGCCACCACCGCGGTGCTGATCGCGGTGTTCACGCCGTTGGCCTTCCTGCAGGGCAACATCGGCCGGCTGTTCAGCGAGTTCGCGCTGGCGCTGGCAGGCAGCGTGTTCTGCTCGGCGTTTGTCGCGCTGACGCTGTCGCCGGTGCTGTGCTCGTTGTTGCTGCGCGCCGCACAGAAAGACGGCGGCTCGTCGCTGGCAGGCTCGGTCGACGCGGCCATGCACCGGGTTGGCGAACAGTACCGGCAACGGCTGGGCGGCTTCATCGATCGCCCGCGCCGCGGCGTGATCGTGCTGACGGTGCTGCTGGCCGGCACCGCCGCGCTGTTCCTGTTCCTGCCGTCGGAGTTCACGCCGCGCGAGGATCGCGGCCAGTTCCAGGTGCAGGCCACCGGGCCGGAAGGCGCCAGCTTCGATTACACCGCGCGGCACCTGACGCAGATCGAGGGCCTGCTGCTCTCACGCATGCACGACGAGCAACACCCGGACAGCGAGATCGACCGCTTCCTGATCCGGGTGCCGGGCTTCGGCAGCAGCGGCGTCAACGCCGGCATGGCGATGGTGTCGCTGGTCGACTGGAGCGAGCGTGAACGCAGCACCGACGAGGTGGCCAGCGAGCTCGGCCGCGAGCTGGCGAAGATCCCCGGCGTCAACGCCCGCACCGCGCAGCGCAGCGGCTTCGGCAGCGGCTACGGCCAGCCGCTGCAGATGGTGGTCGGCGGCGGCAGCTGGGAGGAACTGGCGCAGTGGCGCGACCAGCTGATCGCACGCATCGCGAAGGAAAACCCGAAGATCCTGCGCCCGGATTCCGACTACAAGGAAACCAAGCCGACGCTGGACGTGGCGATCGACCTCGCGCGCGCCGCCGACCTCGGCGTGTCGGTGGAGAGCGTGAGCCACACGCTGGAGACGCTGCTCGCCGGCCGCCGCGTCACCACCTGGCAGGAAGGCGGCGAGGAATACGACGTGCTGCTGCAGGCCACCGCCGGCGACCGCGCAACGCCGGCCGACATCGGCGGCATCTACGTGCGCTCGACAACGTCCGGCGCGCTGATCCCGCTGGGCAACCTGCTCACCACCCGCGAGGCCGCCGGCGCCGCCACGCTCAACCGCTACGACCGCCTGCGCGCGGTGACGATCAGTGCCGGCCTCGCCCCGGGCTACACGCTGGGTGAAGCGGTGGCGTACATGGAGAAAATCGCCGCCAGCGAACTGCCGCCGCACGCACAGATTTCCTGGAAGGGCGACGCGCGCGAGCTGAAGGAATCCGGCACCGCGATCTACCTGACCTTCGCGGTGGCGCTGCTGGTGGTGTTCCTGGTGCTGGCGGAGCAGTTCGAGAGCTGGGTGCACCCGCTGGCGATCATGACCACGGTGCCGCTGGCGATGTTCGGCGGCCTCGCCGCGCTGGGCGCGTTCGGCTACTCGCTGAACATCTATTCGCAGATCGGGCTGGTGATGCTGATCGGACTGGCGGCGAAGAACGGCATCCTGATCGTCGAGTTCGCCAACCAGCGGCGCGATGCCGGGCTGGCATTCCGCGATGCGATCGTCGATGCCTCGCTGGTGCGGCTGCGGCCGATCCTGATGACCTCGCTGGCCACCGCGGCGGGCGCCGTGCCGCTGATCCTCGGCAGCGGCGCCGGCAGCGAGGCGCGCGCCAACCTCGGCATCGTCGTGTTCTGGGGCGTGATTTTCTCCACCTTCCTCACGCTGGTGGTGGTGCCGGCTTTCTACATGCTGCTGTGCAAGCGCACGGCATCGCCCGGCGCGCGGGCGGCGCGGCTGGAACGGGAGATGCCGGACTGACCGGCGCCGCGTGGCGGCAACTCGTTACGTCGCCGCCACAGAAGTTCCTACAGCGTGATGGACGACCCCGGCGCCGGGATATCGGCGGCGATGCGCTTGTCCTTCCACAGCCGAGCCGCCAGCGCCGACAGCGCCTCCGGCTCGCCGTGCACCAGTTGCACCCGCGGCTTGCCGTTGAAATGCGAGATCCAGTCGACCAGGTCGTCTTGGCCGGCGTGCGCGGAGAAGCCGCCAAGGGTATGTATCTGTGCGGCAACCGCAAACCGCTGGCCGAACATCCGCACGCTCTTCGCACCGTCGACCAGCGCCCGCCCCAGCGTGCCCTGCGCCTGGAAGCCGACGAACACCAGGTGGGTGTCCGACTTCCACAGCCGCTGCTTCAGGTGGTGGCGGATGCGACCACCGGAGCACATGCCGCTGCCGGCGATAATGATGGCGCCCTTGCTGATGCGGTTCAGCGCCATCGAGTCCTCGACGCTGGTGCACAGCCGCAGCGACGGCAGGAACGCTTCCAGCGTCTTGCCGCGATGCCGCTCCATCAGGTGCACGTCCTTGCGGTCGAGGTGGTCGCGCCACTGGTCGTAGATGCGGGTCACCTCGATCGCCATCGGCGAATCGAGGAAGATCTTCCAGTCGTCCAGCCGCCCCTCGTGGTGCAGCAGGCCGAGGGTGAACAGGATGTCCTGGGTGCGGCCGACCGCGAACGCCGGGACCAGCACGTTGCCGCCCTCCTTCCACGCCGCGGTCAACACCTGCGCGAGCTCCTCGATGGTCTCGTCGCGCGCGCGGTGGTTGCGGTTGCCGTAGGTGCCCTCCATCAGCACCACGTCCGCCTCGGTGAGTTTCTCCGGCTCGGTCATCAGCACCGCGTCCTTCGCGCCGAGATCGCCGGAGAACACCAGCCGCTGGCGGGCGCCGCCGTTGCCGTTGCCATTCACCTTCAGTTCGACGATCGACGAGCCGAGGATATGGCCCGCGTCGTAGAAGCAAACCTCGACATCCTCGCGGATGCGCACGCAGACGTGGTACTCGACCGGTTCGCACAACTCGAGCACGCGGGCGACGTCTTCCATCGTGTATTGCGGCTCGAACTCGCGCTTGCCGCCGCGCTGGCGGTGCCGGTTTTCCCACTCGATGTCGCGCAGGTAGAGGTTGGCCGCGTCCTGCAGCATCACTGCCAGCAGGTTGCGCGTGGCCGGCGTGCAGTAGATCGGGCCGGCGAAGCCCTCGTGCACCAGCCGCGGCAGCATGCCGGAGTGGTCGAGATGCGCGTGCGACAGCGCGACCGCCTGGATGTCATCCGGACGGAACGGGAAGCGCGCCTTGTTCAGGCGGCCAACGTCGTCGCCGCCCTGGCGGATGCCGCAATCGAGCAGCACCCGGGTGCGCGGGGTCTCCACCAGGTAGCAGGAACCGGTAACTTCCTGCGCAGCACCCACGAAAGTCAGGCTGGCCATGACAATGTTTCCCCGGACACGGACGAAGAGGCGCCATGGTACCATCGGCGCGCACCGGCACGTGGACGCCGGTCAGGTCCCGGAATGCCGTGCATGCCGGCGACTTTTTCCCCGAAACCGGCAGGTGGACGACAACGCTCATGGCATCCAACAACAACATACAGCGCATCCTGTTGCTTTCCCTTTCCCTCCTCGTGGCATCGGTACCGGCCGTGGCCGCCGACGCCGCCAAGCCGGCGAAGAAACCGGCGAAGGAATCCTCGATGTCGCTGGAAGACCGCAAGGCGGCAGCCGACGAGGAAAAGGACCGGCTGGCGCGCGAAAAGAAGGACCTGCTCGATCGTGAGAAGGCACTGCAGGGCCAGCTCGACACCAGCAAGAAACTGGTCTCCGAGAAGGACGCACTGATCAAGCAGATGCAGGCCGAGATCGCCGCGCTGAAAGCCGGCAAGAAGGACGAGGCGAAAGCCGACGCCAAAGCCGACAAGGCCGCGCCCGCCAAGTGACCGGGCACGGCAGCATGTTCGAGCAACTGCTGCTGTTGCTCGGCGCTTCCGTCGTCCTCGTCGTCGTCCTGCACCGGCTGCGCATCCCCGCGCTGCTGGCGTTCCTCGCAATCGGCGCCGTGGTCGGTCCCGGCGGCTACTCACTGGTAGCCGCCGGCGACTCGCTGCACGCCATCGCCGAGTTCGGCGTCGTCTTCCTGCTGTTCACCCTCGGCCTCGAGTTCTCGCTGCCGCGGCTGATTGCCCTCCGCAGCACCGTGTTCGGCATCGGCTCGCTGCAGGTGTTGCTGTGCGGCTCGCTGGTGTTCGTGGTGGCCTGGCTGGCCGGGTTATCCCCGGCCGCGTCGTTCGTGATCGCCGGCGGCCTGGCGCTTTCCTCGACCGCCATCGTCTCGCGCGAACTGGTGTCTTCCGGCGAACTGCACAGCCGCCATGGCCAGCTGGCGATCGGCATCCTGCTGTTCCAGGACATCGTCGCCGTACTGCTGCTGATCGCCTTGCCGACCCTCGCCGGCGACGAGGCGTTCTCGCTGCACTCGCTGACCCCGCTGGCCACCGGCATCGCATTGTTCCTCGCCATGCTCGCCGCCGGCCGCTGGGTGCTGCCACTCGCACTGGAGGAAGCCGCGCGCACCCGCTCGGAAGAACTGTTCATGATGGCGGCGCTGCTGGTGGCGCTCGCCGCCGCCTGGCTCACCCAGCAACTGGGGCTGAGCATGGCGCTGGGCGCCTTCCTCGCCGGCATGATGCTCGGCGAGAGCCGCTTCCGGCACCAGATCGAGTCCGACATCCGCCCGTTCCGGGACCTGCTGCTCGGGCTGTTCTTCATCAGCATCGGCCTGCTGCTGGACCTGCGGCTGCTGCTCGACCACTGGCTGCTGATCATCGGCCTCGGGCTGGTACTGGTGGCAGTGAAATTCGCGCTGATCGCCGGCATGACCCGGGCGCTGGGCGAAACACGTGAAACCGCGCTGCGCACCGGGCTGGCGCTGGCCCAGGGCGGCGAGTTCTTCTTCGCATTGCTGGCACTGGCGGCGCGCGAATCGATCGTGCCGGCACACACCGCCAGCCTGCTGATCGCGGTGACGGTGGTGAGCATGTCGCTGACGCCGCTGCTGCTGCGGCGCAGTGAAGCGATTGCCGGCTGGATGATGGCGCGCGCGCCGGGCAAGCCGGAGGCGGACGAAGTCGATGCGGCGATCCCGCTGCACGCGGCCTGCGACAGCCTGTCCGGGCACGTGGTTATCCTTGGCTACGGCCGGGTCGGCCAGACGCTGGCGCGCTTCCTGCGCGAGGAAAAAATCCCGTTCGTCGCGCTGGATACCGACGTGGTGCGGATCCAGGAAGCCGAGCGCGCCGGCGACAACGTCTACTTTGGCGACCCGGTGCGCGCCGATGTCTTGCGCGCCGCCGGTATCGAACGTGCGGCGTTGCTGGTGGTCAGTTTCGATCACGTGCCGGCGGCATTGCGCATCGTCACCCATGCCCGACAGCTGCGCACCGATGTGCCGATCCTGGTGCGAACCCGCGATGACACCGGCCTTGCCGAACTGAAAGCAGCAGGCGCCACCGAGGTGGTGCCGGAAACACTGGAAGCCAGCCTGATGCTGGTCTCGCACCTGTTCATGCTGCTCGGCACACCGGCCGTACGCGTGCAGGGCCTGCTCGCCAATACGCGCCAGCAGCGTTACCGGCTGCTGCAGCCGCCGGAAGCCGGCAAAGACTGATTCCACGCAAGAAAACGGGCGCCTGGGCGCCCGTTTTTTCTTTCGTGGCGATCAGGCGTCGGTGGTACCGGCATCCTGCTTGCGACGGGTGAAGCGGCGATACAGCGACGGGATGAAAAGGCCGATGCCGATCACCAGCGGGATCAGCAACTTCTTGCCGGCAACCAGCACCGCCACCACCTTTGCCCACAGCCCGGTCTTGGCGGCAACGCCGCCGGCAACCAGCGCCGCCAGGCCGTAGCCGGCGAGCTTGTCGGTCGACTCGTTGAAATCGGCGTAGCGCTGGCCCTCGACGAACGATGCCATCGCGATCACTTCCGGCATGCCGGCGCGGATCGCCGGCAATTGCTCCATGCCGGCCACCGCGTTCAGTTCCAGCACGCCCTCGCGCCCGAGTACGCGAACGTTGTAGTTCAGCGTGTTGACCTCGTTGCCCTCGAACTTCAGTTCCTTCGCCCAGTAAAACTTCTTCTCCGCGGCGTCGTAGCGCGGCTCCTCGGCCCAGCCGACCAGTTCGACCGTGGGATAGCCTTCCTGCCGGCGGAACTCGTTGCTTTCCTTGCTCTCCTGCTGCATCTGCACCAGCAATTCGGCGTAATCGATGTCGCCGGCGTCTTCGTCGGTAACGTGGCCGCTGTTGTCGTAGGTGATGATCACCGCCCAGCCGTCGGGATCGGACGGGCCGGAGTTGGCCTGCACCAGCATGCCCAGCGTGTCGCTGCCGCTGCCCGGCGGATTGCCCCACAGCGTCAGCAATTGCTCGGCATCCGCCGGCGGCAGGTAGAGCCATTTCTCCGGAACATTGACCTGGGCGATGCCGCCCGGCAACGCGACCAGGCCGGATTGCGGATGCCACTCCCGCTCCGCCTCGACCGGCTCGTCTTCCGGCACCGCGGCGACGGTGGCCTCCGGCGCGGCATCGACCGCGGCTTCGTCGGCAGCCGCCAGCCGGTCGCCGCTCGCCGAGGCCACCGGCGAACAGCACATCACCAGCGCCAGCCACGCCAACGCACGCAACGGGAACGACATACCAGCCTCCTTGGCCAACTGGACCATGCGGACGGAAAGGATAGAGCGAGGGACAGGATGCGGGCTGTGCGTCAGCGCACAGTCAGGAGGATGCGTCAGCGCACGAACACCAGGCTCAGCCAGGGCACGTAGGTGATCAGCAGGACCACGCCCAGCAGCACGACGAAGAACGGGAACGATGCCGCCCAGAGTTCGGCAATCGGCTTGCGGAAGCGGATCGAGGCGATGAACAGGTTCATGCCGACCGGCGGCGTGAAATAGCCGATCTGCATGTTGGCCAGGAAAATGATGCCCAGGTGCAGCGGATCGATGCCGTAATCCAGCGCCACCGGCAACAGCAGCGGCACCATGATGATCAGCGCGGCGAAGATATCGAGCATGCAGCCGAGCAACAGCAGCAGGACGTTCAGCGCCAGCAGGAAGGTGATCTCGCTGTCGATGTACTGCTTGATGAACTCCAGCAGCGCCTCCGGCACCGAGGCATCGACCAGGAAGTTGGTGAACGCCAGCGCCATGCCCATGATGACCAGGATGCCGCCGACCATCACCATCGCGTCGCGCATGATCTCCGGCAACTTCTTCAACGGGATCTCGCGGTAAATGAACACCTCGACGATCAGCACGTACAGGGCCGTCACTGCCGCCGCATCGGAGATGACCAGCGCGCCGCTGTAGATGCCCCCGAGCACGACGACCGGCAGCGGGATCTCCCACTTGGCATCCCACAGCGCGGCGCGCGCCTCGGCCCAGTTGAATGGCTGCAACGTGCGCTGCTGGCCGCGGTGCGTCCACAGGCTCCAGCCCCAAAGCGCCACCACCATCACCATCGCCGGCAGCAGGCCGGCAATGAACAGGTCTTCCAGCGTGACCTGGTCGCCGACGATGCGCTGCGCGACGACGCCGTAGATGATGAGCGGCAATGCCGGCAGGATCAGCAGGCCGAGCGAGCCGGACGTGGTAACGAGGCCGAGCGAGAACCTTTCCTGGTAACCGGCCTCGCGCAGCGCCGGCAGCAGCATGGCGCCGATCGCCACGATGGTGACGCCGGACGCGCCGGTGAACGCGGTGAAAAACGCGCAGGTGAGCAACGCCACCAGCGGCAGGCCCCCGGGCAGCCAGCCGAGGAAGGCCTGGGTCAGCCGCACCAGCCGGTGCGAGGTCTGGCTCTCGGCCAGCACGTAGCCGGCAAAGGTGAACAGCGGCAACGCCAGCAGCGCCGAGGTCTCGGTCAGCCGGTAGAACTCGATCGAGATGGTCTGCAGGTCAATGCCATTGCTGTGGAAGCCGAGCATCGCCGCGGCGGCGATCACCGCGAACAACGGCGCGCCGACCAGCGCGATCACCACCAGCAGGGCGGAGAAAATGGCGTTCACACGCCCTCCTTGCGCACCGGTCGCGTTCCGGCCACCAGGCCCCAGGCGATGACGAAATAGCGCACGGCGATCAGCGCGAAGGCTACCGGCAGGATCGACTCGCAGACCCAGGACGGCACCACCCCGAAGGCGATGGCGCCCACCTCGCGCTCGTCGAGCACGAACAGCCACGCATGGCGGGCGACGATGGCACAGACCACCGCGGTAAACAGTGCGATCAGCGCCGCCGAAAATCGTGCCAGCCGCTCCGGCAGGTAACGGGTGGCGATGTCGATGGCGATATGCGAGTTGTCACGGGCAGCGATCATGGCGCCCAGCAGGCCGATCCACAGCACGGCAACGGTGAGGAACGGGTCGGCCCAGACGAAACTGGTGTCGGCGGCATTGCGCAGGATGATCTTGGCCACCGCCAGCAGGATCATCATCAGCAGCAGCACTACCAGCGCTGCGTCCTCGACGAGATGCAGCCCGCGCCACAACAGGGCCAGCGGTCGCTGGAGGAAATTCATGGGCCCGCTTCCCTGCTCCGGCGCGCGATCAGTGCGCGGCAGCAGCGGTCTTGCCCGCCACCGCGCCCTTGCCGGCGCGGAAGTCGGCGATATGGCGGCGCAGTTGCGCCAGCGCGCCGGCAGACAACTCGCCGCGGGCGACCACGTCATCGGTGGCCTTCTGGGCCAGCTGCTCCCACTGCGCGAACTGCGCCGGCGTGGGCTTGACGGTCTGGATGCCCTGCTTGTTCTGCAGCGTGGCCAGCGCCGCCAGGCTGTCCTTGCGGCTCAGGCGGTCGAGGTCGGCAAAGGCGGCGCCCAGGACCTCGCGCATCACCTGCTGCTGCGCCGGATCGATCTTCGCGAAATGCTTGTCGCCGATCGTCATCAGGCCGTAGGTGTACAGCAGCGGCACGTCGGTGCGGTACTTCACGCGGGTGTGCCACTGCATCACCAGCGCCGCCACCGGCGGCACCGCCACCGCGTTGATGGCGCCGGTCTGCAGCGAGGTCAGCACGTCGCCATACGGCAGCACGATCGGCGCGATGCCCCAGCTTTTCGCTGCCTGCTCGGATGCCGGGTCATTGGCCGGCACCCACAGCTTCTGCTTGCGCAGGTCTTCGACGGTCGCGACCGGCGCGTTCGACATCACGTTGGCAAAACCGCCATCGACCAGGCCGAACGAAATCCAGCCGGTTTTTTCCAGGTCCGCCATCAGCACGCGATCCATCTGGCTGCGTACGTAGTCGACCTCCGCTTCCGAGCGGAAGGCCAGCGGCACGTTGTAGACCTGGATGTCCTTGTAGAACGGCGCCATGGCGCCGGCCTGGGTGAGCGCGCCGTGCAACTGGCCGGTGCGGATCTTGCGCAGAACCGTCGCGTCGTCGCCCTGGACGCCGCCCGGGTAGATCTTGAGCTTGACCGCGCCGCCGGTGCGCTTCTCGATCTCGGTTCCGGCCTGCTTGAGGCGGGCGACGACCGCGCCCTCGGGATACAGCGTCGAGATCTTGAAGGTGAATTCACCGGCGGTGGCCGTCGTCGCAAATGCGAGACCTGCCAGCAGCAACAGGCGGGCAGACGCCATCACCGCCTGCGCGATGAAAGCCCGTGCCGGAAAAACCTGGATCGTCATGCGCGTACTCCCGTTGGTCGCGCGCCGCGAGGCGCGCCGGTATCAGTAAACGACGGCGCGGAGCGCACGTCAGAAATAGTCGTCGGCCTCTGCCAGCAGGCGGCGGGCCTCCTGCTGGGCATGGACGTTGGCCAGGGTCCAGCCATGGGCCCGCGGGTCGGCGGCGATCACCTCGTTGAGCAGGCGATCGTGAAGGTCCCGATCATAGAGCAGCCGCGCGTACTGCCGTGCATAAAGCATCTTGGCGTAGAGGTTGTGACCGCCGGAAAGGAGGATCGACTCCTCGTAATACCGGCTTGCCACCTCCGGCTTGCCGCCCAGCGAAGGCGGCAACAGGCTGTTCATGACGCCGAGGTACAGCTGGGGCATGCCCTTCTCGTACTTCGCATCGATGGCAATCACCCGCTCGAACAACGCCTGGACCCGCGGCAACTCGGCCACCGCGTCCATGTCCGAACTGTTGGCCTGCAGGTAGCCGGCCCAGGCGCTGCCCAGCGCGAACAGCATCGGCAGGTCGCGCTTGCCGGTGTCCTTTACCACCGCCTCGAACTCGGGGTAACTTGCCGCCCGCAAATTGCAGGCATCGTCGCGCTCGCCGCAGGCCGCCTTCAACGCGTATTCCAGCGCCCGGGTGCTGAACTTCGCCGCCCGTTCCGGCGTGGCCGGCACCAGCGTGGCGTAGGCGCCGTAGAGCGACGACGCCGAGCGCAGCAATTCCGGGTCGTCCGGCCAGGTCACCAGCAGGCCGTCGACGGTGATCATGTAGGCCGGCAGCGCCGC
>JBKHWA010000126.1:0-11521 GCA_046566765.1 Gammaproteobacteria bacterium
TCGGCGAAGTACAACCAGCTCGAGCTCGATACCTTCGACTATTCGTCGCAGGCTGGCTGGACGCGCGCCGCCCAGGAAGAGAACTTCCGCATCATGAACGAGATGGTTCGTGACAGTTACCTGCAGATGGCTGCCCGCGGCGATGACGCGGACAAGTGGTTTGCCGACTTCGCGATCGAGCTCGCCGAGCAGCGTTACGGCGGCAGCGCGATGGCCTCCGCGACCTATGTCGAGGACTACGTGCCTGCCGGCTGGCAACAGACGCCGTCGCGGCCGGAAGGTGTCGAGCAGTTGTACAAGCGGGTGATCGAGCCGCACTGCGTGGGTTGCCACGCGCTGCAGGGCAACAACGCGGGCGAGGTGCACTCGGGGCAGGCTCTTGCCGCGGCGGTCAACTTCGCCAGCTGGGAGAAGTTCAATTCCTACCGCGAGATCGTCGCCGACTACGTGTTCCGGCGCGGGATCATGCCGCTCTCGCTGCGGAACTGGGAAGACTTCTGGCGCGATCCGGAGGACAAGCCGGCGTTGCTGGCCTCGTTCCTGGCCGATCCGGCGTTGTTCGACGATGCCGGCCACGTGATCCGTCCCGGCAGCCCGGTGGCGCGCCCCGGCGCCGACCGTCGCAGTCGCTCGCCGGTACAGCTGGATGGCAGCGCGAGTTCCTTTGCGCAGACCTATGCCTGGAGCATCGTTTCGCCGGCGGTGACCACGGCGGAATTGTTGAATGCCAATACGGCCCGGCCGCAACTGGCCAACGCGCCGGACGGGGTATACGTCCTGTCCCTGGTCGTCGGCAATGCCAGGGGCAGCAGCGACCCGGAGCAGGTCGTCGTGACCATCGACAGCAGCATGCCGGCCGCATCGACGTTGACCTTCGTCGACGACATCGCTCCGATCCTGGGTTCCGCCAGTGGTACCGAGTGCGCCAGTTGCCACAACGATAGCGGCGCGTATCCCGGTATCCCGGTCCGCTGGGACGATGGCAACCCCAACCTCTATCGCGACGTCCTGATGAGGGTGAACCGCGCTGCGCCGGAACTGAGCCTGTTGCTGGTCAAGCCATCCGGTGAGCGGCATGGTGGCGGCGAATACCTCGATCTTTCGACACTCGCGGATTACGCCAGGTACAACACCATCCTCGAGTGGATCCGCGCCGGCGCCCCCTGCGGCGTGACGACAGGATCGATCACCTGCGACTGAGGCGCATGGCTCCGGCGCGGCGGCGGAAGTAGTGAACGTCATGCCGCGACAATAAAAAAGGGCGCCGCTGGCGCCCTTTTTCACGTTCTGCCCGGGAGGCGGTTCAGTAACCGCGCCGCGGTGTGCTGTATCCCTTCACCGACGAGAACGGCGTGACGCGGCCGACGATGGCCTCGACCAGCATCAGTTCCTCGTCGGTATGGTTCTTCATCGGCGCGGCGGTAATGCGCTTGCCGCCTTCGGGGTTGGCCAGGATGTAGCGTGGCGCATCGTGGTGCACCGAGGTGATCTTCTCGCTTTCTTCCGGGTTGGCGGTCGAGTTGATGTCGACCACGCCGTAGCAGGTGCAGACGTAGCTCGCATCCGCCGCCGACTCGGCGTAGACCCCGGTACCGCGGACGCCGATGGTGGCGGTGCGGGTGGACAGGGTGTAGCCCTTGCCGGTCTTCGGTCGCTCCCCGAACACCGACAACAGCGCACCACTGACCAGGCGCAAGCCCTCGGCGATGACGTTGTCGCTGGAGGCCAGCTCGATACGGCTGTTCTCCCGCAGGATGTGCGCATCCTTGCCGACGCGGAAGATCACCAGGCTGTTGCTGCCGGTCTCGACGGTCGAGGTGGTCTGGATCCGGGTGCTGCGGTTGGCCTTGTTGCCGTCAACCCGGACGTCGCCGCGGACATCGTAGATGGAGCGGCCGGCCGGCAATTCCTTCGGCACCTGGCCGCCGATCGCATGCACCAGCGGCGCCATCAGGCTGCCGCCGGCGAGGACGAAACTGGAGGCGAAGGCTCGCTGCAGGAAGAGGCGACGTTTTTCGTCGAGCTCGAACAGCGGGGCGGGGGATTCCCCCTGGCGGTCATCGCGCATCGGGCACTCCATGTGGCGAAAGTAGCGATTCGGGACCGCTTCCGGTGATGGCCGCGGCTGGCGAGGCGGTTTTATAACATAGCGCCGCCACGCTGCCGGTGACGTTATGTACGGAGCGCCCGATCCGGTGACCGAGCGGTCAGTTTGTTCCGTCCGATCAAGGGGTTGCAGCGATGCGCCGGGCAGCCCGGAGCCTGCAGGAAGCGAAGGAATTCCGGTACGATTGCGCCCTTTCCCGAAAGCGGCCGGATTGCTCCCTGCCGTTCCTGTTCCAGTCCAACGAGGCCTCCGTCATGACCCAGCGCATCACCATCGGCAACCTGCAGATCGCCCGCGAGATCCACGACCTGGTGGTGAACGAGGCGGCGCCGGGCACCGGCGTGGCGCCGGCGGCGTTCTGGGCATCGCTGGAGCAGATCCTGGCCGACCTGATGCCGAAGAACCGCGCGCTGCTGCGCAAGCGCGACGCACTGCAGGCGCAGATCGACGATTACCACCGCGCGCGTCGCGGCCAGCCGCACGATGCGGCGGCCTACAAGAAGTTCCTCGCCGACATCGGCTACCTGGTACCGGAAGGCCCGGATTTCCGGGTCGGTACCGAAAACGTCGACGACGAGATCGCACACATCGCCGGCCCGCAGCTGGTCGTTCCGGTCAAGAACGCCCGTTATGCACTCAATGCCGCCAACGCCCGCTGGGGCTCGCTGTACGACGCGCTGTACGGCACCGACGTGATCGACGAGGCCGATGGCTGCGAGAAGGGCAAGGGCTACAACCCGAAGCGCGGCGCGAAAGTCATTGCCTGGGCCCGGGCGCTGCTGGACGACAGCGCGAAGCTGGCCGAGGGCTCGCACGCCGACGCGGTCAAGTACGCGGTCGAGGGCGGCAAGCTGGTCGTCACGTTGAAGAACGGCAGCAAGACCACGCTGAAGCACCCGGGTGAATTCGTCGGCTACACCGGCGATGCCGCCAACCCGTCGGGCGTGCTGCTCAAGCAGCATGGCCTGCACATCGAGATCCAGATCGATGCGAACCACCCGATCGGCAAGACCGACCCGGCACATGTGAAGGACGTTTGCCTGGAGTCGGCGATTACCGCCATCCAGGATTGCGAGGACTCGGTCGCCGCCGTCGACGCCGAGGACAAGGCCGAGGTCTACCGCAACTGGCTGGGCCTGATGAAGGGCACGCTGGTCGAGACGTTCGAAAAGGGCGGCAAGCCGATGACCCGCCGCATGAACCCGGACCGTGAATTCACCGCGCCGGACGGCAAGGGCCCAGACGGCACCGGAAAAGTCGTGCTGCATGGTCGCTCGCTGCTGCTGGTGCGCAACGTCGGTCACCTGATGACCAACCCGGCCATCCTCTACAAGGGCGAGGAAATCCCGGAAGGCATCATGGACGCCATGGTCACCGTGCTGGCGGCGATGCATGACCTGAAGAGGACCGGTGCGCTTTCCAACTCGCGTACCGGCTCGGTCAACATCGTGAAGCCGAAGATGCACGGCCCGGAAGAGGTTGCGTTCGCCGTCGAGCTGTTCGGTCGCGTCGAGGATGCACTCGGGCTGGCGCGCAACACGCTGAAGATCGGCATCATGGACGAGGAGCGCCGCACCACGGTGAACCTCAAGGAATGCATTCGCGCGGCAAAGGACCGCGTGATCTTCATCAATACCGGTTTCCTTGACCGTACCGGCGACGAGATCCACACCTCGATGGAAGCGGGCGCCATCGTTCGCAAGAACGACGTGAAGAAGGAAAAGTGGATTGCCGCCTACGAAAACTGGAACGTCGACATCGGCCTGGCCTGCGGCCTGCAGGGCAAGGCGCAGATCGGCAAGGGCATGTGGGCGATGCCGGACCTGATGAAGGGCATGGTCGAGCAGAAGATCGCGCACCCGCAGGCCGGCGCCAACACCGCCTGGGTACCGTCGCCGACCGCGGCCACGCTGCACGTCACGCACTACCACAAGGTGAACGTGAAGGCGCGCCAGGAAGAGATCAGGACGCGCGCGCGCGCCTCGCTGGACGACATCCTCAGCATCCCGCTGCTGGGCAAGAAGCCTGGCGAACAGGAAGTACGCGAGGAGCTCGACAACAATTGCCAGGGCATCCTCGGCTACGTGGTGCGCTGGATCGACCAGGGCGTCGGCTGCTCCAAGGTGCCGGATATCAACGACATCGGCCTGATGGAAGACCGCGCCACGCTGCGGATTTCCAGCCAGCACGTGGCCAACTGGCTCTACCACGGCATCTGCACGGAAGAGCAGGTAATGGATTCGATGAAGCGGATGGCGCTGAAGGTCGATGCGCAGAACGCGTCCGACCCGCTGTATCGCCCGCTGGCGCCGCTGTTCGCCGACAGCGTCGCGTTCAACGCCGCCTGCGAACTGGTGTTCCAGGGCCGCATCCAGCCGAACGGCTACACCGAGCCGGTGCTGCACCGTCGTCGCCGCGAGGCGAAGGCGCTGTTCGGCAGCCAGGTCGGCAAGGGCTGCGCAGGCTGATGTGATCGTGGAAGCGGCGCCGGTGGCGCCGCTTTTTTTCGTGCCGATACCAACAACAAATAACGAGGAGCACGGCGATGAGTGAACCCGCACGCGCAGCGGCCGGCGGCGGCTGGCCCGGTGCCGCCGAAGCCTATGTCGGCCTGATGATGGGTGTGATCGGCCGCGGGCTGGTGGCGATCAGCCAGACCGACCATGAGGTGCATCACGAGCTGGCGGCTTTTCCTGCCGGCTACACCATCCAGATGCGGGTGATGCCGGACGGCCCGCAGTTCACGGCCCAGGTGCAGGCCGACGGCACCCTGAAACTGCTCAAGGATTTCACCGGTCGCGCTACCCTCGGCGTGTTCTTCAAGCACGTCGAGCACGCCATGCTGGTGTTTTCCTTCCAGGAAGGCACGGCGCGCGCCTTTGCCAACGACCGGATGTTCGTCGACGGCGAGATTTCGCACGCGATCCGGCTGGTGCGTTGCCTGAACCGGATGGAGGCACTGATCCTGCCGGAGTTTGTCGCCGCCCGTGCGGTGAAGCGTTATCCCGATGTCAGGTTCGGCGAGAAGCTGGGCCTGGCTACCCGCATCTACGGTCGACTCGTCGCCAACCTCGTCAAGGGCGCCTGAACATGAGCAACGATTTCTACGAATTCTATTGCCCGGTAAAAGTCATCGCCGGCCTCAAGGCGCTCGAACACATCCCGTTCGAGCTGGGAATGCTGCAGTCGAAGCGGCCGATGGTGATTACCGACAAGGGCGTCATCGGTGCCGGTCTGCTCAAGCATGTCGAGACCGCACTCTCTGCCGGCGGTGTGCAGATTGCCGCGGTGTATGACGACGTGCCGCCGGACAGTTCGCTGGCGACGGTGCGCGATGCCGCGCAGCGTTACCGCGAGCATGGCTGCGACGCGATCCTCGCGGTCGGCGGCGGCTCGGTGATCGACACCAGCAAGGGCGTCAACATCCTGGTCAGCGAGGGCGGCGACGACCTGGCCAAGTTCTCCGGCGCGCACCATCTCAAGCGCCCGCTGAAGCCGCTGTTCGTGGTGCCGACCACGGCCGGCACCGGCTCGGAAGCGACCATGGTCGCAGTGATCTCCGACAAGGAGAAAGGCGTCAAGGTGCCGTTCACTTCGTACTTCCTGATGCCGAACGCGGCCGTGCTCGATCCGCGCATGACAATGACGCTGCCGCCGCACATCACGGCGATGACGGCGATGGACGCGATGACGCACGCGATCGAGTCGTGCACCGGCCTTGCCGCCAACCCGGTATCCGATGCGATGGCCGAGCGTGCGATCCGCAAGATCAGCGAAAACCTCATCAAGGTGATGGATAATCCGGGCGACGCGGTGGCGCGGCTGGAACTGGCGCAGGCCTCGACGCTGGCCGGCATCGCGTTTTCCAACTCGATGGTCGGGCTGGTGCATGCGTTCGGTCACTCGCTGGGGGCGATGTCGCACCTGCCGCATGGCCTGTGCATGAACCTGTTCCTGCCGTACGTGCTCGAGTACAACCTGCCGGTGGCCGGCGAGCGCATCGGCGAGTTGCTGTTGCCGCTGGCCGGTGCCGAGGTCTACGCGGCGACGCCGAAGGCCGAGCGGCCGCGCAAGGCGATCGCGGTGGTGCGCGCGCTGCGCGACGATCTGCATGCGCGCTGCAAGTTGCCGCGCACGCTGCGCGAGACCGGCAAGATTACCGAGGACGAGTTGCCGGCCCTGGCGGAGATGGCGATCAACGACGGGCCGATCATCTTCAACCCGCGCGAATCGGATCGCGACGACCTGCTGGCGATCCTGAAGGCGGCCTGGTGATGTTGCAGGCCGCGGGCGAAATGGACGCGGCCTAGAGCGCGAAGAACCGCTTCACCGCCGCCAGCATCTCGTGGCGCTTCTGCGCCATGGCATGCCGGCGGCTCTCGGCGTCCAGGCCCTCGCGCGCGCTGTCCAGCGCGTGCTGCCGCTCGGCCAGTACCTGCGCCACGCCCTCGGCGATGTTGGGGCGCGCCTGCAGCAGGTCGGCGAACGACTGCTTGTCGAGGCGGTAACACTCGACGTTGCTGCGGGCGACCACGGTTGCGCGCCGCGGTGCGCCGGTGAGCAGCGCCATTTCGCCGAAGAACGAGCCGCCCTGCAGGGTGTTGACCCGGCGGCGGGTGCCATCTTCGTTCTCGACGAAAACTTCCGCGTCGCCGCTGGCAACCAGGTACAGCCAGTGGGCGATGTCGCCCTGGCGGGTGATGATGTCGCCGGCGGCATAAGGCGCATAGACCAGGCGATCCGCCAGCAGGTCGATCTCGTCGGGGGTAAGCGCGGTGAACAGGTCGGCGCCCTGCAGCACGGCGAGTCGTCGCGCGTGGTCACGCTGGCGCTTGGCACGTTCGAAGGCTTCACCTTCGGCGACGGTGCGCAGGCGGTACTGCGGCAGCGCCAACGGCACACCGGCACGGCGCAGCGCGGCGATGACGTGCTGCCGGATCTCGCTGTCGGTCGGATCGTCCTTCCACAAATCGGTGAGCCAGTAGCGCACGGCGTATTGGCAAACGCCGTTTGCGGTACCCATCAGCAGGCAGTCCGGCGCCGGTGAATCCGAGACGTCGGCGATCGCGGCGGTGACCAGCGCGCCGCGGACGGCGCCGATGACCTGGCCGGGCGGCACATCGTTCGGGCAGTCGAACCAGATCCAGCGGCGCCACTGCGCGCGGCCGTGCACCGGCCGGCCCAGCACCAGGAAGCGGTTTTTCATCAGCATGCCGTTGGGCAGTACGACGATCTCGCCGTTGCGGGTGCGCAGCGAGGTCGAGCGCCAGCCGACCTGCACGACGATGCCGACAATGTCGTCGACCTTTACCCAGTCGCCGATATCGATCGAATCATCCAGTTGCAGGGCGACGCCACCCAGGATGTTGCCCAGCGTGTCCTGCATCGCGAACGCGAGGATGGCGGTGACCACCGCGCTGGCGGCGAACAGCTCGCCGGGATTCACGCCGGCCGAGTGCAGGCGGGTGAGGATCCAGCCGATGTAGCCGGCGACGACGATGACGTCCTCGAGGATGCGTGGCGGCTCGATGCGCAGCAGCGGCAGCAGCAGCCGGAAAACGAACATGCCGAGCAGGCGGATGAAGGCAATGCCGGTGAGGACGATCCCGGCTTCCAGCAGCACCCCGGCGAATACCTCGAGCCCGCCTCGCAGCGTCGGCCCGGCCAGCGCGTGCATGGCGATGCCGATGGCGGCGATCACGCAGGTGGAGAGCAGGGCGGGGCGATCTTCGCGACGGAAGCGGAACAGCAAGGCGATGAAGACCAGCGCGGTGCCGGCCAGCATCAGGTGTTCGTTCAGCGCCATGGCAGCGTCAGAGCCCAAGGCGACGCAACTGGCTGCAGGGCGCCGAGTGGGTCCAGGCTTCGTCGAACCAGCTGGCGCGTGCGCGGGCGGTGGTCAGGTTGCGGTAAGTCGCCACCGCGGCCCAGTTGTCGTGCGCTTCGCGGCGGATGAGGCCGGTGTCGTCGACCAGCAGGAATGCCTCGCGGGTCGACAGGTAAACATCGCGCAACTCGCGGATCTCGATGAATGACGGGAACCGGTGCCAGGCATCGACCAGGCGATGCGTCTCGTGGCGGGCGCGGGTCGCGTCGGCGACCAGCATGCGGATGCGGGCGACGCGCGGCCGGTCGGCAATCAGCTGGCCGACGATGTCGGCAAACGCGTCGCGACCATAGAGCTCCGGCTCGGTGTCGGGCGCCAGGATGCGCAGGGTGGAACGCGCCTGCGACGCCATGTGGTCGGTGACGGTGCGCAGATCGGCAAGACTGCTGGTGCGCAGTACCTCGTCGCTCTCGCCGAGCCGCTGGCTCGCCAGCAGGCCGGCATCGAACGGCGCGGAAGCGGAATCGGTCATGCGACGCTCCTTGCGGGGTAGCCGGGGCCGGATCCCGGCGGGATCAGGCGATCACCGGCCACCCCGCGGACGGTCAGTCCAGCGACTTGACCATCAGCCGGTGCGGGATGCCGGCCTCGACGAAGATACCACCGTCCACCAGGAAGCCGGCGCCCTCGTAGAACGAGGTGGCGTGGGTCTGGGCGTGCAGGAAGACTTCCTTGAGCCCGCGGCTGCGGGCCTCGTTGATCATGGCGTCGAGCAGGGCGCGGCCGATGCCCTCGCTGCGCCGTTCCTCCAGCACCGAGATGCGGCTGATCTGGCCACTGGGCAGCAGCCGGCCGCAGCCGACCGCGGTGCCGTTGTCCTCGGCGAGGAAATGCACGCTGTCGTCGTCGAACTCGTCCCACTCCATGTCCTCGGGAACGTGCTGTTCCTCGATGAACACCTTGCGACGGATGGCGGACAGCGGCGCCCGGTCCTGCGCCCAGCTGGTCCGGCGGATGCGGATGTTGCTCATGCCTTTCCTCGTGAAAGTCTGGCCGGCGCGCTCAGGCGCCGATGCGAACGTACAGGTGCCCGCTGTTGAACAGTCGCAACAGCAGGTCGCGGGCTGCACCGTTGCAGTCCCGCAGATCGGCCGCGGTCAATACGCGGCGATCGGCGATGCGTGCCGCCAGGTCGAGGGCAGCATCGTCGGCGAGCGCAATGGCGCCGCCGTCTACATAGAGGCGACCGAAGTCGGCCAGCAGCAGGAAGCGGCTGGATTCGTTGCGGCGCACGTCGAGTGCTTTCGCCAGCGCCTTCTCGAGGCTGGCCGCGGTGTAGCGCTTTTCCGGTGTCGGCGGCGTGGTGGCGTACTTGGGATCGCTCAGCGCGCAGCCGAGGAAATCGGCGAGCAGGTCGGGCTGGTCGACCAGGTGGGCGATGCGGTCGCGGAAGCGCGCGAGCGTGTGCGCATCCAGTGCGCCCGGGTGCCGCAACGGCGCCAGCCCGGGATCGCTGTAACGCTGTTGTTCCGGCGTGCGCTCGATCAGGTGGTTGCAGAAGCCATCCAGCAACTCGCGATCCGCCGGCGCGCGGAAGCCGACCGAATACGTCATGCACTCGCCCCGGGCGATGCCCCAGTGGGCGAAGCCGGGCGGCAGGTAGAGCAGGTCGCCGGGTTCGCAGAGGAACTCGTCGGTGATCTCCATCTTTTTCAGGATGCGCAGGTCCGGGTGCGGCATCAGCGCGCTGTCGTCCACCTGCGGCCCGACCTTCCAGACGCGGGTACCCAGGCCCTGGATGAGGAACACGTCGTAACTGTCGTAATGCGGACCGACGCCGCCGCCATCGGTGGCGTAGCTGACCATCACGTCGTCGACGCGCCACTGCGGCAGGAAGTCGAAGCGGTCGAGCAACTCGGCGAGTTCCGGCAGGCGGTGGTCGACGGCCTGCACCAGCAGCGTCCAGTCGCGTTCCGGCAGCTTGCGGAAATCGGTGGTCTTGAACGGGCCACGACGCAGCGTCCAGCTCTTCGCCTGGTCCGGGCGGCCGTTGCGCAGCACCAGCCGCGATTCGACGTCCTCTTCCAGCGCGAGGCCGGCGAGGTCGTCGCCGCCCAGCAGGCCGGCGATTTCCGGCACCGCGTTCTTCACCAGCAGCGGTTCGCGCTGCCAGTGCTTTTTCAGGAATTGCGCCGGCGTCAGCTTGCCGAAGCGGCGCAGCGAATTCTCGTTCAGCCAGCTCATGGCAGGCTCAGACCTTCTTCGCCTGTTGGGCGGCGTTGCCGGTGTAGCCGGCCGGGGTCAGCGCCAGCAACTCGTTCTTCGCCGATTCCGGCAGCGCCAGCGAGCGCACCAGTTCCTGCATGCTGTCGCGGGTCATCGCCTTGCCGCGGGTGAACGCTTTCAGTTTCTCGTACGGCTGCTCGATGCCGTAACGGCGCATGACCGTCTGGATCGGCTCGGCCAGCACTTCCCAGGCATGGTCGAGGTCCTCGGCCAGGCGCGCCTCGTTCACCTGCAACTTGCCGATGCCCTTGAGCGAGGCGTCGTACGCGATCACCGAGTGGGCGATGCCGACGCCGAGGTTGCGCAGCACGGTCGAGTCGGTGAGGTCGCGCTGCCAGCGCGAGACCGGCAACTTGGCGGCGAGATGGGCAAAGATCGCGTTGGCGATGCCGAGGTTACCCTCGGAATTCTCGAAGTCGATCGGGTTGACCTTGTGCGGCATGGTCGAGGAGCCGACTTCGCCCTCGATCGTCCGCTGCTTGAAGTAGCCGAGCGAAATGTAGCCCCAGACATCGCGGTCGAAGTCGATGAGGATGGTATTGAAGCGCTCCAGCGCGTGGAAGAACTCGGCCACGTAGTCGTGCGGTTCGATCTGCGTGGTGTAGGGATTGAAGGCGAGGCCCAGCGACTGCACGAACGATTTCGCGTGCGCTTCCCAGTCCAGTTGCGGGTATGCCGACAGGTGCGCGTTGTAGTTGCCGACGGCGCCGTTGATCTTGCCGAGGATCTCGACCTTCTCCACCTGCGCGATCTGCCGCTCGAGGCGGGCGACCACGTTGGCCATTTCCTTGCCGAGGGTGGTCGGCGACGCGGTCTGGCCGTGGGTGCGCGCCAGCATCGGCAGCGCGGCGTTGTCGTGCGCCAGCTTGCGGATGGCGGCGGCGACCTTGCGCAGCGTCGGCAGGATCACCGCGTCGCGGCCTTCCTTCAGCATCAGCGCGTAGGACAGGTTGTTGATGTCCTCGGAGGTGCAGGCGAAGTGGATGAACTCGCCGACCTTCTCCAGCTCGGCATTGCCCTTGATGCGTTCCTTGAGGAAGTACTCGACCGCCTTCACGTCGTGGTTGGTGGTCTTCTCGATGTCCTTGACGCGCTGCGCCGCGGCCTCGTTGAAACCGGTGACGATCCCGTCCAGCAGCGTGTTGGCAGCGGCCGACAGCGGCGGGACCTCCGGGATGCCCGGGTGCGCGGCCAGCGCCTGCAGCCAGCGGACCTCGACCAGCACGCGGAAGCGGATCAGCCCGTACTCGCTGAAGATCGGCCGCAGGGCATCGACCTTGCCGGCATAGCGGCCGTCGACC
>JBKHWA010000127.1:0-4179 GCA_046566765.1 Gammaproteobacteria bacterium
CGGCGTAGTGCGCCTGCAGGTCGGCACAGTACTGTTCCCGGCGGAAATCGTTGGGAAACGCATTGCCGTTCTCGCGCAGCTTCGCCAGCTTGGCGCGTCGTTCGGCGATCAGCCGGTTCTCTTCCTGGGCGATTTCTTCGGCGCCGGGAACGGCGTCTGGCTTGTTCTGCTCGGTCATTGCCTGGTTCTTCTCAAGGAAATCGGGGCGGGGAAAATCAGAGGCCTGCCTTCAGGCTGGCATCGATGAATTCGTCGATGTCGCCGTCGAGGAACTTCCCGGTATTGCTGGTCTCGATGCCGGTGCGCAGGTCCTTGATCCGCGACTGGTCGAGCACGTAGGAACGGATCTGGCTGCCCCAGCCGACGTCGGCCTTGGTCGCTTCCAGCGCGTTCTTCTCCGCGTTGCGCTTCTGCATTTCCAGTTCGAACAGCTTGGCCGCGAGCATCTTCATCGCGGTGGCGCGGTTCTGGTGCTGCGAACGGCCGGACTGGCAGGCCACCACGGTGTTGGTCGGGATGTGGGTGATCCGCACCGCCGACTCCGTGCGGTTGACGTGCTGGCCGCCGGCGCCGGACGCGCGGTAGACGTCGGTGCGCAAGTCGGCCGGGTTGATGTCGATCTCGAACGAGTCGTCGACTTCCGGCGACACGAACACCGACGCGAACGAGGTGTGGCGCGCGCCGCCGGAATCGAACGGCGACTTGCGCACCAGCCGGTGCACGCCGGTCTCGGTGCGCAGCCAGCCGTAGGCGTACGGGCCCTCGAAGCGGATGGTGGCGGATTTCACGCCGGCCACCTCGCCGTCGGTGCACTCCATGAGCTCGGTCTTGAAGCCGCGTTTCTCGCCCCACTTCAGGTACATGCGCAGCAGCATCGACGCCCAGTCCTGTGCCTCGGTGCCGCCGGCGCCGGCCTGGATGTCCATGAACGCGTTGTTCGGATCGTTCGGCCCGGAGAACATGCGCTGGAATTCCAGCTGGGCAACATCCTTCTCGATGCGCTCGACCTCGGCGGCGACGTCGTTGACGGTCGACTGGTCGTTCTCGGCGACGGCCATGTCGAGCAGTTCGCGGGCATCGACCAGGCCACCGGCGATCTTCGTCAGCGTGCTGACGACGTTGTCGAGTTGCGAACGTTCCTTGCCGAGATTCTGTGCGCGTTCCGGATTGTTCCAGACCGCGCCGTCTTCCAGTTCCTTCTCTACTTCCTGCAACCGCTCACGCTTGCGGTCGAAGTCAAAGATACCCCCGGAGCGAAACGGCACGCTCGTCGAGGTCGCGGATCTTGTTCACGATCGGGTTGATTTCCATCGCCGGTACAGCCTCAGGCATTTGCATTAGAAAGGGGGCAGGTTCCCCGGAAAACCTGCGGATTCTACATGGCAGCCCGTCAGATTGCCGCAGACCGGCGGCTGCCGACACGCAAGCCTCTGCTAGCATCGCCGCCCGCGCACAAGAGGTGCGCGCCGCAGGGACGTCACGACGTGAACCAAGCCGCCAGCATTGCCAGCACCACGCAGACCGCCGAGGCCCGAGCCGGGGACGGTCGCGCCCGCATCCTGCAGACCGCGCTCGAGGAGTTCGCCACCCGCGGCTTCGACGGCGCGTCGACCACCTCGATTGCCCGGCGCTCCGGCTTCACCCAGCCGCTGATCCACTATCACTTCGGCAGCAAGGAAGGCCTGTGGCAGGCCGTGGTGGACGACCTGTTCACCCGCCTGGGCGGCGAGTTCATCGATGCCGTGAAGCAGGTGCCGCCGTCGCCGGACGCCGCCCGCGCCACCCTGCTCGCCCTCACCCGCGAATTCGTGCGCTTCTGCGGCAAGCACCCGCAGTTCTCGCGCCTGCTGTACCTCGAGTTGCCGCTGGAAAGCCCGCGCTCGAAGTGGCTGCTCGACACCTGGGTGGCACCGGTCGTCAGCAAGGTGCTGGAGCTGCATGCCGTATACGGCCCGCAGAGCGGCATGAAGGACATCCCGGTGGGCCACCTGATGGCGATCGTCACCGGCGCGGCGGCCACGCCGTTCGCGCTGGGCAGCTTCATGAAGGACGCCTACGGCATCGACCCGGACTCGGAAGCGATGATCGAGCAGCATGCCGCGGCGATGGTCTCGCTGCTGGACAACGGCCTGTTCATCAACCGGCGCATCGCGCCGCGCTGACGCTCCCCCGCTGCAGCCTCACAGGCCCTCGATCCACTCCACCAGCAACTGCGGCGTGCGCACGCCGCGGTACTCGTTGACGTCGACCCGGTAGGCCAGCCGCGCGCGGCGTGCCTTGCCGGGCCAGCGCCCGAGGTCGGCGTTGAAGTGGATGGCGTCGAACACGCGCCCGGCGGCCGCCGGCGACGACACCACCAGTTTCAGGTGCTTCTCGCCGACGATGCGCTGCTCGAGCAACTCGAACTCGCCATCGAACAACGGCTCGGGAAACGCCTGGCCCCAGGGCACGCTGCTGCGCAGCGCTTCCGCCAGCGGCAGGTCCAGCGCCGCCAGCGACAACTCGCCGTCGGACCACAGCACCGGCGACAGCGCACCGGGCGGCAACACGCGCGCCACCTCGGCATCGAAGGCGGCGGCAAACGCGCGGAAATCCGCGCGCTTCAAGGTGAGCCCGGCCGCCATCGCGTGGCCGCCGAAACGCTGCACCAATCCCGGGTGGCGCGCGGCGATTGCGTCCAGCACGTCGCGCACATGCACGCCCTCGATCGAGCGCGCGGAACCGCGCAGTTCGTCGGCGCCATCCTCGGCCGGCGCGAAGGCGATCACCGGCCGGTGCGTACGCTCGCGGATGCGCGCGGCGAGGATGCCGACCACGCCCGGGTGCCAGCCGCTGTCGTACAGGCACAGGCCGGTCGGCAGCGAAGTCTCGTCCAGTTGCAGGCGGGCGAGCGCCGCCAGCGCGCCCTGCTGCATGCCGTTCTCGATGCCGCGCCGCTCGCGGTTGAGCTCGTCGAGTTCCTGCGCCAGCCGCATCGCCTCGGTATCGTTTTCCGCCAGCAGGCAGCGGATGCCGATGGTCATGTCGGTCAACCGCCCGGCCGCGTTGAGCCGCGGGCCGACGGCAAAACCGAGATCGGCGGCAACCAGCCGCTCGCGGCTGCGCTTGCCGATGGTTGCCAGCGCGGCGATGCCCGGGCGGATGCGCCCGGCGCGCATGCGCTTGAGACCCTGCGTCACCAGCGCGCGGTTGAGCGCGTCGAGCGGCACCACGTCCGCCACCGTGCCCAGCGCCACCAGGTCGAGCGCATCGGCGAGATTCGGTTCCGGCCGCGCAGCCGTTTCGTCGCTGCGCGCGCGGAACCAGCCACGCGCGCGCAACTCGCTGCGCAGCGCCGTCATCACGAAAAACGCGACGCCGACGCCGGCGATCACCTTCGACGGAAACGTGCAGCCCGGCTGGTTGGGATTCACCAGCGCATCGGCATCCGGCAATTCGCTGCCGGGCAGGTGGTGGTCGGTGACCAGCACGCGGATGCCGAGTTCGCGCGCGCGGGCGACGCCGGCAATGCTCGACACGCCGTTGTCGACGGTGAGGATCAGTGCCGGCTTCGGCGTGCGCGCGGCGGCGACCTCGACGATTTCCGGCGACAGGCCGTAGCCGTAGCGGAAACGGTCCGGCACCAGGAAGTCGGCGTTGCCGCCCATCGCCCGCAGCAGCGACACGCACAGTGCGGTGCTGGTGGCGCCGTCGGCGTCGTAATCGCCGATCACCAGGATCGGTGCGCCGGCGGTGACGGCATCGACTAACAGTTGCACCGCCGCATCCATGCCCTTGAACGCCTGTGGCGACGGCAGTTGCGCGAGATCGGTGGCCAGCTGCGCCGGGTCGTCGATGCCGCGCGCCGCCAGCAGGCGCGCCAGCAGCGGATGCACGCCGGCGGCGCTGCCGAGCACGGCGACGCATTGCGGATCAGGCGGATCGCGGCGGAGAAGACGACGGTGTTCGGTCACGTACGGCACCTGTGAACCCGTACGGCGGGCTCGCAGGCATTACCTCGAAGGCAGCGATGAAAGAGCGCGGCAGTATACGGGCCGCGCCGGCCCCCTCAGACCGGCGCGGCCCTTCCCCTGACTCGGGCCCCTGCCCTTGTTCAGTCCGATTCGCCCAGCAGCATCGGCCGCGACAGGCCGAGCCCGTCGACGAAATGCGCCATGTCCCGCGGTATGCCCGTATAGG
>JBKHWA010000128.1:0-3283 GCA_046566765.1 Gammaproteobacteria bacterium
CCTGCAGTTCCGCGACGACCCGACCGCCGCCGTGCGTGACCAGGACGGCTTCAACCTCGGCATCGGCTTCTCGTTCTGATGCGTTTGCGCGCGCTGTTGTTGTTGCTCGCACTGGCGACTTCCGCCCGCGCGGAAGTCCCGGCCGAGCGCTTTCTCGCGGAAGCGTTCGGTACGATGCCGGCGCAACAGATGCTGTGGCTCACGCCGCCGCTGAAAGAGCGCGCGGCGAAGATCCTCGATCACGCCTACGCCGGGATGCGGGTGAAGTACTGGCGCGCCGGCCGGCGCACCGCCTGGATCCTCGACGAGATCGGCAAGGAACAGCCGATCACCGTCGGCATCCTGGTCGATGACGGCCGCATCGGGCGGGTCGAGATCCTCGCTTTCCGCGAGTCGCGCGGCGGCGAGGTCCGCCACGGATTTTTCACCCGGCAATTCGTCGATGCGCGGCTGCAGGCCGGCGACCGGCTCGACCGCAAGGTCGACGGCATCACCGGCGCCACGCTGTCGGTGTGGGCAGTGACCCGGGTATCGCGGCTGGCGCTGGTGTTCCACGAAGAAGCGCTGCGCCACGACTGATACACTGCGCCACGCCTGCAACCCATCCCGGCGCGCCCATGCCTCTTTCCCGCTTCCCGTTGCTGCACCGCGTCTTCCTGCGCCGCTGGCATCGCCGGCTCGGCATCGTCTCGGCGGCGTTCGTCATCGTGCTGGCGGCAACCGGCCTGCTGCTCAACCACACGCAAGAACTCGGGCTCGACGACATCCCGCTGGAAAACCGTTTGCTGCGCGCACTCTACGGCGTGCCGGCGGTGGCGCCGGAATTTCCACTGTCCTGTCCGCGTCCGGTTACCGTCGTCGCGGCAATCGACGCGCCGCTGCAACTGGCCGCGTGCGATGACCGCATCGCGCTGCTCACCGCCGACAACGAGATCGTCGATCAGCTCGACACCGCGCGCGGCCTGCCTGGTGGCATCACCGCCATCGCCAGCGATCGCGACGGCTTCCTGCTGCAGCGCGGCGCGATGGCATTCCGCCTGGACAATGACAACTTCACCGTGACGCCACTCGCCATCGCACCCGCCGACGTGGCATGGCGCTCGGGCGCTGCCGCCGGCACCGATATCCACTGGGAGCGCGTGCTGCTGGACCTGCACAGCGGCCGGCTGTTCGGCACCGCCGGCGTGATCATCGTCGACGTCGCCGCGCTGCTGTTCGTCGTGCTGGCGATCTCCGGCATCGTGATGTTCCGTCGCCGCGACTGACTGTCGCCGTCACCGCCGCCATCGCTGCCACGCGGCACCCGCAGGTGCCGCCGACAAAAGCCGCCCACAAAAAAGGCCGGCAATTTGCCGGCCTTTCTGTCTCCCGTTCCCGCGTTGCGCGCGGAACGATTACTTCGACTTCGCCGCCATGTATTTCACGGCGTTGGTGATCTCTTCGTCCGAGCAGCTGGCGCAGCCACCTTTCGGCGGCATCACGCCTTTCTTGCCGGTGAAGCCGGCCAGTGCGTGGCTGATGAGCGTCTTCTCGCCCTGCGCGATGCGCGGGCCCCAGTCGCCCTTGCTGCCAAGCTTCGGCGCACCGGCGATGCCGGCGCCGTGGCAGGCGGTGCACACCGCGTTGTAGACCTGCTCACCGGTGCGGGCAGCGCCGCCGGCGCCGGCAATCGGGGTGAACCCCAGGCCGGCCGGCTTGCACTCTTCACCCTGCACGCACACGCCGCCGACCGGCGCGATGCGCGCCTTCACGGCAGCGGGACTCATCGAGGCCTCGGCGCCGAGCTGGCCCGGGGCGGCGGAAACGGTGGCGCTCAGGATGACGGCGGCAGTGGCCACCAGCAGACGGTTGATCACGGGGAGACACCTCTTGGGGGATGCAGGGGGCGGATGGCCCCAAAAACGGCCGGGATTATAGACGGCCGACCGGGGGCGGACGAGGGCCGCGCAACCGGATATTGACCCCGGTCTGGCAGCCCGTCAGTGGCCGTGGCTGCAACCCGGGCCGTGGACGTGGTCGTCGCCCTCGTCCGGGGTGTCGCCCTCGCCGTCGTAGGTGAGGATGGCGCCGTACAGTTCCGGCCGGCGGTCGCGGAACACGCCCCAGGCAGTGCGGGCCTCGCGGACGGCCTCGAGGTCGAAGGTATGCACCAGCACGCTCTCGCTCACCCGGTCGGCTTCCTGCACCTTGGCGCCGGTGTGGTCGGCGATGAACGACGAGCCATAGAAGGTGAGCGCGCAGGTGTCGCCCTCCTCGCGGCCGATGCGGTTGGACGCCACCAGCGGCACGAGGTTGGCACCGGCATGGCCTTGCATCACCCGTTGCCAGTGGCCGCTGGAATCGATGCTGGCGTCATGCGGCTCGCTGCCGATCGCCGTCGGGTAAAGCAGGATTTCCGCACCGGCCAGCGCCATGCAGCGCGCCAGTTCCGGGAACCACTGGTCCCAGCAGATGCCGGCGCCGATGCAGCCGTACTGCGTTTCCCACACCATGATCCCGGTGTCGCCCGGCGCGAAGTAATGCTTTTCCTGGTAGCCCGGTCCGTTCGGAATATGGCTCTTGCGGTAGTTGCCGAGCACGGTGCCGTCGGCGTCGATCATCGCCAGCGAATTGAAATACGCGTTGCCGGCTTTTTCGAAATAGGAAACGGGAAGCACCGCGTTCAGTTCGGCGGCGAGCTTCGAGAAACGCGCGATCAGCGGGTTGCCCTTGAAAGGCTGCGCCAGCGCGAAATGCTTTTCGTCCTGGTCCTTGCAGAAATACGGCGTCGCGAACAGTTCCTGGATCAGGATGACCTGTGCACCCTGCTTCGCCGCCGCGCGGGCGACTTTTTCGGCGGAGTCGATGTTGCCGTCGATGTTCCAGTCGCAGGCAAACTGGGTGGCGGCGACGGTGACGTTGCGGGGTGCTTGCCGCGACATGGCAGGTCCTCCTGTCAGGGAACGGCCACCACCTGACAGGTGGTGCGTGGCCGGGCGCGCAGGGTAGCAGAATAGTCGCCCGCGGGCCTGAACCCGGCGTCCGCGGCGCGGTCACAGGAATGCCCCGAATCACAGCTCCCGTGGAGGGAACCATGAAAATCCGTCATGCACTGGGCCTTGCCGCCCTGCTTGCCCTGCCTGTCGCCCAGGCAGCCGATGCACCCGCCAAGCCGAGGATGAAGCAGGAGCACGCCATGCCCTGCGACATGATGGACGACTGCCCGGCGGCCGATGAAAAGAACGAGCTCAAGCTCACCGACGAGCAGAAGAAAAAGTTGCAGGCCATCCACCAGGAAGCCCGG
>JBKHWA010000129.1:0-28689 GCA_046566765.1 Gammaproteobacteria bacterium
GAGAAGCAGAACTCGATGATGAAAACCTCGGTGATGCTCGGCGCCTTCCGCAACAGCGCGCAGACCCGCAACGAGTTCCTCGCATTGCTGCACGACAGCCGGCCGCACTGAACCCGGTAGCCGGCGCGGCGACGTTGCTGCTGACGAGTCCGCGAGCCCGGCACCCCGCCCGCACTTGACGACCACTCCCTGCCGACGCGTGACGAGCCCATGCACTACTGGCTGATGAAGACCGAGCCGGACGTCTTCTCGATCGACGACTTCCTCACCCGCAAGAACCGCACCGAGGGCTGGAACGGCGTCCGCAACTACGAGGCGCGCAACATCATGCGCGACCGCATGCAGGTCGGCGACCTCGTCGTCATCTACCACTCCAACGCGACGCCGTCCGGTGCCGCCGGCATCGCCCGGGTGGCCAGCAGCGCCTACCCCGATCCCGACCAGTTCGACCCGGAGAGCGAGTACTACGACCCGAAGTCCACGCGCGAGAATCCGCGCTGGATGCAGGTCGACGTGCAGTTCGTGCGCAAGTTCCCGCGCTTCGTCACGCTGGACGAGATCCGCGCCGAGCCGCGCTTCGAGGAGCTGGCGATGATCAGGCGCAACCGGTTGTCGGTGACGCCGGTGACTGCGGCGGAATTCCGGGTCTTCGAGGAACTGGGAGGCGGCGCCGGCTGAACGCCGGTCGCCACGCTTCACCCGCCAAGCGGCAGCCGCAGCAACGGCACATAGTTGGCGCCACCCGGCGCGCTCACGCTTTCATACAACGCCACGTGGTCAATTCGAAGTCCGCCGTGGCCGGTGCCCGGCGGCAACTCGTCGCGCGGCCGGTAACCGCGCTTCGCGCGGGCGATGCTGACGTGGCCGCGGAATGGCCGCGCCTCGTGTGGCACGCCGGCTTCGCGCGCCGACTCCGCGACCGCCGACACCAGCGCCAGCATCGGCGCGTTCGCCGGAACCGGCAGCGCGATCACCAGCGGATGCCGCAGCGAGGGAAACCACAGCGCCGGCTCAAGTTGCACCGCGAATGGTGACAACGCCGCCAGCGGCGCCCGCAATGCCGACGCCATCGCCAACCCCTGGCCGATGGTCGACTGGCCGAGGAACAGCAGGGTCAGGTGCCAGTTGTCGCGCGGTTGCCAGCGGATCTTCGGCGATTGCAGCAACGGCGACAGCCGCGTGCACTCGGCGCCGGCGAATGCCGCCGCCGGCGCGTCGAGGCCGGCGGCCCAGAACAGCCGCGCGGTGCGCGCCGCGTCCACGCCATCGAAGCCGCTCATATCGTCAGCGAGTGACACCGGCAATCGCAACGACATCAGGCACGCCTGCTTCAACCACGGCGCGGATCCAGCGCCCAGGCCATCGCCAGCAGCAACAACGTGATGTCGACCGCCAGCACCAGCTTCAGCGTCGCGGAAAGCTCGTGCGCGCCACCGAGCAACACGTTGCTGGCGATCGCTGCCAGGATGAACAGGAACACCGCCAGCCAGCGCCACTGGCCAGTGCTGCTGGCGGTGTAGTGCTGCGCCTTCGCCTGCGCGAGGTCGAACGGCGCGTGCGGATCGCGCGCCTCGACATCGGCCGGGCGCCAGCCGGTGGGCATCACCCAGATGCGCAGGCGGTCGAGGGCGTTGCCGGCCTGGCGCGCGGCGCGGCCGATCTCGGCGAACCAGTCGAACTGCGCGCGCACCGCGTTCCAGGCGTGAAACGGCTTGCGCACGCCGAAGACGCAGGTCTCGCCCTCCTCGACCCAGGTGCCGAACAGTTTGTCCCAGATCATCAGCGTGCCGCCGTGGTTGCGGTCGACGTAGCAGTCGTTGACCGCGTGGTGCACGCGGTGCGCGCTCGGCGTGTTCAGGATGCCCTCGATCAGCGGCACCTTGTCGATCACCCGGGTGTGGATCCAGAACTGGTAGAACTTGCTGAACGTCAGCAGCGTGATGAACACCTCGGCCGGGCAACCGAGGATTGCCATCGGCAGGAAGATCGGCCAGTGGGTGGTGTCCTGGAACGCACCTTGCCGCAGCGCGGTGGTGAGGTTGTATTCCTCGCTCTGGTGGTGCGGCACGTGCACGCCCCACAGGAAGTTGATCTCGTGCGACCAGCGATGCGCCCAGTAGTAGAGGAAGTCGAGCACGAAGAAGAACAGCACCCAGGTCCAGGCCGAATCGACCGCGAAATCGACCAGGCCGTAATTCGTCTCCAGCCAGGCAAACAGCAGCAGCAGCGCGCCCTTGGTGAAGACCTCGACGGTCACCGTCCACACACCGCAGGCAAGGCTGGTGAGACTGTCGGCCAGCTGGTAGTACGACTGGCGACGCCGGTGCGCAACCCAGGTCTCCAGCGCGATCAGCAGGAAAAACACGGGCATGGCCCAGGTCACGAGGGTGTTGTGGTCAGGCATGGCGCACCGCCGGCGGGAAGGATCCGGGCATTGTCAGCCGGGATTTGACCGGCATCAAACGGGCCTGGCCGTTAATATGCTCTCCTTGCCTTCCAGGCCGGACCACCCACCACGGAGAACCGCATGTCGATCGATAACCACGCCCTGTCCCTCGAGTTTCCGCAATTGAAGGAGCGCATCCACGCCCTGAAAGTCAGCGACCATCACTTCGCCAGGATGATGGACGAGTACAACGACCTCGACCGCGAAGTGCGCCGCCTCGAAGGCCTGGGCAGCCCGAAGGCCGACGAGACGATGGAGGAACTCAAGCTCAAGCGCCTGACCCTGAAGGACAAGTTGTACGGGATGATCAAGGCCTGAGCAGCGCCCGTCCGCGCCGGCGCGCGGGAAAGCGTGTAAAAAGAGGGTCGGTCCGCGAGGACCGGCCCTTTTTTGCGCCCTGCGTTTATGCCGCCCCTGCACGATACCCCGGAGACCACGATGACCACCCGCATTGCCATCACCGGCGCCGCCAGCGGTCTCGGCCGCGAACTCGCCCTGCGCTGGGCCCGCACCGGCGCCCGCGTCGCGCTCGCCGATGTCCATGCCGAGCGACTCGCTGCCACCGCGCGCGAAGTCGTGCAGGCCGGCGGCACGGCGCTGGCGCTGCACTGTGACGTGCGGGTGAGCGCCGATGTCGACGCGCTGGTCGACGCCTGCGTGCGCGAATGGGATGGCCTCGATGTGTTCGTCAACAACGCCGGTGTCGCCGGCGGCGGCACCTTCGAGAAACTCGCCGACGAGGACTGGCTGTGGCTGCTCGACATCAACCTGATGGGCGTGGTGCGCGGCGCCCGCGCGGCGACGCCGGTGTTCAAGCGCCAGGGCAATGGCCATATCGTCAACATTGCATCCATGGCTGGCCTGCTCGCCCCGCCCGGGATGAGCAGCTACAACGTCGCCAAGACCGGCGTGGTGTCGCTGTCGGAAACACTGCTGGGTGAGCTGGAGCCGTTCGGCATCAGGGTCACCTGCGTCTGCCCGTCGTTCTTCCGCACCAACCTGATGGAATCGCTGCGCACCCCCGACGCGGCGATGCGCAAGTCGTTCGACCGGCTGCTGGATTCGTCCGACATCACCGCCGCCGACATCGCCGACATCGTCTACCGCGACGTCAGCGCCGGGAAATTCCTTTGCCTGCCGCACAGGAAAGCACGCACCGCCTGGTGGACCAAGCGATTGCTGTACTCGCGCTATCTCGACGAGATGGTGAAGATCGGCCGCTCGCTGGCGAAGCGCAGCGCCCGCTGAACGTTCGTCAGCCGGCCGCGTGCCGCGCCAGCGCGGCACGTATTCCTTCCGGGATTGCCACCGGCCGCATCGAGCCGCGCTCGACGAAGACGTGGACGAAGTAGCCGGCGGCTCGCGCCTCCTGCTCACCCTTGCGGAAGATCGCGATCTCGTAGCGCACGCTGCGGTTGCCGAGGTGGCCGATGCGCACGCCGGCTTCCAGCAGGTCCGGGTACTCGACGCCGGCGAAATAGCGGCACTGCGATTCCGCCACCACGCCAATGACCTGCGCCGCCTGGATATCCAGCCCGCCCTCGTGGATCAGCAGGTGGTTGGCGGCCGTGTCGAAGTACGAGTAATACACCACGTTGTTGACGTGGCCATAGATGTCGTTGTCCTGCCAGCGGGTGGTGATGTCGACGAAATAGCGGTAATCGTCGCGCACCGGGATCTCGACGGCGGCCATCAGTACATCGCTCCCAGTTGCTCGCCGCTGATCGTCATCAGGCTGGCCGGGCCGGCCTCGATGTTGGCGACAAAGGCGCGGGTACGCGGCAACAGGCGCTCGAAATAGAAACGCGCGGTGTGCACCTTGGCCTGGTGGAAGGCGCTGCCCGGCTGTGCCGCGCCCAGCGCCGCCATCCGCAGCCAGAGCCAGGCGAGCACCACGTAGCCGGAATACTCGGCGAAATCGAAGGCGGCGGCGCCGACGCTCTCGGCGTCGTCGCGGGCGCGGGCGATCAGCGTATCGGCCAGCATTTCCCACTCGGCTGCCAGCGCCTGCACCTGATTTGCCCAGACGCCACACACCTCGTCACCGGCGAGCTTCGCGGCATCGGCTTGCATCCGTGCGCTCAGCAGGCGCAGCAGCCTGCCGTCGGAACCGATCACCTTGCGACGCAGCAGGTCCTGTGCCTGGATGCCGTTGGTTCCCTCGTAGATCAGCGCGATGCGCACGTCGCGGACGATCTGCTCCATGCCCCACTCGCGGATGTAACCGTGGCCGCCGAACACCTGCTGGCCGAGGATCGCCGCTTCCAGCCCGTGCTCGGTGAGGAATCCCTTCACGATCGGCGTCAGCAACGCGACGAGGTCGCTGCCGGCCTGGCGCTGCAGCGGATCGGGATGGTGCAGTTCCTCGTCGAGCGCGAATGCCATGGTGTAGGCCAGCGCGCGCATGCCCTCGGTGAGCGCCTTCTGCGTCAGCAGCATGCGGCGCACGTCGGGGTGGACGATGATCGGGTCGGCGTACTTGTCCGGCGCTTTCGCACCGGTGGCGGAACGCATCTGCAGGCGTTCCTGCGCGTAATCAAGCGCACCCTGCAGCGACAGTTGCGCGGCGGCGAGGCCCTCGGTGCCGACATCGAGACGCGCAGCATTCATCATGGTGAACATCGCGGCGAGGCCATTGTGCGGCTTGCCCACCAGCCAGCCGGTGGCGCCATCGAAGTTGAGCACGCAGGTCGGCGAGGCCTTGAGCCCCATTTTTTCTTCCACGCTCTGCACCACCGCCGGGTTGCGGCGGCCGGGATTGCCGTCGGCGTCCGGCAGGAACTTCGGCACCAGGAACAGCGAGATGCCCTTGGGGCCGGCCGGCGCGTCCGGCAGGCGCGCCAGCACCAGGTGCACGATGTTTTCCGCCAGGTCGTGGTCGGCGTAGGTGATGAACATCTTGGTGCCGGTGAGCGCGTAGCTGCCGTCGGCCTGCGGCTCGGCCTTCACCCGCACCAGGCCGACGTCGGAGCCGGCATGCGGTTCGGTCAGGCACATGGTGCCGGTCCACTCGCCGCTGGCGAGCTTCGGCAGGTAGCGCTGTTTCAGTTCATCGCTGGCGTGCGCCTCGATCGCGCGGATCGCGCCGTGGGTGAGCGTCGCCACCGGGAACAGCGAGACGTTGGCGGTCAGGCACATCTCGTGGAAAACGATGTTGAGGCTGTGCGGCAAGCCCTGCCCGCCCCACTCCGGCGCGATCGCCATCGATGCCCAGCCGCCGTCGACATAGGCGCGATACGCCTCGCGCGATCCGGCCGGGGTTTTCACCCCGCCGTTCACCACGTGCGAGCCCTGCTCGTCGCCGATGCGGCGCAACGGCGCCAGCACGCCGGACGCAAACTGCGCACCGCCGTCGACGATGGCATCGATGGTGTCGCGGGTGGCATCGGCATAGCCGGTGGCGCGGTAGTGCCGCTCGGCAGCGAGCAACTCGTGCAGGACGAAACGGATATCGGCGACGGGGGCGCGATAGACAGGCATGGAATTCTCCGGGAACGTTGCCGCCGGCCGGCGCGCCGCCCACCGGCGGCGCGCGGCGAGGAACCTCAGGCGATGACGAGGCCCTGCTCTTTCAGGTAGCGGCAGGTGTTGACGTAATTGCGGTCCAGCATCTTGTCGGCACGCTCGCCGAGCATGCCGGCGATCTTGCCGCCGATCAGCGGGATGCTGCAGCTGATGTCCAGCGCGATGCGGTTGATGCAGCCCTTGCCGTCCGGCACCAGTTGCATCGTGCCCTTCACCTCGACCGGGACGCCTTCGATGCGGAAACTGTGGTTGCCGCGACGCTCGCCGTTCGGGCCGGCTGCCAGCTCCCACACCATGCGGGTGTGCAGCACGTTCTCTTCGCGGATCAGCTTGCGCGCCAGCGCCGGCACGCGGTTGCTGTCCACCAGCAGGTGCTGGCGCACGTCGCACACAAACTGGCCGCCACGGGTACCGAGCGCCACGAACTCGTGGCGGGCGCTGCTGCCGGAATAACGGGCTTCGTAGAAGGCCGGGTCGGTAAAGATGCGGAACATCTCCTCGACGGAAAGCGGGTAACGTTCTTCGTGTTGCTTGCGCATGAATTTCGATCAACCGTTTTTCTGGAGGAACTGGACCAGCTGGTTGCGCTGGCGCTCGTTGAGCAGCTTGAGCAGCGGGAGCAGGCGCTTCATCGCCAGCGGCAGGTGTTCGACCACCGCCGGCGCCTCGCCTTTCTCGATCCGCGCCAGCAGGTCGTCGATGCGCACCTGGCCAACCTGTACTTCCGGCGCCTTCGGCGGCACCACCTTCGACGGCAGCAGCACGTCGGCGCGCGCCTTGCGCAGGTCGGCATCGCCGATGACACGGTTGCCACCGGCCTTGATCGCGGCATCGAGCACCTGCATGCACTCTTCCATCGCGCTCATCGCGGTCAGGCCCGGGTGCGGTTCCGGCGTCAGCACGCCGGCACTGATCGCCAGCGTCAGCGTCTTGCCGCCGAAGCTGAGCGGGTTGCTGTTGATCTCGGCACGGATGCGGTCTGCCAGGCCCTTGGAGCCCTCGGGCTTGCCAGTCGGCAGCGAGACGGCGAAATGGGCAAGGCCGATGCGGGCAGCGGTGTCTTCCTTGCGGATGCGCGAGCGCAGCACCCGCGCCACGTGGTTCACCGCCGCGTCGGCGATGTCCTTGCCATGGGTCAGAAACAGCTTCTTGAAATCGTCGACTTCCAGCCGCACCAGCGTCAGCGGCTGCTGGTGGCGCTTGGCGAACGAGATGTCCTGCTTGAGCCGCTCCATGAAGCCGTTCTTGTTGGCCAGGCCGGTCAGCACGTCGATGGTGACCTGCTCCTGCAACTGCTTCTTCACCCGCACGTAGCCGGCATGCGCGCGGGCGCGGGCAACGAGGTCGGTGGAGTTGAACGGCTTGGTGATGAAGTCGGTGGCGCCCATGTCGAGCGCCTTCTCGCGGGCGGCGTCGTCGTTCTCGGCACCGGTGACGATGATCACCGGCATCGAGGCGATGCCCGGGTCGTCGGAGGTGCGGATCTTGCGCAGCAGGCCGTAACCGTCGAGGCCCGGCATGGAGAGATCGCTGAACACCACCTGGATGGCGCCGTCGGACTCCAGCTGGCGCCAGCCATCGATGCCGTCCTCGGCGGTGACCACGTCGCACTCGTCGCTCAGCATCTTGAGCGCGGCCTTGCGCATGACTTTCGAATCGTCGACAAGCAGGACGCGCGCCCGGGTGGGAGTGCCGTTGGCCGTCATGGATTACAGGCTCCGTCAGGGGCGAATCGCCCGTACTATAGCAACGCCCGTCAGCATTCGTGACGGGGTTCACATCCGGGGTTTCCGCATTTTGTGTGAACCCGATCACAGAGCCAGCCCGTCACCGGAGGACCCATGACTGCGCCTGCCAACCGCCCCTACGACGTCGTCCTGTTCGGTGCCACCGGCTTCACCGGTGGCCTGGTGGCCGAGTACCTCGCCCGGGCCAGCACCCGCGAGTCCTTCCGCTGGGCGGTGGCCGGCCGCAGCCCGGAGAAACTGGACGAGGTGCGCCGGCGGATCGCCGCCATCGCCCCGGAGGCGAAGGTCGGCAGCCTGATCGCCGATGTCGATGACCGCGACGCGCTGGCGGCGATGGCCGGTTCCACCGCGGTGCTGATCACCACCGTTGGCCCCTACCTGCGCTACGGCAACGACGTGCTGGCCGCCTGCGTGGAGGCCGGCACCCATTACGTCGACCTCACCGGCGAGCCGGGCTTCGTCGACCGCTCGCGCAAGCTGTACGACGACATCGCCCGCCAGCGCGGCCTGCGCATCGTCCATTGCTGCGGCTTCGACAGCATCCCGCACGACCTCGGCGCGCTGTTCGCCGTCGACGCGCTGCGCGAGCGCATCGGTGAAGACGCCTTCAACGAGGCTGACATCACGGTGCGCGGCTTCGTCGAGGCCAGCGGCACGTTTTCCGGCGGCACCTGGAACTCGGCGATCGAGCAGTTCTCGCGTGGCCGCCAGTACCTCAAGGAACGGCCGAAGCTCGACCGCGACGCGGTACGCACCGTGCGCGGCGAGCGCGCCCGCCTCTACTACGACCGCGCACTGCGTCGCTGGGCCTGCCCGCTGCCGACCATCGACCCGCAGGTGGTGCTGCAGTCGGCGCGGCTGCGCGCCGATTACGGCGCGACCTTCCGCTACGGCCACTACCTGCTGAGCGACCACCTGCTGCCGATAATCGGCGGCGCGGTGGGCATCGGCACGGTGATGGCGCTGGCACAGTTCAAGCCGACCGCCGACCTGCTGCGCAAGGTGCGCCAGGGCGGCGAAGGCCCGTCGGCGGAGAAGCGCGCGGCGAGCTGGTTCCGCGTGCTGTTCATCGCCGGCGACGGCAAGCACGAGGTCACCTGCGAAGTGAGCGGCGGCGATCCCGGTTACGACGAGACGGCGAAGATGCTCGCCGAGTCGGCGCTGGCGATCGCGCTCGACGCCGACCTGCCGCCGCACTGCGGCGTGGTCACGCCGGCCGCCGGCATCGGCCACACGCTGATCCGCCGGCTGCAGGTGGCGGGTATCCGGTTCAGCGTGGTGCGGTAACGCCGGCGCAGCGAGCCGGCAACAAAAAAGGCGGCCTCGCGGCCGCCTTTTAGTTTCCCGTCTGGATCAGTTGCGTTCCAGGAACGCCTCAGACGAAGTACATCAACAACCATTCCGCGACCAGGGCCGGTTTTTCCTCGCCCTCGATCTCGATGGTGTACTCGAACTTCAGCAGCCACTGGCCCGGCTTCTTCTCGTCGGCAGCCAGCAGTTTGGCGCGCGCGCGCACGCGCTTGTCGACCTTCACCGGCGCCATGAAGCGCAGCTTGTCGAAGCCGTAGTTCATGCCCATCTTCAGGCCCTGCGGCAGGATCATGTCCGGCATGTTGGCCTGCAGGTACGGCAGCAACGACACGGTGAGGTAGCCGTGGGCGATGGTGGTGCCGAACGGCGTCGCCTTCGCCATTTCCGGGTTCACGTGGATGAACTGGTGGTCGAGCGTGGCGTCGGCGAAGGCATTGATGCGCTTCTGGTCGATCTGGAACCACTCGGACGTGCCGAGATCCTTGCCGATGTAGGACGCGAGATCGGCGGGGGCAACCATTTTCATGGGAAGGAACTCCGGAAAGCTGCGCGGGCGGGAATCCGGCCGGTGGCCGGGCGGCTGCGCATGATAGCGGATGGCCGGCAAAATGCGACCGGCCGGTCAGCAGGCGCGTTCAACCACAGGCGACGAGGAATTCGCGCAGCGCCGCTGCCACCGCCGGCGCCGTCTCCGGCTCCAGGTGCAGGTGGTGGCTGCCGGGCAGGCAGCGGTACTGCAGGCCGGCGATGGCATCGAGCGCCTCCGCGTGCGTTTCCCGCTGCGCGAACAGGCCCTGCTCCCCGCCGAGCAGCAACGCCGGCGCGCGCACCGCGTGCAGCAGCGCCAGCAATTGTTCGTGGGTGAGTTTCAGCGCCGACGGTTGCCGCAGCCGCGGATCGGTGTGCCAGCGCAGCACGCCGTCGGCGCCACGGGTGAGCGCACGCGCGAGGATCGCGCCGGACACCGCGTCCGACAGCGGCCAGAAACCTTTCTTCCTCGCCTCGATCGCCGCCGCCAGGTCGGGGTAGCCGGCCGACTCGCCGGCGCCGCGCTGCTGCGCTGCCACCGCCTTGCCCAGCGTGTCGAGGATCTTTTCCGCCGCCGCCGGCTGCGGCGCCACGCCCTCGATCAGCCACAACGCGCGCACGCGTTGCGGCACCACCGCCGCGGTGCAGGTCATGACGCCGGCACCCATGGAATGCCCGAGCAGGATAGCGTCGTCCCAGCCGAGCGCATCGAGCGCGCCGACGACGTCGGCGACGTACTCGACGATGTACTGCATGATGCCGCCGCCGCGGTGCGCCGAGCGGCCGTGGCCGGGAAAGTCGATGGCGACGATCTCGCATTCCGGCAGCAGCGGCGCCAGCGCGCGGAACGACTCGGCGTTGTCCAGCCAGCCGTGGGTGGCGAGCACGCGCCCTGGCGCGCCGGCGTTCCAGCGCAACGCCGCCAGCGCGAGGCCGCGGGCGTCGAGACGGATTTCCTCAGCGGTCACGCTGCGCCTCGTGCTGCTGCATGGCGGCGAATTGCGCCAGCACCAGTTGCGCGACCTGCTGCGGGTGCTGCAGCGGGAACAGGTGGCCGCCGGGCGTGGCGATGTGCGCCATGCCGTGGCGGCGGCGCAGCCGGCCGATCGGCTTCGGCCGCGATACCTCGGTTTCCTCGCCGGTGATCACCACGCCGGGAATCTTCAGCTTGCGCAGGTAGCGCCAGTGATCGGTCGGGGTAGTACGGAAAATCTGCACCTCGTTCTCGACCAGGTAACGCAGGTGGTATTCGCCGTCGGCGCGCAACTCGGTCACCGAGTGCACGTAGTCGTGCACGCACTGCGGGTCGACGCCGGCAAACAGTTTCTTGCGCGCGAGTTCCTCGATCGCCACCTCGCGGCTGGGCCAGTGGCTGCGGCGGTGCTTGCTCTTGCCGGCCGGCGTCATGCTGTCGCCGCGGCCCAGCCACTTGATCACCTGGAACGCCTGCGCCTCCAGGCCGTTGATCACTGGCGGGTCCATCATCACCAGCCCGCGGAACTTCTGCGGCTGGCGGTGGGCGGCGATGAAACTCACCACCGCGCCCATCGAGTGACCAAGCAGGAACGCCGGGCGATCGCAGTGCTCGTCGACGAAGGCGAGCAGCTCGCTGGCGAGGTTGCCCCAGTTGTCGTTGATCGGGAACCTCGGGTCGTGGCCGTACATGTCGACGGCGCGGATCTCGACCTGCGGCTCCAGGAACGAAAAAAACTTGCGGTAGGTGCCGGCGGGAAAACCGTTGGCATGGGAGAACACGACGAGCGGACGGGTCACGGCGGCAAGCCCCGGGCAACAGGATTGAAACGGCCGGCAGGATTGCCGCCGGCCGCGCGCGGTGTCAACCGGCGGGCCGCGGCGCCGATACTCCGCGGCCGGCGGACCGTCGCAGGCAGACAGCGACTTGCCGGGAGCGGGCCAGGCAGCCTGCCCCGGCACTGTTCCGGTAGCGGCCCGGCACCTAGAATCGCCCGGCCGTTTCCCCCGCTGCCACTGTCCCGGGCCCCGCATGCGCCTCGTCTGTTTCAACTGCAACGGCATCCGCTCGCGGATGCACCAGCTCGCCGCCCTCGTCGAGCGCCATGCGCCGGACGTGATCGGCCTGCAGGAAACCAAGGTCGCCGACGAGGAGTTCCCGCTGGCGGACGTGCGTGCGCTCGGCTACGAGGTCGCCTTCCACGGCCAGAAGGGCCATTACGGCGTCGCGCTGCTGTCGCGCGTGGCGCCGTTGCGGGTGCTGCGCGGGCTGCCGCTGGACGGTGAGGACGCGCAACGCCGGTTGATCGGCATCGAGCTTCCGTATGGCGGGCGCACGATCACCGTGTTCAACGGCTATTTCCCGCAGGGCGAGAACCGTGGCCACCTGGTGAAGTTTCCCGGCAAGCAGCGCTTTTACGCCGGCGTCATCGACTACCTGCGCACGGAATTCTCGCCGGAGCAGCCGCTGGTGCTGATGGGCGACTTCAACATCGCGCCGCAGGACATCGACATCGGCATCGGCGACAGCAACCGCAAGCGCTGGCTGAAGGAAGGTCATTGCAGTTTCCTGCCGGAAGAGCGCGAGTGGTTCGCCGAACTCACCGGCTGGGGCCTGGTCGACAGCTGGCGGCAGCTGAACCCCTCGCGCGACGACCGCTTCAGCTGGTTCGACTACCGCAGCCGCGGCTTCGAGCAGGAGCCGAAGCGCGGCCTGCGCATCGACATGATCCTGGCGTCCCGCGCGCTGGTGCCGGCGATCCGCGATGCCGGCATCGATTACGAGGCCCGCGCCATGGAGAAGCCCTCGGACCACTGCCCGCTGTGGCTGGATCTGGCGGCCCCCGACGCCGCCACCGGATGACCGGCGCGTCGCGCGGTCCGGCAACCCGGTGCTAATGACTATTACTTATCAGGACCGGCCATTTACTTATTGGGATCGCGCATTGCGCCAGCCTACCCTCCCCCTATAATTTGCGGCCCCGCGACAAACCCCATCCATCCCGGCAGCGAGCCATGAACGACGGCATCGAAACGAAAGAAGTCATCGATCTGCCGAAGCCAACCGTCCTCCTCGTCGACGACACGCCGGAGAACCTGGTTGCGCTGGAAGTGGTACTCGAGGACCTGGACTGCAACCTGCTGAAGGCCGGCTCCGGCCAGCGGGCGCTGGCCATCCTGCTCAAGCAGGACGTCTCGCTGGTGCTGCTGGACGTGCAGATGCCGGAAATGGACGGCTTCGAGGTCGCCGCACTGATGCGCGACAACCCGAAGACCAAGAACATCCCGATCATCTTCGTCACCGCCATCAGCAAGGAACAGAAGTACGTGCACCAGGGCTACAAGGCCGGCGCCGTCGACTACCTGTTCAAGCCGATCGAACCGATCATCCTCAAGGGCAAGGTCAACTTCTTCCTCGAGCTCGACCGCCAGAAGCGCCGCCTCGAGGCCAAGCTGGCCGCCGCGCGCCAGTCCGAGAAGGCCTGGCTCAACACGCTCAACAAGCCCTGACCGGCCCCCGGCCAGCGGACACGAAAAAAGGCGCCTGATGGCGCCTTTTCCGTTTTCCGCGGGCCTTCACCTGGCCGCGGCACTTGCAACCCGCGGCAGGTCAGACCGCGGCAACATTCAGCAATTTCGGATCGATGTCGTACTCGCCGGCCTTGAGGCAGCGGGAGATGGCCAGCGGCTGGCCCGCGCTGTCATGCTGGATGGCCATGAGGTCGACCACTTCCGGGTCCAGCAGCAACTGCTGGTCCTGGTCGGCCACCACCATCACCACCGGCCGCAGGCGGCGCGCCGTGTTCTGCGAGATGACCACGCCAACTTCCTGCGTGCTCAGCTGGACCAGGGTGCCGGTCGGGTACACGCCGACTGCCTGGATGAACTGCTCGATCAACTGCGCCTGGAACAGCTTGTCGCGCGACTCGTACAGCATCGACACCGCTTCGCTCGACGAACGGGCGGCCGCGTACGGGCGCGGGCTGGTAATCGCGTCATAGGTGTCGCAGATACCGGCGATGCGCGCCAGCAGCGGGATATCGGCGCCGGCCAGGCAGTACGGGTAGCCCGAACCGTCGTGGCGCTCGTGGTGGAACTGCACCACCGAGATCACCGCCTCGCTGACGCCGGGGCACTGGCGCAGGATGTCGACGCCGAACTCGACGTGCTGACGCATCAGCACCGTTTCGTCCTCGGTCAGTTTGCCCGGCTTCATCAGCAGGCTGCGCGAAAGTTTCGTTTTGCCGACTTCCGCCAGCAGCACGCCCAGCGCGAGCTCCTCGAGGATGTCGCGCGGCATGCCGAGGTGACGGCCGAACACCAGCGCCCACACCGACGAACGCACCGAGTGCGCGTACGAGTAGGAATCGGCATCGCGCAGGCGCGACAGCCAGACGAAGGCATCCGGGTTGCGCGTGACGCTGTTGACCATCAGGCCGGCGACCTTGCGGATCACCGGCACGTTGAGTTCCTTGCCGTTGCGCACGTCGTTCAGCACCTGCACCACCGCGCGGGTGATTTCCTGGTGCAGCGTGGCGGCAACCGCGACTTCCTTCTGCAGCGGCTGGGTGTTCTCGTAAACGATCGGCGTGAACTTGCGGATACGCGCCGCCGGGTTGACCGCAGTCGCCGCGGTCTTGCGCGACGCGGTGGTGGCGGCCGACGGCCCGGCCTGCACCGCCACCTGCACGCGACTCAGCGCGCGATCGACGTAGACATGGCGACAGAAGCGGCGGATCTGCTCGATGTCCGCCTGCGTCTTGATGTGGAAGCCCTGGATCGGGAACGGCGTTTCCACCCAGGGACGATCCAGCGCGGAAACATACATGCCGACGGCGATGTCGGCAGCGCTGACTTTTTCCTGTTTGACGGCCATATGCGTGAGTCTTCTGCGATTCGGGGTTGTGGGTTGGACCGGCGCCGGACGCCTGTTTCACCCGCTTACGGGGACCTTTATACGTTCACTCGCCTGCCTGATATGGGGACGAACATCACACTTTCTTCTTAGGGACCGGGTAGCCCGACGAACGGCAGAATTTACGCGCCGACCCGTCCCCCACCCGACCGGAAAACACATGCACCGGGAAATCCTCGACCTGCTTGCCGCCAGCAAGAACAAAACCATTGCCTTTCAGCAGGTTATCGACACTATCCGTCGTCACTACGAGTGCACGCCAGTCGCATTTACCACCGGTGCCGGCACCGCCAGCCCGGTACACAACGCGGCCGGCACCAACGCCGCCTCCAGCCAGTTGCTGGCCTTTGCCCGTCGCCTCGGCCTCAGCGAGCAGGACACCCTGGACCTGTACGCCGAGCACTACCGGGCGGTACTGGCCGATCCACAGGGCAGCAACCACGCCAATATCCGCGCCCTCATGGCCGGTGGCTGGCAAGGCGTGGAATTCGCAGGTGACCCGCTGCGGCTCCGCGGGCCGGGCTGAACGGCGTTACGCCAGCGCCTGCCGCACCCGCATCAGGCCCGGGGCGACGAACTCGCCCTCGAGCAGCGCGCCGCCGGCGGTACGCACCCCGGCGGCATGGCGCAGGTCGCCATCGACCAGCAGCGACAGCAGGTTGCCGATCAGCGGCATGTGGGTGACCACCACCAGCGTCGTGCCCGGCACGCAGTGCCCGGCAATCGCCAGCACCGCCTGCCGGACGTTGTCGTCCGGGGTGATGCCGGGAATCTCGCGCACGGCGCCGGCGGCGAGTTCGGCGGCGACGATGTCGGCGGTCTTGCGCGCCCGCAGGTAGGGGCTGGAAACCACCACCGGCGGCGAGCGCAGCCACTTCGCCAGTTCCGCACCGCTGGCCGCGGCCTCGGTCTCGCCGCGGGCGGTGAGCCGGCGCAGGCTGTCGCTGGCCGCGTTGCGCTCGGCCTCGCCGTGCCTCAGCAGCACCAGGTCCATCAGGGCGAGACGTGGTGCGAGGTGAATTCGAAATCGCTGTTCTGGTCGCCGCTCATCAGCCGCTTGATGATCGTCGGCAGCGGCTGGCCCTGGAACAGCACGTCGTACAGGCCGGTCACCAGCGGCATGTAAATGCCGAGCTCATCCGCCTTGTGCTTGACCATCTTCAGCGTGTTGACGCCCTCGGCGGTCTGGCCGACGGCTTTCGCCGCGTCTTCCGCCGACATCCCCTGGCCGATCTTGAACCCGACCTGGTAGTTGCGGCTGAGCGGCGACGAGCAGGTGACGACCAGGTCGCCAACGCCGGCCAGGCCGAGAAACGTCAGCGGGTTGCCGCCCATGCTTTCGGCGAAGCGGCTCATCTCGGCAAGGCTGCGGGTGATCAGCATCGCCTTGGTGTTCTGGCCCATGCCGAGCGCATCGGCCATGCCGGTGGTGATCGCGTAGATGTTTTTCAGCGCACCGGCGAGCTCGACACCGAACATGTCCTGGTTGGCGTACACGCGGAAATACGAGCAGGACAGCGCCTGCTGCACCTGCTCGCGCACATCGCCGTCAGGGCTCGCCACCACCGAGCCGGTGAGCATGCGGGCGGCGATTTCCTTGGCAAGGTTCGGGCCACTCAGCACGCCGACACGCGAGCTGCCGGTCTCCTGCTGCATCAGCTGGCTCATCAGCAGGAAGCCATCCGGCCAGATGCCCTTGGTGCAACTGACCAGCACCGCGTCCGGCCGCAGGTGCGGGCGCATGTCGCGCAGCACGTCGCGGAAGGCGCGGCTGGGCACCGCCACGAATACCAGGGTCGAATCGGCGACGCTGCCGGCGAGGTCGGTAGTGGGCTCCAGCGCCGGGTTGAGCCGGAAGCCGGGCAGGTAGCGGCTGTTGATGCCGGTGTCGCGAATCTCGGCAACGGCTTTTTCGTCGCGCAGGAACAGGCGGGCGTGATGGCCGTTGTCGGCCAGGATGTTGGCGATGGCCGTGCCGAAGCTGCCGCCGCCGATGACTACGGTACGGTGACCCACGTATTTCCCCCGGAAAATGCGCATGGGAATGGCATACCGCCATCCCCACCATGACGGACGGATGATAACCGGCTGTCGGGGCATCCGCTTGCGTTCATCGGTCGTGGCGCACCGCCCGCCCGGGCTTTACACAAACGCAACGGACGCCCCGGACCCCGGTGCTAGGCTCCCTGACGTTACCTCGTCCCGGCACGGTATTGCCGGAGGATAAAGACCCGATGCGCGCCACCCTGTTGCTTGCCTGCGTGCTTGCCGTCCCGGCGACCGCCGCCGCTGATGTCGTCGAACTCGACGGCGACGCGCTGGTGGGTGTCGCCGTGACCGGCATCTCGATCGGCCAGGTTGTTACCGACAAGCAGTTCGACAGTGACGACCAGGACCAGCGTGAAGCCACGGTGGATCGCCAGAACGCCCTCGGCGCTGCGGGCACCGAGATCGCCGTCGCCAACGCCGAGGCGCTCGCCGCGCCGCCGAAACTGGACGACCTGCTGCCGGAAACGCTCGCCGCGATCGACAACGAGGACGTGCGAGACCTCACCAAGGATGCGCTGGTGCAGACCCAGATCGTTCGCCAGAACGCGCTGGGGGTGCAGCTCGATCTCAACTACGCGGCGGCGGCCGGTGCCGGTCTCAACCTGGTCGAAACCCGGTCAATGGACCCGGGCACGCTGCGCACGACGCTGATGGAATTGCTGCCGAGCTCGACCGGTTACCAGTTCGAACTCATGAAGTAACATTCCTGCAAACAAAAAAGGCCCGGCAGCATTGCCGGGCCTTTTTTGTTTGCAGCGGGAACCGGTGCCTGCCACCCGGGCCGCGCCCGGCGGACACCTCTCAGCGCGCGAACTCGATCGACGCGAACTGGTCGACCGGCACGATGAAATCCATCTTGCCGCCGCCTACCAACGTCTCGATCACCAGCCCGTCCTTCGAAACGCCGCGCAGCACACCGGTAGTGGTCTTGCCGGTAGTGGCCACCACCTTGACCGAGCGGTTGAGGTACTTCGAAATATCCTGATCACCGACCATCAGCGGCTGCGCCGCGGCCGATGCCGGTGCCGGTGCAGCAGCGGTCGCGGGTGCCGGCGCGGCGGTGGTCGGCGCTTCCACGCCGGCGAGCCGGATGACGTCACCGTTGTTCATCCGCAGCAAGGAGAGCTCGCCGGCCGACAGCAGGTATTCGACCACGCCGCCCGCCTTCATCGACTCGACCACCAGGCGATCCTTGCGCAGCCCGCGCAGGACGCCCTGCTCGCGCCGCCCGCTTCTGTACTCCACCACCGCACCCTGCCCGCTCAGCGTCGCGAGTTGTCCGAAATCCAGCGTCCGCTCGACGCCTTTCTTCACCGCCGGTGCACTGGCCGCCGCCACGCGGGCAGCCTCCACGCGGGGCGCCACCGCCACCTGGACTATTGCCGAGTACAGGGGCTTGAAGCCGGCCGCCTCGGTAGCCGCCGCCGTTTCCGGGCCACGCACGTACCAGCCCTGCTCCCGCTTCGCCATCACGACGACGTGGTTGCCGACCCGGCCATCCTTCAACGTGACCGCGGCGGTCGCCTCGCCCTGCCCCTCGATCGAATCCATGGTCATGGCGGCGAAGGAAACGGTGGCGATGTCCGGCGTCGGGTACTGGGTGCGGAGATATTCCTCCGCCACGAAGCGCAGCGTGTCCTCGTGGTCCCAGTTGCGGTCGACCTCCTCGCCGACATAGCGCAGGTGGCTGGTGACGATCATCGTGTCACCGCCGACATAACTCTCGAGCCGATCCGGCAAGGTCATCTGCACGTAGCCGGACATCCGGTTGCGCACCAGCGGCACCATCTCGAATTCCAGCCGGTAGCCGCCGCGGAATACCTCGGTCTCCGGCTGCCCCTGCGCGTCCAGCCAGCTGACCCGGATCTCCGGCAGATTCTCGCCGTCAGGCGCAAAGGCCCGCTTCGCACCTGCGTCGATATCGATGCTGCCGGGCGGGAAACTGATGGCGATCTCGCGTACCGGCCGGAACTGCGGACCCTCGATCAGCCGCAACGTGTCGTTGATGAATTCGACACGGTCGGGATTGAAGGCATGGCCATGCAGGCGACCGGCCAGTGGCGTGCCCGGTCCGTGCCTGACCAGCAACTGCATCGCGCGCTCGGAATCGACAAAGCCGCTGTCGCTGACGCGCGCGGAGGCAGACAGCAAGCCGCTGCGCTGCTCGACCAGGCCCGCCGGCCGGTCCGCCTGGAACGCCAGCATCAGGCCGCCGGCGACCGCCATGGCCAGTCCCGTGCTCTGCACGAAGGCGGCCATGTACAGCTCATTCCAGTGACGACGGTAGTAAAGCGGAACGACGAACGGAAACAGGATGGAGCTGGCGATCCAGCGCGGCTCGTTGCGGGCCGCATGGGCGAAATACATCGCGGCGCCGCTGAGGAACAGTGCCAGCCCCACGAGCAACAGGAACACACTCATCCGCCAGCTCCTTCGTCAAAACAGCGCCGGGCCTGGAACCGCACCGCGCTCAATCCGTCCGCGGCGTGGCCACATCGACCGCGGCGGCATCGGGATCGGCGAGCAGAAAATGCGCCCGCGCATGCGTGATCGGTGCCGCGCGGTCGTCCTGCCAGCAACTGATGGTCACGTTGGCCACCCGGCGGCCCTGCCGGGTAACGGTACACGACGCCCAGCAGTCCCGGTAGTGACCGGCCCGCAGGTAGTCGATGGACAGGTCGATGGTCTTCGGCATGCGCGGCTGGTCCATGGTCGCCAGCAGGTAGACCAGCGCCGAGTGCTCCATGAAGCCGCCGATGGCGCCACCGTGCAACGCCGGCAACGTGGGATTGCCGATGTTTTCCTGCTTCGCCGGCAGGCGGAACAGCAGGCTGCCGTCTGCCTCCACCTCGCAGCGCATGCCGATGAAGCGGGCGTACGGAATCGCCTCGACCAGTCGATCGTAGTTGCCGGCGGCGCGGCACTGGCGGATGACGTCGGCGAGCGGGGTCGAACTCATGGTTTCTTCGCCTGGATCATGCTTTTGTTGAGGCCCAGCCGCATGTAGGTGGCCACGAACGACGACACCGGGTCGTCGCGGTTCGACTGGTAGGCGTAGCCGCGCACAAACGCCACGCTGGACGTCAGCCGGTAGCACTCGGCGGCGGCGAGAAAATCGACGCCGGGCTCCGGCCGCTTGAGGTGATCGATGCGCAGATCGAGCGTCGGCGTGATGTCGTAATCGGGGAACAAACGGCAGGCGACCGCGAGGCCGCCGGTCTGGTCGAGCAACGCCAGCACCGGGCCGCCATGCACGACGCCGTTCCACGGGTTGCCCACCAGGTGCTCGCCGTGAACCATGCGGATGACGGCGCCGTGGCGGCGACTCATCGCCTCCACCTTCATGCCGAGCTCAACACTGTGGCGCACGGTGCCAAGCAACCGGTCGCCGAGGCGGGAGAGGCGCGCGTCGATTTCTTCTTCAGACGGAAGGTCGGTCATGAGGGAGACAACTCACCACGGGCGCGATGCGCCGGTGCAGGGAACGAACGGAAAGGGAAAGCGGGGAACGGAACGCTGGCCGACGTTTCTATTACAATCGCCGCTCCCCGTGCAAGGCAGTTGCGAGCAACCCGACCCATGACCGACGCCGCAACCGGCCCGCGCCACGACCTGCGCCGCGGCGTCACCTACGCCCTGCTGACCACCGTGGTCGGTTCCACCGCGGCGGCGTCGGCGAAATTCCTCGGCGGGCGGGTGTCGCCGTACGTGGTGGTGTTCAGCCAGTACCTGGTCGGCGTGCTGATCCTGCTGCCGTGGCTGCTGCGCAAGGGCCCGCACGCACTCGCCACCGACAAGCCCTGGCTGCATTTCTGGCGCAGCATCGCCGGCTGGATCGGATTCATGGCGTTCTACGTCGCGCTGGAGAAAGTGCCGCTTGTTGATGCGGTGCTGCTGCGGGCGGCGGCGCCGATCTGGGTACCGGCAATCCTGCTGCTGTGGCTGGGCGTACGCCTGCCGTGGGCGCGCTGGGCGGCGATCGGCACCGGCCTCGCCGGCATCGTGCTGATCCTGCAGCCGGATGCGCAGGGCGTGAGCGGCTGGCACCTGGTCGGCATGATTTCAGGCATCGGCCTCGCGGCGTCGATGGCCTCGACCCGGCGGCTGGCCGCCACCGAGTCGCCGCAGGCGATCATTTTCTATTACTTCGGCATCGCCGGGCTGGCGACCCTGCCGTTCGCTATCGCCACCTGGCAGACGCCGTCGCTGCACGATGCGCTGCTGCTGTTGTTCATCGGCGTGTCGATCTACATCACGATGGCGCTCTACACCGCCGCCTACACCTGGGCGAAAGCGAGCGTGATCTCGCCGCTGAACTTCCTTAACGTGGTGTTCGCCGGAGCGCTTGGCTGGCTGTTCTGGAACGAGGCGCCCGGCTGGCTGACGCTGGCCGGGATCGTGCTGGTGATAGGCGGCGCACTGCTGGCGATCTGGCTGGAGTCGCGCGGCACCACCGACGAAGAGTGATTTGCCGAAGAGTGCTCGCGTCGACGAACCGCATCATCGACGCGTGATTCGCGCGGTCATGCTGCCACGCGGCGCCGTCACCCGAGGCGGAACACGTTCTTGCCACCTTCCTGCGCCACCCGCCCCTTGCGACCAACGCCCTCGACCCGCATCAACTCCTCCAGCATCGCCACATCCGGCGGCGTGTTGGCGAGGAAGCGCGTGCCATCGCCGAGGCGACCGACGACGATGCCCTGTTGCGGGCCCGCCGGGCCATGGGTGACGGTGTAGGTCTCGATGGTCGCCTCGCCGGACGGCGTCTCAGTGAATGCCGGTTTCGGCATCGCGTCGAGTTCGCGCTGGTAGCTCGCAGGCGCCACGCGCTGCCACTGCGCGTGGCGCGGCTCGGTCGAGTAGATGCCCACCGCGTGCTTGGTCACGTGCCAGCCGTTGGAGTTGACCAGGCCATGGCTGCCGGGCGACGCCCGCAGCGCATTCATCATCTCGGCGATCGAGTGCATCACGTAGTTGTTGCCCGGGCCGCCGAAGTACGGCAGGCCGCCGGTGAGCGTCAGCCCACGCGAATCGTCCAGCGCGATGCCGAACTCCCTGCAGGCGATCTGCACCGCCGACGGGAAGCAGGAATAGATGTCGAAGAACTTCATGTCGGCGATCGACAGGCCGGCCATCTTCAACGCTTCCTGCCCGCAACGCTGCATCGCCGGCGACGAGGTGAAATCGCGGCGCTCGGTGACGTGCCAATGATCCGCCGCCTGCGCGCAGCCATTGAGGAACACCCAGCGCGAGCGATCGATGCCGAGCTTGCGGGCGGTGCCGGCCGACATCATCAGCACCGCGGCCGCCATGTCGACCTGGATCACCGCATTCATGTACTTGGTGTACGGGAAGCCGATCATCCGGTTCTGCGGCGATACCGTGCTGATCTCTTCCGGCGTGCGCGCCACCGGGAACCAGGCATGCGGATTCTTCGCCGCGACGCGGCTCAGCGGCGCGAACAACTCGCCGAGGAATTTCTGGTGGTCGGCGATCGAACGACCGGCATTCGCCCGCAGCGCGTTCTCGAACAGGGGATAGGTGTTGATCGGCAGGAAGAAACCGTACTGCTTCTCGTGGTCGTTGCAGCCGGGCTTCATGGTGCCGATGTCGAGCGGCTGGCCGCCGGCCTTGCCGTTCCAGTCGAGTTTCACCCCGGCCTTGATCGAGGCCAGCAGCGAGCCGAGGTTTTCCGAGCCGGCCAGCAACACGACATCGCTGCTGCCCTGTGCGATGCGCTCGGCCATCTCGTTGACCAGCATCTGCGGAGTGTCGCCGCCGGCGCCGCAGTAATAGCCGGCACGGATGTTCGCGCCCAGCGCCGCGGCGACGTCCGCCGGCAGGTTCTGGTAGCGGCCGATGCCGAAATTGCCAACCTCGGTCGAATCAACCGCCAGCCGGGTATTGGCAATGGTGTCGACTTTAGCCAGCAGCGCGTCGGCATCGACACCGGTATCACCGGCGGCCCGGCGCGCCACCTCGATGATCATCGCCAGCGGCGTCGGCGCCTCGGCCGGCGGCAGCTTGCTGGTCCACTGGCCGGCGCCGACCAGCACCGGCATGTTGTCGGGGATATTCATGCTTGCCTCGAAAAAACGGGTAAGTGGACGACCGCGCTCAGCGGCCCTCGAAATTCGGCTTGCGCTTTTCCTTGAACGCGCGCGGCCCTTCCCGGGCATCACGCGACATGATCACCGGCGCGGCGAACATCTTTTCCTGCTGCAGGCCTTCCTTCTCGGTCAGGCCGATGCAGGTACGCGCGGACTTGCGCACCTCGCGCACCGCCAGCGGGCCGTTTTCAGCGATGCGGTGCGCGATCTCCAGCGCCTTCGGCAATACCTGTTCGCGCGGCAGCACGTAGTTGACCAGCCCGACCTCATAGGCGCGCTTCGCGCTGATCAGGTCGCCGGTGAGCAACAGCTCCATCGCGATCGCGTAGGGAATCTGCCGCGGCAGACGCGCCGTCGAGCCACCGGCGGGGAACAGGCCCCATTTCACTTCCTGCAGGCCGAACCGGGCGTGGTCGGCGACCACGCGGATATCGCAGCCCTGCATCAATTCCATGCCACCGGCGATGGCGTCGCCGTTGACCGCAGCAATCACCGGCTTGACCGCGTCGAAGTCGCGCAGCAGCGTGCGATCGAACACGAAGATGTCGCTCATCAGGCGCTTGTCCCACTCGTCCTCGGGCGAACGACCACCGTTGAACAGCGTGATCATTCGGCCGAGGTCGGCGCCGGAAGAGAACGTGGTCTCGCCGGCGCCGGTGACGACGATGGCGCGGACTTCCGGATCGTCGCGCAACTCGGCCCAGGCATCGGCCAGCCGCAGCGCGACTTCCGGATCGATCGCGTTGCGCGCTTCCGGGCGATCGATGGTGACGATCGCGACGTGGCCGTCGCGGCGGATGGTAACTTTTTGCGGCGCGGACATGCGGCTCTCCGTCGTGGATGCGATGGGCGGAAAATGTAACGGGTGCGATCGGCTCAGCGCCGGACCGCCATGCCGAACACGGTATCGACCAGCTGGCCGAACGACATCGGGCCCTTGGGATCGAACCAGGTACTGCTCCAGTTGATGGCGCCGGTGAGCAGGCGCCGGAGCACGAACGGCTCGATGTCGATCAGTCCTTCTTTTTTCAACTGCTCCAGCACGTCCAGCCAGATCTGCTCGTAGTCTGCGCGCAGCGCCAGCACTTCCTTCTGGCTGGCCGGCGACAGGCCATCCCAGGAATAGACCAGTACGCCCATCGCCTCGCGGGTATCGCCGACGATCGATTGCAACTCGCACTCGATCAGCGCCCGCAGCCGGGCCCGGGCATCGGCAGCGCCGTCGACCGCCTTGCGCATGCGCTCGGTGTTGAAGCGGATGACGTCGATCATCACCGCCTTGAGGATTTCCTCCTTGCTGGCGAAGTGGTGGAACAGGCTGCCGGACTGGATGCCGACCCGGGCGGCGATGTCGCGCACGGTGGTGCGCTCGTACCCCTGCTCGCGGAACAGGCTGGCCGCCGCCGACAGCAACTTGCCGCGCGGCGAATCTTCCATGCCGTTGACCAGCGGCAGGCGGCGACGCGGACGGGGGGTGGCTGTCATCGACAACGGTCCTCGGAAGAGCCCCGGAAGGGCCATCGGAAGGGGTGATCCGGCCAATTGCCAGACCAAGCGCTTGCTTGGTAGTGTACCGGCGCACCCCGGGGGCTGGCCAGCCCTCCCCCTTGCCTCAACGGACCGGAGTACCTGCCGCGATGAGTACCGGGAACAAGACGATCCGCATCGGCTGCGCCGCCGCCTTCTGGGGCGACACCAACGCCGCCGCCTTCCAGCTGGTCCGCAAGAGCGAGCTCGATTACCTCGTGTTCGACTACCTCGCCGAGGTCACCATGTCGATCATGGCCGGCGCCCGGATGAAGGATCCCGCCGCCGGTTTCGCCACCGACTTCGTCACCGAGGTGATGGGCCCGCTGGCGAAGGAAATCGCCGCGAAGAAAGTGAAGGTCATCGCCAACGCCGGCGGCGTCAACCCGCAGGCCTGCCGCGATGCCTTGAAGAAGGCGTTCGCCGCCGCCGGCGTCGACCTGAAAATCGCGCTGGTGCTGGGCGACGACCTGCAGCCGCGCCGCGGCGAACTGCCGGCCGACATCACCGAGCTCGATTCCGGCAAGCCGCTGCCCGCGTTCACGGTCAGCATGAACGCCTACCTGGGCGCCAAGCCGATCGCCGACGCGCTGGCGCGCGGCGCCGACGTGGTGGTGACCGGCCGCATCGCCGACAGTGCGATGGTGCTGGCGCCGATGCTGCACGAGTTCGGCTGGTCGCTGACCGATTACGACAAGCTGGCGCAGGGTTCGCTCGCCGGCCACGTGATCGAGTGCGGCGCGCAGTGCACCGGCGGCAACTTCACCGACTGGGAAACGGTGCCGAATTACGAGGACATGGGCTTCCCGGTGCTCGAGTGCTCGCCGGACGGCTCGTTCATCGTCACCAAGCCGGCCGGCACCGGCGGCCTGGTCACGCCGTTCACCGTCGGCGAACAACTGCTGTACGAGATCGGCGATCCGCGCGCCTACATCCTGCCGGACGTGGTCTGCGATTTCACCGGCGTGAAGCTGGAACAGGCCGGCGCCGACCGCGTGCGCGTCAGCGGCGCCAAGGGCCTGCCGCCCACCGCCACCTACAAGTGCAGCGCCACCTACCCGGACGGCAACCGCATCACCGCGAGTTTCCTGATCGGCGGCATCGACGCGGCGAAGAAGGGCCAGCGCGTCGCCGACGCGATCATCGGTCGCGTGCGCCGGTTGCTGGCGGAGAAAGGCATCGCCGATTTCCGCGACGTCAGCATCGAGATCCTCGGCACCGAGACCACCTACGGTGCCAATGCCCGTGTGCAGGACAACCGCGAAGTCGTGGTGAAGATCGCCTGCGTGCACGACGACAAGAAGGCGCTGCGGCTGTTCAGCCGCGAGATCGCCCAGGCCGCCACCGGCATGGTGCCGGGCATGTCCGGCATGGTCGGCGGCCGGCCGAAGGACAACCCGCGCATCCGCCTGTTCTCCTGCCTGGTACCGAAATCGCTGGTCACGCCGACGATCGACATCGATGGCGAGGTCACGGTGAGCGCGGTGCCGGTGGACGGTGGTTTCGCGCCGGCGATGGTCGCCGCGCAACCGGCCGCCGAAACGAAGTCCGGCGACGTCACCATCCCCCTGGTGAAACTCGCGGTCGCCCGCTCCGGCGACAAGGGCAATCACTCGAACATCGGCGTAATGGCACGCAAGGCGGAATACCTGCCCTACATCCGTGCCGCGCTGACCGCCGACGCGGTGGCGAAGTACATGCAGCACACGCTGGATCCGCAACGCGGCCGCGTCACCCGCTGGGAACTGCCCGGCCTCGGCGGCTTCAATTTCCTGCTGGAAAACGCGCTCGGCGGCGGCGGCATCGCCAGCCTGCGCATCGACCCGCAAGGCAAGGCATTCGCCCAACAGTTGCTCGATTACCCGGTGGCGGTGCCTGCCGCGCTGGCAAAATCCCTGGGAGCCTGAGACATGCCGTACCAGTCGATCCTCAAGCCCGGCGCGTTTGCCGGCCGCAACATCATCGTCACCGGCGGCGGCAGCGGCATCGGCCGCTGCACCGCGCACGAACTCGCGTCGCTGGGCGCGCACGTCTACCTGGTCGGCCGCAAGGAAGAAAAGCTGCTGAAGGTGCAGGCGGAAATTCGCGAGGACGGCGGCAAGGCCGATTACCGCGTCTGCGACATCCGCGACGAAGAAGCCATGAAGGCGATGATCGCCGGCATCGTCGCCGAATGCGGGCAGATCCACGGCCTGGTCAACAACGCCGGCGGCCAGTTCCCGGCGCCGCTGGTGGTCACCACCCAGAAAGGCTGGGAGGCCGTGGTTCGCACCAACCTCACCGGCGGCTTCCTCGTCGCCCGCGAAACGTTCGTGCAGAGCATGAGCCGGACCGGCGGCGCGATCGTCAACATCACCGCCGATTTCTGGAACGGCATGCCCGGCATGGGCCACACCGGCGCCGCCCGCGCCGGCATGGACAATTTCACCAAGACCGCCGCCTACGAGTGGGGTTTCTGCGGCGTGCGGGTCAACGCGGTCGCACCGGGCTGGATCATGTCCAGCGGCATGGACACCTACCCGGAATCGCACCGCGTGGTGCTCAAGCGCCTGCGCAACGCGGTTCCGCTCAAGCGGCTCGGGCACGAGGCGGAAGTTTCCAGCGTGATCTGCTTCCTGCTGAGCGATGCCGCCGCGTTCATCTCCGGCACCAACATCCGCATCGACGGCGCCGCCTCTACCGGCAACGTCGCTACCTGGGACCTGCCACCGGCGCAGCGCTCCATCGAGTGGAACGGTTTCCATCGCGAGGTCATCCCGGACATCTTCCGGGACGACGTCAACTAACCAGGATCCTGCCATGGCCGTCATCGAATCGAAGATCGACCGCAACAGCGAAGAGTTCCGTGCCAACTGCGAGATGATGCAGAAGGCAGTGGACGAGTTCCGCGCCATCGAACAGAAAGTCATCGAAAAGTCGAACGAGCAGGCGCCGAAGTTCCACAAACGCGGCCAGGTACTGCCGCACGAGCGACTGAACCTGCTGCTCGACCCGGGCACACCGTTCCTCGAGCTGGCCTCGCTCGCCGGCTACATGATGCACGACGACAAGGACGGCACCGAGGCCGGTGGCGCCAACATCGCCGGCATCGGTTACGTGTCCGGCGTACGCTGCCTGGTCGCGGCCAACAATTCCGCGATCAAGGGCGGCACCATCACACCGGCCGGCCTGCACAAGTCGCTGCGCCTGCAGGCGATCGCCCGCGAGAACAAGTTGCCGTGCGTCACGCTGGCCGAATCCGGCGGCGCCAACCTGAACTATGCCGGCGATATTTTCGTCGAGGGAGCGCGCGGTTTTGCCAACCAGGCGCGGATGTCGGCCATGGGCATCCCGCAGATCACCGTGGTGCACGGCAACGCCACTGCCGGCGGCGCCTACCAGCCCGGCCTGTCCGACTACATGATCATGGTGCGCAAGCGCGCGCACATGTTCCTTGCCGGCCCACCGCTGCTGAAAGCTGCCACCGGCGAAGTGGCAACCGAGGAGGATCTCGGCGGCGCCGAGATGCACGCCTCGATTGCCGGCACCGCGGAATACATCGCCGAGAACGATGCCGACGGCATCCGTATCGCCCGCGAGTTGATGGCGAAGATCCCGTGGAACGAGCAAGCGCCGAAGCGCGAGCCGAAGAAATACGCGGAACCGTTGTATCCCGCCGAAGACCTGCTCGGCATCGTCCCTGCCGATCCGAAGCGCCCGTACGACGTGCGCGAGATCATAGCCCGCATCGCCGACGGCTCCGAGTTCCTCGACTTCAAGACCGACTACGACAACCAGACCGTCTGCGGCTGGCTGGAAATCGAGGGCAACCCGGTCGGCTTCATCGGCAACAACGGCCCGATCACCCCGAACGGCGCCGCCAAGGCAGCGCAGTTCATCCACCTGTGCGACCAGTCGAACCGGCCGATCCTGTTCTTCCACAACACCACCGGCTTCATGGTGGGCACCGAAAGCGAGCAGAACGGCGTCATCAAGCACGGCTCGAAGATGCTGCAGGCGGTGGCCAACGCGCGGGTGCCGAAGATCACCATCGTGGTCGGCGGCTCCTACGGCGCCGGCAACTACGCGATGTGCGGCCGCGGCCTCGATCCGCGCTTCATCTTCGCCTGGCCGAACAGCAAGACCGCGGTGATGGGTGGCCAGCAGGCCGGCATGGTGCTGCGCATCGTTGCCGAGGCCAAGCAGCGCTCGATGGGCATGGAGCCGGACCAGAAAGTGCTGGAATACCTGCAACAGAGCACCGCGCAGAAACTCGACAGCCAGAGCACCGCACTGTACGGCACTGCCCGCTTGTGGGACGACGGCCTGATCGATCCGCGCGATACCCGCGGCGTGCTGGCGATGGTGCTCGACATCTGCCGCGACGCCGAGCAGCGCACGTTGCGGCCGATCACCTTCGGCGTGTCCCGCTTCTGAGATCCCGGAGACCGCCATGCAGTTCACCCAGGAACACAACGAAATCGCCCGCACCATGGCGAACTTCATCGAGAAGGAACTGAACCCGCACGTCCCGGAGTGGGAGGAAGCCGGCCACTTCCCGATCCACCAGGTGTTCAA
>JBKHWA010000130.1:0-7531 GCA_046566765.1 Gammaproteobacteria bacterium
AACGAGCCGGCATCCGGCGAGAGCATGGGTCATTCCTTCGATGGCATCGAGGAGTACAACAACCCGATGCCGCGCTGGTGGGTTGGCCTGTTCTGGGCGACGATCGTGTTCGCGATCGGCTACCTGGTGCTGTATCCGGGTTACGGCGGCCACTGGAAAGGCCTGCTTGGCTGGACCCAGGTCAACCAGTATGAAGCCGAGGTGAAGGCGGCCGAGGAGCGCTTTGCGCCGTTCTTCCAGAAGTACGCGGCGATGCCGATCGAGCAGGTTGCTGCCGATCCCGAAGCGCGCGCGATGGGCCAGCGCCTGTTCCTCACCGAGTGCGCGGTTTGCCATGGCTCCAATGCCCAGGGCGCGCGCGGCTTCCCGAATCTCACCGACAACGACTGGCTTTACGGCGGCTCGCCGGAAGCCATCAAGGAGACCATCACCAATGGTCGCCAGGCGGCGATGCCGGCATGGGGAGCGGTTCTCGGCGAGGAAGGCGTGAACGAAGTCGCCTTCTACGTCGCCAGCCTCTCGCTTCCGGAGCTGAAGACCGAGAAAGCGGCGCTGGTTGCCGCCGGCGAGGCGAAGTTCCAGGCCAACTGCACCATGTGCCATGGTGCGGATGCCAAGGGCAACTACGCGTTCGGTGCGCCCAACCTGACCGACAACATCTGGCTCTATGGCGGCACGATTGCTGCCATCAAGGAAACTCTCGTGGGTGGTCGCCAGGGCCAGATGCCGGCCCAGCATGGTCGCCTGTCGGAAGCGAAGATTCACCTGCTGACTGCGTACGTCTACGGACTGTCCCAGGGCAAGTGATGCGCTAGTGTTTCAAGGCGCGTAGCGCCGCAACAACAAGAGCCTGAACGGCCCGGCGTGACTGGTTCACCCCGGGCCGTTTGTTTGGGGCGCTGACGCAGCAACAGGCATCGCGAGGTTCTCATGTCGAAGGAAATCCCGGTCAGGAACGTCACCCCGCCCCCGGGTGACGATCGGAACTACCTGACGAAGAAGCACGTGAAGATCCAGCCGAAGTGGATTGAAGGTCGCTTCCAGAAACTCAGCGATCTCACCGTCCTGCTGACCATGGGTGTCTACCTGGTCACACCGTGGCTGAGCTGGAATGGCGATCCACTGATCCGCTTCGACCTGCCGGCTCGTCGCTTCGACATCCTCGGCCTCACCTTTTTCCCGCAGGATTTCTTCTACCTGTCGCTGCTGCTGATGATCGCGGCGTTTGCCCTGCTCTTCTTCACCAACCTGGTCGGGCGCGTGTTCTGCGGTTATGTCTGTCCGCAAACAGTCTGGACCCGGTTTTTCATCCGCATCGAGAGGATGTTCGAAGGCGATCGCGGCGCCCGCCTCAAGCTCGACAAGGCGGGGATGAGTTTCGACAAGTTCTGGCGCAAGGCCGGCAAACACCTTTTCTGGCTGGCGCTGGCCCTGCTGACGGCCATCACTTTCGTTGGTTATTTTTCACCGATCCGCGACCTCGTACCGCGCCTCGCGCATCTCGATCTGGGGGTTTGGGAAGCCTGGTGGTTGTTCTTCTTCACCACCGCGACCTACACCAACGCGGGCTGGATGCGGGAGCAGGTTTGCCTGTACATGTGTCCCTACGCCCGCTTCCAGTCGGCGATGTTCGACAAGGACACGCTGGTCGTCAGTTATGACCCCAACCGTGGCGAGCCGCGCGGACGTGGTCAGAAGCGCCGCGGTACCTCCGAGGAGCACAAGGAACTCGGCGACTGCATCGATTGCGGCCTCTGCGTGCAGGTCTGCCCGACCGGCATCGACATCCGCGATGGGCAGCAGTACGAGTGCATCACCTGCGCGGCCTGTATCGACGCCTGCGACCAGGTCATGGAAAGCATCGACAAGCCGCGCGGCCTGATCCGTTACACCACCGAGCACGCGCTCGAAGGGCAGCCCACCAACATCATCCGGCCGCGGCTGGTCGGTTATGGCATCGTGCTCGGCTCACTGATCACCATCTTCGTTACCGGCCTCGTGCTGCGCGTTCCGGTCACGCTGGACGTGATACGCGACCGCAACGCGCTGTACGTGCAGACGTCGGACGGGATGATCGAGAACGTCTACACGCTCAAGGTCTACAACAAGTCCCAGGATGCGCACGTGTACACCATTTCGGTCGACGCCCCGGCCGGCATCGCCTACCGTGGCCCGGCGACGGTAAGCCTGGCGCCTGCCGGTGCCGAGTCGATCCCCGTCAGCCTGCAGATCGATCCGCTGCATACCCAGCCGCTGAATGCCAACGTGCATTTCGTGGTGACCGCTGTCGATGACAGCGACATCGCCGTTCGCACCGAGAGCCGCTTCATCTCGATCGGCAAGTGAAAACGAAACCGGAGATCCGCGCATGACATCCGAATCCGACCAGGCCGGCAGTCCCTGGTATCGCCAGCCCTGGATGTGGCTGGTCGTCGGCCTGCCGCTGGCGTCGGTGATCGCCTCGCTCACGACCGTCGGTATTGCCGTCAAGAACCGCGATGACCTGGTGCGGGACGACTGGTACAAGGCTGGCCGCTCGATCAACCAGGACGTGCATGCCGACCGTCTCGCCCAGGAACTGGGGCTGAGCGCATCGCTGGTGCTGCACCCGGCAGAACTGGCGGTCAGTGTCGAGGTGAAATCGGCACCGGCGGTCGCGTTGCCGGAGCAACTGCAACTGGTCATGGTGCACAGCACGATTGCCAACGAGGACATGACGGTGCTGCTGCAGCGTGGCGCCGATGGCCTCTGGCACGGCCGCGTGCCGAAGTTGCCGATGGGCAAGCGGCACATGCTGCTGGAACCGCTGATGTCGGCGGGCGACCAGCATCGCTGGCGTCTGCGCGCCGGCGACGTGATGTTCCAGGGAGAGCCGGTGGCACTGAGCCCCGCGTTCTGACGGCGTCGTATCGATGCAGGTTCCCGATTCGGTCTGCTTCCATTGCGGTGAGTCGCTGCCGAAGGATCATCGCTGGCCGGTGACCGTGAAGGGCGTTGCCCGCAATACCTGTTGCCCGGGATGCCAGGCGGCGTGCCGGACCATAGTCGAGCTCGGTCTCGATAATTACTACCTGCACCGCGACACGTTTTCCGCGCGCCTCGACGACGCGCCGGTTCCCGACGACCTCTTTGCGAATTTCAGTGATGCATCGCTGGTCGACGGCGGCTACGTGCATGCCGGTGCCGATGCGGCCGACCAGCGCGAGTGCACCTTGATGGTCGATGGCCTGCGTTGCGCAGCCTGCGGCTGGCTGATCGAGAAGTCGCTCTCGGCGATGCCCGGCGTCACCGGTGCCAGCGTCAACCTGACCTCGGGCCGGGTGCGGGTGCGTTGGCAGGCCGGCGCACTGGAATTGCGTGACCTGTTGCTGCGCATCCGCAAGCTGGGCTATCGCGCCCTTCCCTTCCGTGGCGACGGCGCGCTCAGCGCCTTCGACCGCGAACGCCGGCAGTCGCTGTTGCGGCTGGTCGTCGCTGCACTCGGCATGATGCAGGTCATGCACATCGCCGTCGGTTTCTACTGGGACGGCGTCGACAGCATGGCGACCGATCAGCGCGATTACCTCCGCGCGATCAGTTTCCTGGTCACCACGCCGGTCGTGTTCTATTCCGGCTGGCCGTTCCTGCGCAACGCCTGGTTCAGCCTGCGCGGCGGTGCCGCCGGCATGGACGTGCCGGTGGCGCTGGCGATCCTGCTCGCCTATTTCGCCAGCCTGTGGGCGATCATCGTCGAGGGCCCCGAGGTCTGGTTTGACTCGGTGGTGATGTTCATTTTCTTCCTCGCCGTCGGCCGGCACCTCGAACTGGAGGCGCGCCGCAAGGCCAACCGCGTGGTGGACAACCTTTCGGCGGCGCTTCCGCTGACGGCCACCCGGATCCTGGCCGACCGCGACGAGACGGTTCCGGCGTCGCAGTTGCGTGTCGGCGACATCGTACGCGTGAAGGCCGGTGAAACGATCCCGGCCGACGGTCGCGTGCTCGAAGGGTCCGCGCACGTCGATGAGTCGATGCTGACCGGCGAACCGTTGCCGGTGCGGCGTGGTCCCGGCGACAACGTCACCGGCGGCTGCGTCAGCACCGACGCAGTATTGCGCGTGCAAGTCAGCGCCGGCATTGCCCAGGGCCGTCTCTCGCGCATCGTCGACCTGGTGACGCGGGCGCAGGACACGCGCCCGCAGTTGCAGCAACTGGCTGATCGCGTCGCGCGGCAATTCGTGGTGGCGCTGCTGTTGCTGACTGCGGTCACATACCTTGCCTGGCTGGCGATCGATCCGTCGCGTGCCTTCTGGATTGCGCTGGCGGTGCTGGTGGTCAGTTGCCCCTGTGCATTGTCTCTGGCGACGCCGGCGGCCTACACCGTTGCCACCAACGCGCTCACCCGTCGCGGCCTCCTGCTGACCCGCGGTCATGCGCTGAGCGTGTTGCCGGAGGTGCGAGCGGTGGTGTTCGACAAGACCGGCACCCTCACCGAAGGCAGGCCGGAAGTGCGGGAGACGCTGGTATTTTCGTCGTTGCCGACGTCGGCCGTCCGCCGCATCGCCGCGCTGCTGGAGCGTGACTCCGAGCATCCGCTGGCGCGCGCGTTCCATGACGCCGCGATCGAGGGGCGCGCCGCGGCGCCGAGGATCGTGCCCGGCCGTGGTATCGAGGGCGAGGTCGATGGCATCCGTTACCGCCTTGGTTCGGCCGGCTGGCTGGCCGCGGAAGGATTGACCATCCCCGCTGTTACCGGCGACGCCGGCACGCCGCAGGCATGGCTGGCCGATGATCACGCGGTGCTGGCCGCTTTCCGCCTTGGTGATGCGCCGCGTGCAGAGGCCGCCGCGACGGTTGCCGCGCTGCGCGCGCGCGACATCGAGGTGCACCTGCTGTCGGGCGATGCGTCGGGCGAGGTGCCGCGGCTGGCACGTGAACTGGGTATCGACCACGCCTGCGCTGGTGCCAGCCCGGAACAGAAGGTCGAATACATCCACGCGCTGCGGGCGCGCCTCGCGGCGCCGGTCATGATGGTCGGCGACGGCATCAACGATGCGCCGGTGCTGTCGGCCGCCGATGTCTCGCTGGCGATTGGCGACGGCACCGATCTCGCCCGTACCGCCGCCGATGCCGTGCTTCTGCGCAGCCGGCTGGACCTGGTGCTGGCAGCGCTGGCGGTTGCCGGGGCCACCCGCCGCACCGTGCGGCAGAACCTCGGCTGGGCGCTCGGCTACAACCTGTCGATGATCCCGCTGGCGGTCCTCGGCTACATGCCGCCGTGGCTGGCGGCAGTGGGGATGGCTGCCAGCTCGCTGATCGTGGTGCTCAATGCGCTGGCCGTCGAACGCCGCGCGCGGGAGAATGCCGTCCCATGAACGCCGTCTATTACCTCATCCCGATGTCGCTGGTGCTGCTGGCCGGCGCGGTGGGCGTGTTCCTCTGGTCGCTGCGGCGCGGGCAGTACGAGGACCTCGAGAGCCCGGCCCACAGCATCCTGATCGACGACCGCGAGCAACAGTTGCGGCTGGACGAGCTGGCGGCCGCGCGGGAAAAAGCGGCCACCGGCGCCGGCAAGCAGTCCCCCGACGCATGACCGACCCGCTGTTCCTGCTGGCCGCCCTGCTCGCCGGTGTTGCCGGCGCCGGGCACTGTGCGGGCATGTGCGGCGGCATCGCCGGTGCACTGGCCCATGCGATCCCGGCCGGGCAGCGCAGTCTTCCGCTCACGCTGGGCTACAGCGGGGGGCGCCTCGGCAGTTACGCAGTGCTGGGGGCGCTGGCGGGTTTCTTTGCAGCCTTGTTGTCACCACGCGATGCCGGAACGGCGATGCTGGTTGCGCGGTTCCTCACCGGCGCCGTGTTGCTGGCGATCGCGCTCCACCTGCTGGGCGTGACCCGCTGGATGCAATCACTGGAAGTTGTCGGTGCCCGGCTCTGGCAACGGCTGGCACCGCTGGCGCGTCGACTGCTGCCGGTTACCTCCCTTCCGCGGGCGCTGGCGATTGGCGCGCTGTGGGGGTTGCTGCCCTGCGGTCTGGTGTACGGCGCGCTGCTCTATGCCGCGACCGCCGGCTCTGCTGCCGGCGGTGCGCTGGTGATGCTCGCATTCGGCATCGGCACGCTGCCGGCCGTGCTGGGCCTCGGATTCGCGGCGCGCTGGCTGGCGCAGCATGCGCGGACGCTGCGTCGCGGTTCCGGTGCGCTGCTGCTGGTGGTAGCGCTGTGGACGCTGCTGTCCACCTGGCTGGCGCTGCCGGCCATTCTCGATGGAACCTGTCGCACCCCCGGCGACGTGATGCGCGAGGCGATTTCGGTCTTGATGCAGGTCAAGGCACCCCCTACCCCCTGAGTCGATACTGCGGCGAACCCTACCGGGAGCCGGGCCGTGCAGACTCCGATACCGATCCGCAGCAGACAAACAGGCGAAGCGCCGGGCGCCGTGCCCGGCCTCGACCTTGTCCGCCGCTATGACGGCAGGGTCCCCCGCTACACCTCGTATCCAACCGCCGACCGCTTCCACGAGGAAATCAGCGAGGGGGATTACCGTGCCGCCTGCGCCGAGGGCAATGCGCGACGGCGCCCGTTGTCGCTGTATTTCCACCTGCCGTTCTGCGCGACGGTTTGCTATTACTGCGCATGCAACCGCATCGTCACCGCCAACCGTTCGCGTGCGCGCGACTACCTCGACCTGCTGAAGGAGGAAATCCGGATGCAGGCGGTGCTGTTCGACAACGACCGCCCGGTGCGCCAGTTGCACTGGGGCGGTGGCACGCCGACGTTCCTCAGTGCGGCGGAAATGACCGAGCTGATGCATTACACCGCGCGCCACTTCCACCTTCTGGAGGCAGATCGCGGCGAGTATGGCGTGGAGATCGATCCGCGCACGGTAGACACCGGGACCCTGGGCCTGTTGCGCGGGCTGGGGTTCAACCGGCTCAGCGTCGGCGTCCAGGATTTCGACCCGGCGGTGCAGCGGGCGGTGAATCGCATCCAGTCGGTCGAGCAGGTGCAGTCCGTCACCGAGACGGCACGCAGCCTCGGCTTCCGTTCGATCAGTTACGACCTGATCTATGGCCTGCCGCACCAGGGTGTCGCGTCGTTCGCGCGCACGCTGGACGAGGTGATCGCCCTCCGCCCCGACCGCCTCAGCGTGTTCAACTATGCGCACCTGCCGGCGCGCTTCCCGGTGCAGCGGCAGATCGATGAAACCGCGTTGCCGTCGCCGGCCGAGAAAATCGAGATCATGGCGGAAACCGTGCGCCGCCTGTTGGCAGCCGGCTATGAGCACGTTGGCATGGATCATTTCGCGCTGCCGGACGACGAACTGGTAATTGCCCGCCGCAACGGCGAACTGCAGCGGAACTTCCAGGGATATTCCACCTGTGGCGGTGCCGACCTCGTCGGCATGGGCATCTCGTCGATCGGCGATATCGGCGGGCTGTATGTCCAGAACGAACGGACGATTCCCGGGTATGTCGAGGCCTTGCGCGCCGGCCGCCTGCCGCTCGCCCGCGGCTATCTGCCCGACGCTGACGACCGGTTGCGGCGGCGCGTCA
>JBKHWA010000131.1:0-10536 GCA_046566765.1 Gammaproteobacteria bacterium
CGCCCATGTCACCGAGTTGCGGCATCGACTTCATGATCGCCCACATCACGGTGACCATCGGCACCACCGCGAACAGCGTGGTGTAGGTCAGCGACGCGGCGCTGTCCAGGCTGCCGGACGACTCGAAGACACGGAACAGGTCGCGCAGGAAGCGGCCGGCGCGGCGCAAGGTCGGGATTTGGCTCATGGCGGGATACGGGGTTTCCGTGGCACTGGCCTAGAATGTGCCCCGGATGCTACCCCAGCCGCCGCGGAAAACCATGAAGCCCTACGTCCTCGTCCTTTACTACTCCCGCCACGGCGCCACCCGTGAAATGGCACTGCGCATCGCCCGCGGCATCGAGGCCGCCGGCCTCGAGGCGCGGTTGCGCACGGTGCCGGCGGTGTCGGCAACCACGTCGGTCGCAGCGCCGGCGATCCCGGAATCCGGCGCGTTGTACGCCACCGCCGACGACCTGCGCGATTGCGCCGGCCTCGCGCTCGGCAGCCCGACCCGCTTCGGCAACATGGCGGCGCCGCTCAAGCATTTCCTCGACGGCACCGGCGACCTCTGGCAGCAGGGCGCGCTGGCCGGCAAGCCGGCACTGGTGTTCACCTCCACCGCCAGCCTGCACGGCGGCCAGGAATCGACGCTGCTGTCGATGCAGTTGCCGTTGCTGCACCACGGCATGTTGATCGTCGGCCTGCCGTACACCGCGGCCGAACTGATGACCACCGCCGCCGGCGGCACGCCGTACGGACCGAGCCATCACGCCGGTCCCGCCGGCGACCTGCCGCTGACGGCCGACGAGGAAAAACTCTGCGTGCTCGGCGGCCGCCGGCTGGCCGACATCGCGCGGAAGCTGGCGTCATGAGCCACGAACAAGCCACCGCGCCCGACGCACGACTCGCGCTGGCCTTCCGTATCGCGCTGGCGGCGGCACTCGCCGAGATCCTGCTGGTGGCGCTGGTCACCCTGCGCAGCGCGCCGCCGGAGGCGCCGCTCTATGCCGGCCTGTTGTGGGCCGCGGTCAAGTGCGCGCCGCTGGTGCTGGTACTGCCGGGCCTCGCACGCGGCCGCGCCAACGCCGCGGTCTGGCTCTGCTTCCTGCTCTGCGCCTACTTCCTCACCGCGGTGCTCGCCGCGATGGACGCACCGCCCCGCCGCTGGCTCGGCCTGCTGGAAGTCGGACTGGTCGCCGCCGGCTTCGTCGCCGGCCTGCTGGCCGCCCGCTGGGCGCGACAATCCGCGGCATCGTCGGCCACCGGCAAGGCTGAAGGTTCCTGATAAGCCCCTGTTTCCGCTATAAACTCCGGGTTACCCCACCGGACCTACAGAAGCACGGACCAGAAAATGCATATGCACTTGCACCGTTCCCTTGTCATCGCCCTGCTCGCCACCACCCTCGTCGCCTGCGGCCCCGCCAAGCAGCTGGTGACCCCGGCCGAGATCGCTACCGCCGACGCCTCCGGCAACCTGCCGGCCCTGTACAACCAGGTGAAAAGCCAGCTGGCCAACCGTGACCGCGGCAGCAAGAAGTACGCCGAGCAGTTCGCCCAGCTCGACAAGATCGGCCTGACCCTCACCAACCGCCTGGATGACGACCTGCGCGGCCGGATGGAGAGCGCCCGCCTCGGCAACGGCCTGGTGCCGCTGAAGGTACTCACCGAGGTGCGCGACGAGGCCGAGGCCATGCGCACCTGGCACCCCGCCCGCTATGACAAGTTGCTGCGCGAGATCGCCAAGAACCAGGCGAACACCGAGAAGGCCGTCGCCAGCATCAACAAGTACATCCAGGGCCTGCCGGCCACCGGCTTCCGCAAGAAGATGGACGCCCTGACCCAGCTCTCGCAGGTCACCGGCGACCGCAAGTACATCGACGAGCGCGACACCCTGATCCGCAACCTGCGCGGCGAGTTCGAGCAGGCGCGCGCCACCGACAACTTCGAGCGCGCCCTGCAGTTGCTCGACGCGCTGCCGGAAGACAAGCAGACCGAGCCGGTGCGACTTGAACTGCAGGCCCAGCTCGCCGAGGCGAAGCTCACCGAGGCCGTCGCCGACGACCGCCCGGACGAGGCCTACCGCCACTTCATCACGCTGACGACGCTGCCGCGCTTCGACGTGGTCAAGAACAGCATCCGCGAGAAGACCGATTTCATGGCGCAGTATTTCGTCGCGCTGGCGGCGGACGCGGTTTCTGCCGGCCGCATGGCCGACGCCTACCGCTGGCTCACCCAGGCGCGCGACGTCCACCTGAAAATGGACGGCCACTCGACGCCGGTAGCGGAGGAGCGGCCGTTCCTCGACCGCATCTACCGCGGCCATGACCGCGCGAAAACCGAGAACCTCTGGGGCCTCGCGCTCGGCCACCTGCTGATCGTGCAGGAACTCGATCCGGCGCGGCCGAACCTCGCCGCCGACCTGCGCGTCGCCAACGAGGAAGTCGGCAAGATCGCGATCCGCAGCGCCAACGTCGCGCCGTTTGCCAGCGCGACAGGCAATGCCGATTACTCCGGCGCCGTCGCCACCCAGGTCACCGGTTACCTGTTCAAGGCGGTCCCCAACGACATCCGCATCATCCAGTGGGACCCGCAGCGCACCGACGGCGTCGACTACACCGTCAGCGGCAGCATCGACGAGGCCCGCGTCGAGACCAACGAGAACACCACCCGCAAGACCGAGCGCGTGGTGACCGAGGTGAATGCCGTCACCCGCAACCCGCGCTACGACGAGTGGCTGAAACTGTCGCCGCGCGAACAGAGCCGTACGCCGAAGCCGTCGCCGCAACTCGCCGCCGACCGCAAGGAAGACGTCAGCTACAACGTCACCGAACTGCGCAAGGTCGGCTACATGTCGGTCGCCTTCCGCATCCTCGAGGCCGGCACCGGCAAGGTGGTGTTCACCGACACGGTGACGGTGAAGAAGGAGTTGGCCGACACCGGCAACGAGGGCGTCGCGCTCGGCGTCTACAAGCTGCCGGCGAAGTCGCCGAAGCTGCCGACCGACATCGAGATGCTGAACCAGCTGGCCGCCGAGGCCTCGCAGGAAATCGGCAAGCGCCTGGCCGCCCGCCTCGGCGACCTGGAAAAACGTTACGCCGACGCCGGCAAGAAAGCCGTCGCCAACAACAACCCGGTCGAAGCCGCGCAGTACTACGGGATGGCGGTGCTGGTGGCGCAGCGCAAGGGCGTCGACGTGAAGCCCTACACGCTGGAACTGAAGCGGGCGTCAGCCGGTTCCGGTTACTCGCGCTGAAGCCATCCGCGATCCCCGTTGCCACCGGCGGCGCGGGAAAAACTGCAGGAAATGAAACGGCGCCTGTTGGCGCCGTTTTTCATGGCCGCTGATGCGGCAGTTGCCGCCGCTGCCGGGCCGGGGTCTGACGCTGTCGCCGGCGCGGTGCCGGCAGCAACCCCTCGCCGGCTGCGCACGGCAACCGGGGCCGGTTACAGCCCCTTCGCCCGCAACTCGTTGAGCCCCTGCTGCGCCGCCTTGTTGTCGGCATCCAGCGCCAGCGCCTGCTCGTACAGCGAACGCGCACCGGCGTAGTCGCCCTGCTTGGACAGCGTGACAGCACGGCTGACAAGGCCGCTGGCGCGCAACCGGTTGCGGATCAGGTTCGGATCGACGCTCGGCGTCACTTCCTCGACCACGGGCTCCGGCTCCACCGGTGCCGGTTTCGGCGCGGCCTTGGCGGCAGCGTTCTGCTCGTAGTTGAGGATGCGGGTCGCGGCGTCGGCCACCGGCGGATAATCCGGCGCGACGCGCTCGGCCGATTTCAGGTACTGCTTCGCCTGGGGAACGCTGTCGGCGGCCAGCGACTCGTCGATCAACTGGATGAAACGGTCGGCGATGCGACGGATGCCGTCCTGCGCCTTCTTGTTGCCGGCCTCGAGGGTCAGCACCAGCCGGTAGTAATCCCAGGCGTTGTCACCCGAGGGTGCATCGAGGCGATCTTCCGCCAGCGCCCGGTTGCCCTTGGCCAGCAACGCGGCGATATCGACGCCCGGCTTCGGCGGCGGGGGCGGTGGCGGCGCTTCGACCACCGGTTCCGGCTCGACGACCGGCTCGGGCTCGGGTTCCGGCTCCGGTGCGGGCGGCGGCGGGGGCGGCGGTGCGACCACTACCGGCTCCGGCGGCGGCACCGGCTTGCCGGGGCCGAGCAGGAAATACCAGCCGGCACCACCGCCGGCAACCAGCAGCAACAGCACGGCGAGCGCGGCAGTGCGCCGGCCGGAGCCTTCGCCGGACGCTGCCGGGATGGCGGCGTCCGACAGCTTCGTGCGCATCTGGGTGGCGCCCTGCGGCGCCGGCGCCGGTGGCGCCGCCTTGATGTTGCGCACGCTGTTGCTGGCCACCAGTTGCTCCAGCGCCGAGGCCATCTCGCCACCGCGATGGAACCGCTTCGCCGGCTCCTTGGCCAGCGCGCGATCGAGGAACGGCTGGAATTTCTTCAGGTGCGGCGGCAACCGCGGCGGCGGTTCCTTCAGGTGCTTGATCGCCAGCGCGATGGCGTCGTCGGCGTTGAACGGCACGTCGCCCACCAGCATCTCGTAGAACACGATGCCCAGGCTGTAGAGATCGCTCTCGGCATCCAGCGGCAGGCCGCGCGCCTGTTCCGGGCTCATGTACTTCGGCGTGCCGGCGACCATGCCCATCTGCGTGAACTGGGTATTGGCGTCGCCCTGCTTGGCGATGCCGAAATCGGTGAGCACCGGGCTGCCGTCATTGCGGAACAGGATGTTGTCCGGCTTGATGTCGCGGTGGATGACACCCTTGCTGTGGGCGAACTCCAGCGCGCGGGCGATGCCGGCGATCACCTGCACCGCCGACATCGGCGTCATGCCTTCCTGGATGCGACCTTTCAGGTCGCCGCCGGTGTGGTACTCCATCGCCATGTAGACCTGGCCGGCGTGCTCGCCGACGTCGTACACCGCGACGATGTTCGGGTGCGAAAGCTTGGCGACCAGTTTCGCCTCGCGGATGAAACGCTCGCGGAAACTCGGGTCGCTGTTCAGCGACGGCGACATCACCTTGAGGGCGACCTGCCGCTCGAACTTCTCCTGCTCGGCCAGATAGACCGTGGCCATGCCGCCACGGCCGAGTTCACGCAACACCTGGTACCCGGGGATCTTCATCGTCACGACAGTCCTGCAAGCGGCCGCGGAACGCGGCCGGCACCTGGAAATACGGCAGCCGCAAGGCCGCTCATGCGAATAAAAGCTGAGCCGGAGTATAGGGGGCAGCCGCCGCCGGTGTCACAACCGCGGACGCCGGCGCTCAGGGTGCCGGGCGGCCCGCACCCTCGACCCGCGCGCGCCGGTAGGCGCCGGGAGTCTGGCCCTCCCACCGCCGGAACGCGTGGTAGAAGTTCGCGGTGTCGGAAAATCCCAGCTGCTGGGCCAGCGTGTCCATGTCGATGTCAGGCTGCGCCAGCAGGCGGCAGGCGGTGTCATGTCGCACCCGGTCCCGCAACTCGCCGAAGGTCAGGTCCTCCTCGCGCAGCCGGCGCTGCAGCGTACGCGCCGTCATGTTGAACAGCCGGGCGATGTCCTCGATGCCGATCGGCTGCTCGCCCAGTCGCTCGCCGATCAGCGCCATCACCTGCTCGCCCATGCCCTGCCCCCGCCCGAGCCGGGACAACTGCTGCTCCGCCAGCTGCTCCACCCGCTGGTGGTAGCGCGGGTAGGCGGTGCTGAGCCGGCGATCGAGCACCCCGGCGTCGAACTGCACCTCGTTGCGCGCGGCGGCGAACCGCAACGGGATATCGCCGAACGCACGACGGTATTCGCCGGTGTCATCCGGTTGCGGGTGGCGGAACGCGATCGCCCGCAGCGGCAACTCGCCGCCGGCGAGCGATCGCCCGATATTGAAGATGGTCGCCACCAGCAGGTCGTTGTGCTGGCGGGACTCGGCAAACGCAACCGAGCCATCCGGCTGCACCGCCAGCGTGGCCAGGTCGCCGTCGACCCGGAACTCGAACTGCAGGAACGGTGCCACCAGGTCCTTGAAGCGCAGCAATTCGTGTACCGCGTCGCGCAACGTGCTGCTGGTGGCCATCAGCCGGCCCAGCAGGTCGAGCGAGGTGTATTGATTGGCGAGCCCGGAACGCAGCCCGAACCAGGGATCGTCGACCCGCGCGAACGCCAGCGTGAACAGGCGATCGACCGCGTCGATGCCGACCAGCGCGTCCGGGCGGCCGACCAGGTCCGGGTCGATCTGCGCCGCGCTGAACAACTCCTCGAGGTTCAGCCGGCTGCGCAACGCGAGCTCGATCAGGTTCTGCAGGATGGAGGCGGGAACGACGTGGCGTGCCATGCGGCCGGTTCCGTACGGGGGATCAGGATGCCGCGTGCAGCGGCAGGTCGAGGCGATACAGCGTGCCGCCGCCAGATGCCGGCTGCACCGCCAGTTCGCCGCCCATCATGACGGACAGCCGCCGCGAGGTCGTCAGCGTATCGTCGCCGGCCGTATCCCCGTTGCCGCCGGCGCACTCGACCTCGAAGCGCAGCCAGCCGGGCGCCGACATCGCCTGCAACCGCAGCTCCACCGGCCTGCCGGCAGCGGCGCGGAACGCGCGCATCAGCACGGTGACCAGCACCTGGCGCACGCGCGGGCCGTCGCCGACCACCACGCGCGAGGAGCCGGTACCGATGTCCATGCGCAGCACCGAGCCGTCGTCGCGCGGCTGCTGCTCGAACAGCATCCGGCACTCGTCGACCAGCCGCAGCAGGTCGAACGCCTCGCGCCGCAACCGCAGCCGGCCGCTCTCGATGCGCGCGTGGTCCAGCATGTCGTTGATCAGGTTGAGCAGGATCTCGCCGGAATAGCGCAGCGTGGCGAGGTAACGGCGCTGGCGGCTGTCGAGCTCGGTGTGTTCCAGCAACTCGGCCATGCCCAGCACGCCGGTCATCGGCGTGCGCAGTTCATGGCTCATCCGCGACTGGAACTCGCTGCGCGCGCGCGCGTCGGCCTGGGCCTGCAGCACGATCTCGCCGGCGCGGCGCCGGTCCTCGTCCTGCGCGCGGATCCGCTGGCCCATCGCCACCGTCAGGCACCCCAGCAGGAAGAGGAAACCGACGCGGTGGAAGCTGTCGGCGAAGCCGAACAATCCCGGCACCTCGGCGACCGCGCTGAACGACAGCAGGCCGACGGTGACGATGTGCACCACCATCGCCAGCAGCAACAGGCGGGCCGGCCGGAAACCCAGTCGCAACGCCTCGATCGCCGTCAGCAGCAGGCACACCGCCATCGCCAGGCTGGCGAACATCGCCATGCCCATGCCCGCCACCGCCGGCAGCACCGGCAGCAGCAACGCGGTCACGCCGATGAACCAGGCCAGCCGGCGCAGCCAGGGATCCGTCCGCAGGCGCCGCTGGCCGGCGGCATGGAAAAACGCGCGCGCGAACGACAGGCTGAACGCCGCCGACAGGCAGGCGCCGAAGAACATCAGCGTCGTCTGCCACGCCGCCTGCGCCGGCAACCAGTACGCCAGGTAACCGTCGAGCCCGAGGAAAAACAGCATCGCCACCAGCACGGCGACCAGGAAATGCGGGAACGTCCGGTCACCGGTGGTGCGCCAGAGAAATGCCGCGCACGCCAGGATGCCAACGATGATCCCGTAGAACAGGCCCTGCCAGCCGCGCGTATTGCCGACGTGGTCGGCGTAGGCCTGCCCGTCATACAGCGCCAGCGGCACGTTCAGCGCCGTGTCCGAGACCACGCGCAGGTACAGGGTGGCAGTCTCGCCGGCCGCCAGCTGCAACGGGAAGGCATAGCGCGGCGAGCGCAATGCCCGCGGCTCGGCGCCGCGGGCGGTGCCGGTACGCCAGGAGGTGACAGCGGTGTCGGCGCGCACCACGTGCAGGTCGACCTCGGCGAGATTCGCGAATGCGACTTCCAGTACCAGTTCGCGCGCGTGCGGTGCGTCGTTCGCCAGTTGCACCCGGAACCACGCCGGCTCGGGATGCCAGCCAAACGCGGCGCGTGCCGGCGCCGGCACGAACGCCGCATCGGCGGCGCGCACCGCTTCCAGCGCGGCTGCCGACGGCGCGCCGGGCCACCAGTCAAGCCGGCCATCGAGCGCGACATGCGTCGTCGTCGCCTCGATGGCAACGGGGGCAGCGGCCGCCCAGGCCGGCGACAGCCACAGGCTCGCCAGCAGCAACAGCCAACGCGTGAATGCGGGTGAAAAATCCATGCACGATTCCCTGGCGGGCACCGGCGTCCACGTCGCCGGGCGGCCCCAAGATACCCCGCCCGACCGGGAGGCGCACCTCGCCCGGGCGATCGCCCGACAGCCGACGGCGGGCTGTGCGACCATTCCCGCACCACCATGCCTGTCCACGGGAAGGATCCATGCCCCGCCGGTTCCTGCTGGCCTCCTGCGCCGTCCTGCTGCTCGGCGGCTGCGCCGCGACGTCGCCGGAGGGCGCGCGCGTCGACGCTGCCGCCATTCTCGAACTCAGCCGCGCCGAAGATCGTTTCCGGGCGACGCTGCGCGAGTTTTCGCGGCGGCAGGCGGCGCAGGATCCGCTACTGAAGCCCTATCTCGGCGTCATCGACGATTTCTGGCGCGCACAGGTTCGCTGGCCGGAAGTGCAGGCGCGCCTGGTCGAGGACTACGTGCAACTGTTCACGCCGGAAGAACTGCGCGCACTGCGTGGACTGCTCGAAGAACCGTCCGGCGCGCGCATGCTGTCCCACCCTGAAACGCTCGACCGGCAACTGGCGCGGCAGGCGCGCGCGTCCATGCAGGACGGCATGCCGCTGCTGCTGCGCGACCTGCAGGGCCGGGTGGCGGCCGGCGTCGGCGAACTGACGCCGGAGCAGGATTTCATTGCCGTACACGCACGCGCGGTCGCCGGCGATGCCGCCGCGCAATTGTTGCTGGCGGAAAAATTCCTGTCCGGCAACGGTACCCGGCGCGACCTGGCCGCGGCCCTGCAATGGCTGGAGAAATCGGCGGCGCAGGACCACGCGCCGGCGCAGGACACGCTCGCCGCCTTCCATTACCGGGGGGTCGGCGTGCCGCGCGACTGGCGACGCGCGCACGAATTGTTCGGTCGCGCGGTCGCCCACGGCTACCTGCCGGCCATCAACAACTTCGCCTGGCTGCTGGCCACCTGCCCGGACGATGCGTTGCGCGACGGCACACGCGCCATCGCCCTGTTGTCGCCGGTGATGGACAGCAGCGTGCAGATGCTGGACACCATGGCGGCGGCGTACGCCGAGGCCGGCCGCTACGACGAGGCCGTGGAATGGCAGCGGCAGGCAATCCTCGGCATCGGCGATACCGGCGACCCGCGGCTGCCGGCAGCACTCGAGCGGCTGCAGGCCTACGCGGCCGGCAAGCCCTGGCGCGATCCGCGCCCGGAAGCACCGGCACCCTGATTCGCGATCAGGAAATCTCCTCGAGCAACAGGCTGCGGCAACCGCGCAGCAGCGCGCGCTCCGAGCCGTGCACTTCGTGCAGCACGTTGAGCAGCGTCGACAGCGCAATGTCATCCAGCCCGTGCTGCCGCGCGTCGGCATAAAGCCCGCGACGGAATTCCTTGTGGTCGGCCGCGGCCGCTGCCTCGCAGTCGGCGATGGCGCGCTCGTCGCCGGCAGTGCGTGCCGGCCGCTCCACCAGGTCGGCGATCACCCCGTAAACCCGCATCGTCTCGGCATCGTGGGCGGCGATCACCTCCAGCAGCCGGTCGTTGGCATTGCGCCGGAACTCGACCAGTTCCAGCCGCACGTCCTTGATGCTCTTGGCCGCCTGCACCGCCTCGCGCGCGGCCACCAGCAGCGAGCCGAGACGGCGCGCCTCGGCATCGGTCAGCGGCTGCGTCTGCACTTGCCGCACGTAGGCGAGGATCTCGCCCTCCAGCCGCTTGGCGGCATCGTACTGGGTGGCGTAGTCGCGGCCGTTGCTGCGCCCGACCAGCGACGGCGGCAACGTCAGCCGCAGCGCCACCAGGTTCAGCGCCAGCACGCGGCGGTACAGCGCCCGCACCTCGTTTTCCAGCGCCGCCAGCGCCGGGCCGCGCGCATCCGGCGGCGCCGTGGTGAGGAACACCGCCAGCGGCCGCGCATCGCCGTGGAAACGGCGGGCCAGCCAGCCACCGATCCAGCCGGTGAACGGATAGAACAGCAGCACGCCCAGCAGGTTGAACGTGGTGTGGAACGCCGGCAGCGCCAGCAGCGGATCGGTGATGCCGTACCAGGCGGTGATCGTCTCCACGTGCGGCAACAGGAACAACAGCGCCAGCACGTCGGTGACGACGTTGAACAGCAGGTGGAACAGCGCCACCTGCTTTTTCGCCGCGACGCCGGTGATCGCCGCGATCAGCATGGTGCTGGTGGTGCCGAGGTCGGCGCCGATGGCGATCGCCGCCGCCTGCTGCAGGTCGAGCAGCCCGGCACTCATCGCCGACAGCGCCATCAGGATCGTCGCCGCGCTGGTGCGCACCACCAGCGTCACCGCCACGCCGACCGCGAAGAACACCAGCGGGTGGTGGCCGGCCAGCATCGCCGGGTCGAAATCCTGCGCGAACGTCGTCGCCGCCGCG
>JBKHWA010000132.1:0-15054 GCA_046566765.1 Gammaproteobacteria bacterium
AATCGTCTCCGGCAGCCGCAACAGGAACTCCCGCAGCAGGGCCGGGTCGCCGACCAGTTGCCGGCATGCCGCCAGCCAGCGCCCGCCTCGTACCGCCCCCAGCAGGTCGGCGTAACGCGCCGCGCGTTCCACCGCCGCGATCTTCCGCGCCAGGGCCGCCTGTCCGCGCTGGTCGAGGCACATGCGGCCGGCCGCCGCCAGCAGGACCTCCCGCATCAGCAGTTCGCGGCGCGGCGTGCTGCTCATCGAACCGGGAGTCAGCCGGTACAGGTAGAGCGCCTGCGGCACATAGACGGGCTGCAATCCGTGCTCGATCAACCGCAGGAAATACTCGGTGTCGGCACCAAACCTCCGGTCGCTGTGGCGAACGGCGTGGTCACGCACCAGTTTCGCCGGGAACAGCGGCTTGATCAGCAGCCGTCGCTGGTGAATGAGGTCCGCGAAGGCGACCGGGACCGGGTCGTGGCCGTTGGCGCCAAACGCACGTCCGCCACGCAACCGGCGCCATGGCACCATACGGGCGTCGACGTCATGGCATTCGACCAGGTCGTCGAACACCAGCACGTCGTCGCGTTCGCCCGCGGCCGCCAGCAGCATCGACAACCGCTGCGGCAACCACGCGTCATCGGCATCGATGACGGCGATCCACTTGCCGCAGGCCCCGGCGATGGCCCGGTCGCGGGCACCGCCTTCACCGAGGTTGGCCGCATTCCGCACCACCTTCAGTCGCGGATCGGCGTAGCCGGAAAGCAACGTAGCGGTATCGTCGCGCGATGCATCGTCGCAGACGATCAGCTCGAAATCGGAAAAGTCCTGCGCCAGCACGGAGTCCACCGCAACGCGCAGGGTGCGGGCTGCGTTGTAGGCAGGCATCACGACCGAGACCCTGGGTTGCATTCCTGCAAAGGTTCCCATCAGTCGTGCCTCGCCAGGCCGAGAGCCAGCCGCATGCGGTGTAGCCACCATGTCAATCTTCGCCTCGGCAACATCAGCCACTCCCACCACAAGGGATCGAGTCGCAAATGATGAAACCACGACAATTCGTAAAGCCGGATCTGCGGATGACTGCCGGGCGCCAGCGCGCGGGCGCGGCGGGCCACCGCCGTCCAGTAACGGGGACTGAAGCAAAGTGCCGCGTGCACCCCATTCCAGAGACAGGTCGCCGCCGCCTCGCGCCGCTCCGGCGTGAGCCGCCCGCCGGCCTCAAGGCTGGCTACCGCATCGATGACGCGCTCCGCGACCATGCGACGCTTGTCGTCCGGCCCGGAAACCAGGCTGATGCGCTCGCCCAGGTGCCGATGCCAGGCGCCGACGGTCCAGTCGCAACGAATCCAGCGCAGCTCACCACCAAGCGCAACCCGCAGCAGCCAGTCGAAATCCTGGCCATAGGGAAGTTGCTCGTCCCAGCCCATTTGCCCTATGACCTCGCTGCGAAACACATGCGCAGTCGGTTGCCACATCCCGTATCGCCATAGCAGCGCCGACACCAGGTCCTTGCTGTCGGCCTGGCGCATCGTGGCCAGCACCGCCATGTTCCTGTCGACGACGTCAAAAGCGCCGGAACAGACATCGCCACCACCGCGCTCGAGTTCCGCGTACTGCCGACACGCACCCTCCGGGTAGAGCACATCGTCGTCATCAAGAAAGCGCACGTATTTTCCGTGCGCATTACGCAGGCCGTGGTTGCGCGCGACATTGGCGTGCCGGGCCGCAATGGGCAGGACCCGCACAGCGGGATTGTCGCGATACTCCGCCATGGACTCCTGCCAGGACCGGTCCGGCCCGTTCGGCACCACGATCACCTCCACCTCGCCCGGCTCCATTCCTTCGAGCGCGCTGGCTACCGCACGCAGCAGGGACTCCGGCCTGCCGCAGGTGGGAATGATCACGGATACCAGCGGAGCATTCATGGCAGGCAGTGACTCGGGCATGCAATACAGGTCACGAGGATGGCAACGGTTCAGCGATAGCAGACGGGCACCGCGTCGGCGTGGCGATCACCGGCCATCGGTATCCGCCAGGGACATTCGGCAGTAGGAAACTGGCTGCGATCGCCATGGATGTAGAGCTGGTATTCCGGCGGAAACGCCGCCGAGGGATACTCGTCGACCCGCGAGAAAAACGGCAGGTAGCGCGTGTAGTAGTCGTAGCCAGGCGCACGCACGTGGTAATCCTCGGCGGGATTCGGCTCCGGGTACTCCACGGTCGTCGCCCCCACCAGCGGCACCGGCAGCACGGCAATTCCGCCTGGCGCGAGGATCCGGCGGATCTCGGCCAGCGCCTGGCGATCATCGCGTACGTGTTCCAGCACGTGTGAAGCGAACACGAAATCGTAACTGGCGGACTCGAAGGGCAGCGCCGTGATATCCACCTGGTGGTCGACGCCCTTCATCTGCAGGTCCGCTGACTCGTAGGAGCCAAGGCGACGGCGCAGGTACGTGGCCAGGAACGGCTCGGGCGCAAAGTGGAGTACGCGCATCGATTCGCACGGCATCCCGCGCAGCACCTGCTCGAGCACGAGGTACTGCAGGCGATGTCGCTCCAGCGACTTGCAGTCGGGACACTGCGCATTCTCGCGCCGCCCCGAGGGCCGCTGCATCGCCAGGAACGGGCCGCGGTAACCGCAAACCGGGCAACGAAAACGAGGCGCAGAAGGGTCCGCGAGCGTGGCTTTCAACATCAGCAGCAGGCGCCTGGCCCTTCGCAATAACCCGGTCATCAGCGCCCCCTGCCCAAATACTTCGCCAGCCCCAGCAACTGCGCCATGGCATCGAACCATGCCCGGTTATAGCGGGATGCAAGCGCGAGGTATATCACCGCCATCAGCAGGCCACCCAGCACCAGGCGCAACGGCGCGCCGGCGATGGCGCGGACCGCGACTACTGCCAGCATTCCGGACAGCAACGCCATCAACATGGGCACCGCCAGCGACCGCAGGTATTCGGACAAGTCAGCGCCGCAATACGGGACAACCAGGAAGCGCCACATCGGCACCAGCACGGCAACCTGTACGGCCAGCATGGCAAGCGCCAGCCCGGGCAGGCCGCCGGTACTCATGCCGACCCACAGCGCGCCGGGCATCAGCAGCAGCAGGGCGAGATTCCAGGCGAAGGCCTGGCGCGCGCCGCCGACCGCGATGACCAGGCTGCCAACCGGGTTGCCGATCGAGCGCAGCAGGCCCCAGCCCGCCAGCACCTGCAGATAGAACACCGACTCCTGCCAGCGTGCGCCGTACAGGATCGAAACGACTTCCCCGGCAAATAGCCCGATCAGCACATACAGCGGGAAATTGACCGACGCGGTCATGCGCAGGCTTTCCAGGTAAACCCGGCGTAGTTGCACGGCATCGCCCTGGACCTTCGCCATCACCGGGATGCCGATCCGGGTGATCACCGGGTTGACCACCGTGTTGGCAACGCGCAGGCAAAGATCGCGGGGCAGCGAGTAGACGCCCATCGCTGCCGGGCCGGCCAGCAAACCGCCGAGAAACAGGTCCAGCTCGCGGTTCAGCGCGGACAACAGGCTCTCGCCGACGACATAGCCGCCAAACCCGTAGTACTGGCGCAATCCGCGTATCGTGATGCGCCAGCCCGGGCGGTGTCCGGCCGACAACCACAACCAGGCGAGCAGCGAACCGGTCGCGGCAGCAACCAGCGTCGCCGCGACCAGCGCATAAACACCGAATCCCGCCAGCGCAAGCCACACGGCGGCCACGAACCCGGCCAGCGCAGAAATGACCTCGTTGCGGGCCAGTAAATCGAACCGCATCCCGCAGGCTGCCAATGTCCGGAATTGCGATCCGATGGCCGACAGCGGAAACACCAGCGCGCTCCACGCCAGCACGCCGGCGAGTTCCGGCTCGCGGTAGATACCGGCCACCAACCACGAAAACGCGATCAACAACAGCGCCAGCAGCGTCGCCGCCAGCAGGTTGACCCAGTACAGGCTGCGCAGCGTTTCCGGCGGCAGGTCCGGCCGGTGCATGAGCAGGCGATTCACGCCGAAATCGGCGAACAGCGTCACTACCGCGAGGATCGCCGTGGTGACGGCCATCAACCCGAAATCAGCCGGATCGAGCAAACGCGCCAGCAGCGCCAGCTGCGCGATCATCAGCACGGCACGGATCACCGCGGAAGCCGCTGTCCACCGGCCGGCCGAGATCGCGTGCTGTTTCAGGCTCACGGCTTGCGGGCCGTCACGAAATAGCCGGCAGTTTCATTCTCGTCAGGCCAGGCCCGGTCCAGCATCGGCGCCACCCGCTGCCCGACATACCAGAACGGAAGCAGCAGGGCGTGTACCGCGCGCCGTCGCAGCGGCGAACCCCGGACCAGTTTCGCCAGCTGGTAGTTCAGTTTCAGGATCCACATGACCCAGAAGCCCGCCATCGCCTCGACCCGGATATCGAAAAATCGCGCCTTGCGCAGGCGATATTCGAACCCATGGCGCGTGTAGCAGCAGTAGTCCCGGGGTGCCTCGTGCACCCACCACTGAAATGGCACCGACAAGGTAACCTGGCCGCCGGGGCGCAATACCCTCCACGCTTCGCCCAGCATGATGTCAGGCTCGGCGAGATGCTCCAGCACCTCTAACGAAACCACGTGATCGTACCCCGCGTCGGGCAGCGGCAACGGTCGACCGAGGTCGGCGACGATATCCGCCTGGAGGCCGTGCAGGGTATGCGCCCAGTCGACACCGACGTATTGCTGCGCGTGCTGCAGGATGTCCTGCTCGAACGGCCTTGAGCCGCAACCGAGATCAAGCACCTTGCCGCGGAAATCGCGCAGCCTGGCCCGAACCTTGTCGTTCAATATCCGCTTGGCCAGCCAATTGTGGGCAAGACGATTCTCGGGATACACCGGCGCGACCACTCTCCACCGTTGGCCGGGCGCTTCGCCGCCCGGCCGTGCTGGCATGCACCATACCGGCTACGCCCGCACCGGTAAATGCGCGCGCCAAAACGGGAATACGCCTTGCCACCGGCAGCGTCTCCACCAAGAATCGGACGGGCTGACGCGTCAGCCACAATGCCTCCCGGCAACCGGACAACGACCCGTGCCCTACCACGCAACCCGGTCACCACGGCCACAAGACCGGATCATCCACATCGCGGTGGACGACAAGTTCGTGGACATGGGCTTCCGCGAATTCGAACTGGTCGCACCCGGCCTGAACCGGCTGATCATTCCGGGGGAACCTCGCCGGCTCCGCCACGTGAAAAGCCCGCAGGTCGAATTCATGCCGCAGGCCAGCCTGCGCCGGCTGCTGCAGTCAGGTGGCGACGGTGGCGTGATCTTCCACACGCTGCCCGATTCGCTGCTGACACTGGTCGCGGCGATTCCCCGCGATCGCAAGGTGCTGTGGATCGGCTGGGGTTACGACTACTACCCGCGGCTGCTGGGCGCGGCCTTTCCGCATGGATTGCTGCTGCCAACAACGGAAAAACTGGTTGCCTCCCGTCCACAACCACCCTGGGCACGCAGGATATTGCGGCAGTTCCGCCAGCGCCTCGGCGCATTCGCGGCGGGCACTGCCAGCATCAAACGGCGCGCCCTGGCGAGAATCGATTATTTCTCCCCGGTGCTCCCCACCGAATTCGACATGGCTCGCGAACACAATCCCTGGTTCAGGCCCGAGCACGTCGACTGGAACTACGGCACCCTGGAAGACTTCGCACCGCCTGTCGGCGCAGACCACAGCGCGCCCGGCAAAGACATCCTTGTTGGCAACAGCGCAACACCGGAGAACAACCACCTCGAGGTGTTCGACCTGCTGGCCGACACCGACACGGGCGATCGCCGGATCATCGTGCCATTGAGTTACGGCAATCACTGGTACCGCGACAGGATCATCGAGGCAGGACGCCTGCGCTTTGGCGACCGGTTCGTACCCGTGACTGATTACCTGCCAACTGCAACCTACGCTGCACTCCTCACCGGCTGCGGCTACGCGTTCATGAATCACGTGCGACAGCAGGCACTGGGCAATGTCTGCACCCTGATGCTGTGCGGTGCGCGCATCAGCATGAATCGGGCGAGCCCGCTGTATCGATGGCTACAGCAGCGCGGCGCCCGGATCGACGTCATCGACGATCCGCATGGCAATGCCATCCCGACCCGCAAGCTGCCCCCGCCACTGGACACGACTGCACGCGAAATCAACCGCATGCTTATCGAGCAACACTATTTGCCGGAAACCCGGCGGCTGAAAACCAGGGCAGCACTTGCCGCCATCAGCGGCTACTGCGACCTGCCCTGATCAACAACCCGCAGCTGACCCGCCAGCGGCGGTGAAGTCCCGCGTGCGCAGCCTGGTCAATCGCCCCGCGACGTGTTCAGGTGCGGCATCTTCAGCCCCTGGTCGGGCACGCCGAGGAAATTGCACAGTTCCTGCATCGCATCCGGCTGCGCGACATCGAGCACCAGCAGGTCGTGCATACGCTCGCGGAAATAACGCAGGACATCGGCGTTGTGCGCTTCGTAGTTGCGAATATAGATGTCGCGGTCGTAGAGCGTATTTTCATCGATGCCATAGATCAGCTGTTGTGCCCGCCACAACCAGCCCGGGTAGAAGCCGCGGTACTCACGGAGATCCTGTGCGGTGGGCAGCCGGCCCTTGCCAACAATCTGCGTATGGAAGCGGATCAGCGACTCGTACCACTCGTCCGAGCTGCCGCGCACGGTGAGGATGAACCGCGAACGCGGGAAGGCATGGTCCAGCACCATCCAGGTCCAGTCGAGGCTGAACGGGATGTCCTGGAAGGCATCTGTCCGCTCGCAGAACCGGATCAGCGCCCGGAAATCGCGCCGCCCCCAGTCCTCGAGCAGCAACTCGGCGGGCTCCTGGGGGGCTACCTTCCAGTCCAGCTGGCGCAGTGCTTCGGCAACCGAGGTGGTACCGGTCTTGTTGCAACCGATCACGAACACCTTGGGCTTCTTGTCGAAGAATGCCATGGACCCCCACCTGCTACAGCGCCCGAGCGGGGCGACCGAACCCTGACCCGCGTTATCGATGATGCCGGCACCCGCTGAAGCAGGCACTCAATCCCTGGCTACCCAAGCAACGCACCCTGGCGCGTGGCAAGTCTAGCGTCGAGGCATGGCCGGGAAAGCCGGGGACGAAAAAAAAAGCTCCGCGGCTTTCCACCGGCCTTTCCGTGCATCGCAGGATTCGCAACGGCCGTCGCCGGACGGCTTCGCCCGGCCGGCAAGACGCGGATTGGCGCTCTCGCCACCCGGCGCGGCGCAGCATCCTGCCGCACCCCGCCCCGCCCGCCCGCCGGGCAGGCCGGCCGGCTGGGCCGCGTCACTCCCTGGATGCGTTCATGTGCGGCATCTCCAGCCCGCGGTCCGGCTCGCCGAGGAAAGCGCACAGCTTCTTCATCGAGCCGGGCTCGGAGGTATTCAACACCAGCAGGTCCTGCGGCCGGCCGCGGAAATAACGCTGGATCTCGGCGTTGTGCGCCTCGTAATTGCGGATGTAGGTATCGCGGTCATACAGCGAGTGCTCATCTGCGCCGTAGACCAGCTCGTGGTAACGCAGCAGCCAGCCGGGATGCACGTAGCGGAATTCGCGCAGGTCTTCGGCAGTCGGCAAGCGGTCCTTGCCAACGAGACGGGTATGGAATCGGGTCATCGACTCGAACCACTCGTCGCCGCTGTTGCGCACCGTCAGCACGAAGCGCGCACCAGGAAATGCCTGGTCCAGCGCCATCCAGGTCCAGTCGAGGCTGAACGGAACATCCTGGAAAGCGTCATGGCGGCGACAGAATTTCACCAGCCGGCGGAAGTCGCGGCGACCCCAGTCCTCGAGCAGCAACTCGGCCGGCTTCTGCTTCGCCACGTCCCGGCCCAGCAGGCGCAGGGCCTCGGCGACCGAGGTGGTGCCGGTCTTGTTGCAGCCAATGACGAAAACTTTCGGCTTCCTGCTGAAAAAACCCATGATCACTCCCTCCGGCAGGCGCCTGCCCGCCGCATTGTTCAGCTCCAGTTGAATGTCGTGCCGAGCAAGGCAAACAACTGCTGGTTGTGCGGTGCGTAGTATTCGCGCAGCAAGTCCCGCTCCGCATCCGTCATCTTGTCGCGGTACCCGCCTTCGAAGTGCGGCGCGATATCGGCCCGCGACCAGTCATGGGGCGGCAAACCGATGTGTCGCTCGATCCGGCACAACGCGCCGGTGGTGTCCTTGCGGATCTCGTCGCTTTCCAGCACCAGCAACTGTTCGCGCGGGAAGTACTCGTAAAATCGGGACAGGTGCTTCGCATACATACCCTGGGGCAGCATGGGCATCTCGACCAGGCGGCCCTTTTCCGCCTGCTCGATCTCGAGCAGGAGATCAGCGCGGAAATCCTCCCCGAAGACGGGGCGAACCACGTAGGCGTCCCCGGGCTTCTCACCCAGGCGATTCTCAAGATACCGGCTGAACCACCGCGGGTCGCGCCGGTACCGCTTCCGATACATCTGCCATGCGGAATATGCGCGGACCGTCGGGTCCCGGAGCAGGGCGACCAGGCGCACCGCTGGATCATAGGCATGGATCCGCGGCTCAGTCCGATCCGCTGCCGCCAGGTAGGCGGGCGTGACATCCATCGTGATCTGGCCACGGCGCCAGGGCGTCGCCCGCTCGAAGTAGCGATGGTAGAACCCGATGCCCTTCGCATACGCGGCATCCGAATCAAAAAAATTCAGTTCCTTCTGTTTGCTCGGGACTATCTGCGGATGCTGCGACAGGTACTTGAACAACGCGGTGGTGCCGCCCTTCTGCGTGCCAAGGACGATGGCCGACGGTCGCATCGGCGGCCAGAACAACGACTCCATGGCCTGGCGCAGGGCCGTGGCCCGCCGGCGGAGGGATTTGCGAAAACTGGCCATGACGCTGCGTCACCGTACCTGCAGGAAAAAACCGGGCCGATTGTAGCGTTGCCGATTGTCGCCCCGGCCCGAACCGGCAAAAAAAAGCCCCGCCGAAGCGGGGCTTTTTCATCCAGCGGGAAGACACCGCGATGCAGTGCACCACGCGGCTCCTCCCGCCGCGGCCGGTTTACATCATGCCGCCCATGCCACCCATACCGCCCATGCCGCCCATGTCCGGGCCGGCCGCCGGCTTGTCTTCCGGCAGGTCGGCCACCATGGCCTCGGTGGTGATCAGCAGGCCGGCGATGGACGCGGCCGCCTGCAGCGCGCTGCGGGTGACCTTGGCCGGGTCGAGGATGCCCATCTCGACCATGTCGCCGTACTCGCCGCTGGCGGCGTTGTAGCCGTAGTTGCCCTTGCCCTCGCGGACCTTGTTGAGCACCACGCTCGGCTCGCCGCCGGCGTTGGCGACGATCTGGCGCAGCGGGGCCTCGAAGGCGCGCAGGGCCAGCGCGATGCCGGCATTCTGCTCTTCGTTGTCGCCCTTGAGCTTGCCGCCGACGATCGACAGCGCGCGTACCAGCGCGACGCCACCGCCCGGGACCACGCCTTCTTCAACGGCGGCACGGGTGGCGTGCAGCGCGTCCTCGACGCGGGCCTTCTTCTCCTTCATTTCAACTTCGGTGCCGGCGCCGACCTTGATCACCGCCACGCCACCGGCCAGCTTGGCCAGGCGTTCCTGCAGCTTCTCCTTGTCGTAGTCGCTGGTGGACTGCTCGATCTCGGCGCGGATCTGCTCGACGCGGGCCTTGATGTCGTCCTGCTTGCCGGCGCCATCGACGATGGTGCTGTTCTCCTTGGTCACGCGCACTTTCTTCGCGGTGCCGAGGTCGGCCAGGGTCGCGCCTTCCAGTTGCAGGCCGATCTCCTCGGAGATGACGGTCGCGCCGGTGAGGATGGCGATGTCCTGCAGCATGGCCTTGCGGCGGTCGCCGAAGCCCGGAGCCTTGACCGCCACCACTTTCACGATGCCGCGCATGGTGTTGACCACCAGCGTGGCCAGTGCCTCGCCTTCAACGTCTTCGGCGACGATCAGCAGCGGCTTGCCGCTCTTCGCCACGGCTTCCAGCACCGGCAGCATTTCGCGGATGTTGGAGATCTTCTTGTCGACGAGCAGGATGAACGGGCTGTCCAGCTCGGCGGCCATCGCCTCGGCGTTGTTGATGAAATACGGCGACAGGTAGCCGCGGTCGAACTGCATGCCCTCGACCACGTCGAGCTCGTTCTCCAGGCCCGAACCTTCCTCGACCGTGATCACGCCTTCCTTGCCAACCTTCTCCATCGCCTTGGCGATGATCTCGCCGATCGATGCATCGCTGTTGGCGGAAATGGTGCCGACCTGGGCGATGGCTTTCGTATCGGTGCACGGCTTGGACAGCTTCTTCACTTCCTCGACCACGGCGCCGGTGGCCTTGTCGATGCCGCGCTTCAGGTCCATCGGGTTCATGCCGGCGGCAACGGCCTTCAGGCCCTCGTTGACGATCGCCTGCGCCAGCACGGTGGCGGTGGTGGTGCCGTCGCCGGCCTCGTCGTTGGCCTTGGAAGCGACTTCCTTGACCAGCTGCGCGCCCATGTTCTCGAACTTGTCCTTCAGCTCGATTTCCTTCGCCACGGATACGCCGTCCTTGGTGATGGTCGGGGCGCCGAACGACTTGTCGAGTACCACGTTGCGGCCTTTCGGGCCGAGGGTGACCTTGACGGCGTCTGCCAGGATATTGACGCCCTTGAGCATCTTGGCGCGGGCGACATCGCCGAACTTCACGTCTTTAGCTGCCATGTTTGCTTGTCTCTCTCGAATTCGGGGGATATGGATTGCGTCAGGAACGACGCAGCATCACTTCTCGATGACGCCGAAGATCTCGGTCTCGGTCAGGACCAGCAGCTCGTCGCCGTCGACCTTCACGGTGGCGCCGGCGTACTGGCCGAACAGCACCTTGTCGCCGGCCTTCACGCCCATGGCGCGGACCGTGCCGTTGTCCAGGGCCTTGCCCGGGCCGACCGCGACGACTTCGCCGATGCTCGGCTTCTCGGCGGCCTTGCCCGGCAGCAGGATGCCGCCGGCGGTCTTGGTTTCTTCTTCCACGCGCTTGACGACCACGCGGTCGTGCAGAGGACGGATCTTCATGTTGCTCGTCTCCGTTTGGATGATTCAGTCTTGAAAATCAACGGGTTGGCACTCTGGCTCCCGGAGTGCTTAGCACTCCCCCGTCGGGAGTGCCAATCATAGGGATCGGCATCCGGGTTTCAAGGGGCGGGCGGGAATTGATCGCGATTGCGGTTCCCCGCAGCCGGCCTGCGCCAACTACGACTGCCCGCCGGTCAGCCTGCCGTCCTAGCCTGTCCGGAATGCCACGGACGGGCCCTGCCGGCCGGGCACCATGTCCACCGGAGAGGGAACTGCGATGAGCCACTGCGAACGTTTGAATGGTTGCCCGATGCCGCTCGAAGAAGGCGTCGGCCCGGTCTACAAGAAGCATTACTGCACCGCCGACTTCACCGCCTGCGCCCGCTTCCAGGTGCTCAAGGCGGCTGGCCCGGGCAACGTGCCGCGCTGGCTGAAGCCCAACATGAACGCCGAGGGCGACAAGATCATCGCCACCTTCCGTGCGTCCGGCGCCGAGCCGGAAGCCGGCGGCGGATCCTGCTCGCTGCCACCACGCCCCTGAGGCCAGGCGGCCCCGGCTTTTCCCCGGCCGGAGCCTTACGCAACGCAACATTCGCGCTACAGGGCGCATGTTGACCGGTCAGCGGCAACCCTTAGTCTGGTTCAATGCCCGCCCGTGCGGGTCGACGCCGCCAAACCCGGGGATTACTGCTTGCCGTACCGCCACGCCCGCGCCCTGCTCGCCAGCCTGTCTGCTGCTTTCTTCCTCGCCGCCTGTGGTGGCGATGGCGGCGGTGGCGGCAGCGTGCCGCCGGCGCCGACGCAGTACTACACGCTGGGCGGCAGCATCGCCGGCCTCACCGGCTCGGTCGTGCTGCGCAACAACGGCGGCAACGACCTCGCGGTAACGGCCAACGGCGGTTTCGTGTTCGCCGCGCCGGTGCCAAACGGCACCGACTACCACGTCACCGTCGCGACGCAACCGGTCAACCAGACCTGCGTCGTCAGCAGCGGCATCGGCACCGTCAACAACGGCAATATCACCAGCGTCGCCGTCAACTGCACGGTCAACGGCGGGTCCGGCGTCACCACCTACAGTGTCGGCGGCACCGTCAGCGGGCTGGTCGGCAGCGTGAAGCTGCGCAACAACAATGCCGACGAGATCACCGTCAGCGCCAGCGGCAGCTTCACCTTCCCCGTCGAGGTCAACCACGGCGGCAACTACAGCGTCAGCGTTTCCGCGCAACCGGCCGGCCAGACCTGCACGGTCACCGCCGGCAGCGGCAACAACGGCAACACCAGCGTCGCCGCCATCACCTCGGTGATCGTCGATTGCGTCAGCAGCACCTACACCGTCGGCGGCCTGGTCAGCGGACTGGTCGGCTCGGTGACGCTGCAAAGCAGCAGCGGCGAGAGCAAGACCATCCTGTCCGATGGCGCATTCACCTTCGCCACCCCGCCATTGCCGTACGGCAACAGCTGGAGCGTCACGGTAACGACGCAACCGACCGGCCAGACCTGCAGCGTGGTCAACGGCAGCGGCACCGTCAGCGGCCACGTCACAAACGTGGAGGTGCTCTGTGTCACCAACACCTACACGGTCGGCGGATCGATCACCGGCCTCGGCGGGACGCTGGTCCTGCAGAACAATCTCGGCGACAACCTGGTCCGCAACGACAACGGCGCCTTCGTCTTCACCACCCGGATCCCGTATGGCGGCGCCTACAGCGTCACCGTGCTGTCGCAACCGACCGGCCAGACCTGCACGCCGGGCAGCGCCAGCGGCATCGTTACCGGCGCCGTCACCAGCATCACCGTCAACTGCGTGAACAACACCTACACCCTCGGTGGCACGGTGTCCGGGCTCATCGGCAGCGTCGACCTGAAAACCGACGGCGGCGACTACGTCACGGTGAGCGCCGACGGCAACTTCGCGTTCGGTACCGCGCTGGCCAACGGCACGGCGTACACCGTCAGCGTGCAGGCCAATCCGCCGGGCCAGTCCTGCGTCGTCAACAACGCCACCGGCACTGTCAGCGGCGCCAACGTCACCAGCCTGGCCGTGGTGTGCGCCACCGCCGCCTACCGCATCGGCGGCATCATTTCCGGCCTGGCCGGCACCGTGGTGCTGCAGAACAACGGTGGCGACAATTACCCGGTCTCGATCAACGGCGCATTCTCGATGCCGACGCGGGCCACGCATGGCAGCAACTACGCGGTGACCATCCTCACGCAGCCGGCCGGCCAGTCCTGCGCGGTGAGCAGCGGAAGCGGCACGGCGACCGGCAACGTCACCACCATCGGCATCAGTTGCACCAGCCAGGACTACAGCGTCGGCGGCACGGTGTCCGGCCTCACCGGCGGCAGCGTCACCCTGCAGAACAACGGTACCGGCGACATCGCGCTCGCCGGTGACGGCAGTTTCACCTTCGGCAACAGCGTCGCCCACGCGCAGCCGTACGAAGTCACCGTCCTCACGCAGCCGGCCGGCCAGATCTGCGTGGTCGACAACAGCACCGGCACCATCAACGCCGCCAACGTCACCAACGTCGACGTCATCTGCGTCGCCGATACGGTGACGCCGACGCTGCCGGTACTGGCGCTCGGCACGATCACCAATCCACGCGAGCTGGTGTTCACCTGGGCGGCCGCGGCCGGCGCCACCTACTACCGGCTGGAAAAAAGCGTCGACGGCGCGCCGTATGTGCAGGCCGCCAGCGACCTCACGGTGACGCACGCCACCGAGGTGGTACCGGTTCACCGTCACGACTGGGACAACACCTTCTACCGGCTGCAGGCGTGCAACCCGAACGGCTGCCAGGTATCGAGCCCCCTCAAGACGACCACGCGCATGCTGCAGGCCATCGGCTACTTCAAGGCGTCGATCCCGGATACCGGCGACAGTTTCGGCACGTCGATCGCGCTGTCGGCCGACGGCGGCACGCTCGCGGTCGGCGCGTTCTGCGAGAGCAGCGACCTGTCATCGCCGGCCGACAACAGCATGACCTGCGCCGGCGCGGTGTACGTGTTCGAGCGCGATGCCGGCAACGGCTGGAGCCAGGTAGCGTTCTACAAGGCGCCGACACCGGCAGCAGATGCATTCTTCGGCGCCCGCGTCGCGCTCGCGGCCGATGGCAACACGCTCGCCGTCGCCGCCACCGGCGAGGGCAGCAGCGCCGGCGTCGTCTACGTGTATCCGCGCACTGCCGGCGGCTGGCAACCGCTGCAGGCGACGATCCAGGGCTCCAACACCGGCGCACAGGACATGTTCGGCAACTGGCTGGCGCTGTCGGCCGACGGCGACACGCTGGCCGTCGGTGCGCCCGGCGAAGCCAGCGCCAGCGGCGCCGACCCCGCCGACAATTCCGCACCCGGCGCCGGCGCCGCCTACGTCTTCACCCGCAGCGGCAGCAGCTGGTCCGAGCAGGCCTACCTCAAGGCCGGCAGTCCCGACGCCGCCGACATGTTCGGCATCTCGGTCGCGCTGGCGGCCGACGGCAACACGCTGGCCGTCGGTGGCTCCGGCGAGTCCAGCAACGCCACCGGCATCGATGGCGATGAAGCCAACGACTCGGCGCCGCGCGCCGGCGCTGCCTGGCTGTTCGTGCGCAGCGGCACCAGCTGGAGCCGGCAGGCCTACCTGAAAGCGGCCAACGCCGAGGCGCAGGACCGTTTCGGCACCGCGGTGGCGCTCGCCGCCGACGGCGACACGCTGGCGGTCGGCGCGCATACCGAGAGCGGCGGCGTGGCCGGCATCAACGGCGATGACGCCGACAATTCCGCCGACTCGTCCGGCGCCGTCTACCTGTTCACCCGCAGCGGGACCAGCTGGAGCCAGCAGGCGTACATCAAGGCATCGACGCCCGGCGCCTCGGACCTGTTCGGCGGCGCGCTCGCGCTGGCCGGCGACGGCAACACGCTGGCGGTCGGCTCCTTCAACGAGGACAGCACCGCCAGCGGCATCAACGGCAACGAGGCCAGCGATGCCGCCAGCAACGCCGGTGCCGCCTGGGTGTTCACGTTCGACGGCGTCGCGTGGAG
>JBKHWA010000133.1:0-5296 GCA_046566765.1 Gammaproteobacteria bacterium
CGGAAGGGCGCCTTTTTTGCATTTGCCGGGATCAGTTCACGCCGAACGCTTCCCGATACGGCCCCATCCCCTCCCGCAACGCCCGCGGATCCAGCCCGAACTCCTCCGGCACATAACGATGCCCGCCGTGCTTGTCGGCGCGGTTGTCGTCGAGCCAGCGGCGCATCGCGGCGCGGCTGTCGTCGCTGGTTTCCAGCCCGGCAAAGGCAAGGATGCGTTCCGCCATCGCCAGCGGGTCGGCGGTGAGTTCGCGGTAGTGCACGTCGAAGAACTGCACGCGGTTTTCGCCGCGCGTGCGTGCATCCTCGATGCGCTTCCGCGCGGCGACGGTGCCGTTGAACCAGTCGGTGAGCATCGCCGTTTGCTGGCGGCCGACTTCCAGCGGGTCGACCGCGTCGCTGAAGGTGCTGCGGAACACGCTGTACAGGCTGCAGGTGGACGTCACCGTGTCCACCACGTCGCGATGGGTGTGGACGATGATCGCGTCCGGGTGGGCCGCGGCCAGTGCCTCCAGGCACGGCAGGTGGTACGGCGCCTTGAGCAGCCAGCGCGGCGGTGCGCCACCCCACTCCGCGCGCTCGTTGCGCACGCGGTGATCGAGCAACTGCAGTTGCTGCCGGTGCCGCACGTACGATTCGCGGAAATCTTCCTGCGCCAGCAGCGCGCTGTACGACGGCGTGTTCATGCACGACATCAGCGCCAGGTTGCGCAGGTCGGTGCCCATCATCAGCACGCACTCCTCCGGGCCGTCGGCCTCGGAGTAATGCACCGCCTTCATGGTCGGGTTGAGCATGTGCAGCATCTTCTGGCCGGTATCGACCCGGTTGCGCAGCATCGCCCGCTCGTCGTCGCTGCCGAAGGCGAAGGTGCGGGTGGACGACATCTGCCACAGCAGCGGCGTGCGCAGCCGCAGGTCGCTGCCGAGCAGGCGTTGCAGCAAGGTGGTGCCGGTGCGCGAGCCGCCGACGATGAAGATCGGCCGTTCGATCTTCGTCTCGAATACCTCGGGGTGCGTTTTCAGCGCGTCCTGCAACTCCAGCCGGCCGCGCAGCATGTCGACCGGCATGCCGAGGCCGCTGGACGCCAGCCCGAGCGGATTCAGCCTCGCTTCGCGGTTGATGCTGTCGACCAGCACGTCCAGCCGCGACCGCCAGCCGTCGTCGCTGCCGAAATCGGACAAGCCGGTTTTCTTCACCGCGCTGTCGATCACCTGCTGGCTGCTGATCGCGGTGAAACGCGCCTTCGCGGCGGCCTGCGTGTAGAGCATCTGCGCCAGTTCGCTGCGCGGCGCCGGTTGCCAGGTGGTCATCGGTTCAGCCTCGTTGCTGCAGCGTGGCCACCGGCAATGCCGACGGCTGTTGCGGCGCGGTGATGCGGATCACGAACAGGCCTTCCGGCCGGCCCTCGGTGTCCAGCCAGTTGGCGGCGCCCGCCGGCTTCGCCGCCGCAATCGCGATCTCGTAGTTGCCCTGCGCGTCGCACTGCAGTTGCGCGCCGGTGAGCGAGGTGCGGCGGTAACGGTGTTCCAGCGAATTGAGCACCGGCGAGTACAGCACGATGTTCCAGTGCCGGCACGGCGGCAGCACGCCGCGCAACACCAGTTGCTCGTCGCCGGCGAGCCGCCAGCTGCCGATGTAGTAATCGGCGTCACCGCTGGTGAACACCGCGCCGCCCTGCATCTCGGTCCACACCCGCACGCTGTTCACCGGGTGCTGGCCGGTCTGCATGCGATACGCGCCGAACATCAGTTGCGTCAGCAGCGGCAGGCCGCGCGCGATGCGCTTCATGCCACCGACCACCGCATCGACGCTGACCGCCGGCGGCGGCGCCGCGGGTGCGAGGTTCTCGATCATGAACCAGCCCGGCGTCTGGTGATCGATGTCGTTGAACAGCTGGCGGATCCACAGCTGGCCGCTGCCGGGCTTGATGCCGATGTGCGCGGGATCGTCGCTCTCCTCCGCCGACAACGTCAGCGCGAACGAGCCGTCGGCATTCACCGGGATCTCGCGGTCGGTGCGCACCGCGGTCGCTTTCGTCGCCAGCCCGTCGCCCTTGCCCTCGTACAGCGTGAACGAGGTGTGCGCCGCCGCGCCGAGGTTGCCCCACAGGCGATAGCGCTGCGTTTCATCGATCGGGCAATGCAGGGTGACGCCGTCGGGGTTGTCGAGGAACCACTTCTGGTTCGGCGGGTTCACGTGCACCGGCAGCGGGAAGCGGCCGTCAGCCTCGCACTTGCCGAGGTTGGCGGTGAGCGCGCGCATGACGGCGCGGTAGGCATCGGCGCGCTCGGCTTCGGACTTGCCGGCGAGTTGCGCTTCGATGGCGTCGCCGGATTGTTTGAGGCCGTCGAGCAGGCGCTGCCAGTTTTTCCGGAGGATGTCGTCGGCCGGGTTGCTGGGCTGGTTGCCGGGCTGGTTATTGGTCATGGCGCGGCCCCGCTCACGCTGTCGGCCGCAGGTAATCGACCAGTTCCGTATTCCCCTCCGGCTTCATGTCCATCATGCAGCGCGTGGTCATGTTGATCTTGCGGATCGGGATGACGATCCCGGAGTCGAGGCGGATCTCGTCGCCGTCGAACTTCACCTGCACCTGCGACATCGACGTCATCTGCGTGGAGCCATCGAGCTGGTTGAGCTTCAGCACGTCGGCGCACTGGTCCGGCACCGCGCTCGGGATGTACTTGAGCACGAACGAGGAACCGGACAGCGGCGGCATCTGCAGCGGCACCAGCGGCGCATCGGTGATGCGCAGGCCGAGCACGTCCCGGCCCTGGCGACCGATGCGGATATGCCGCTCGTTGCCGCGCTCGAATTCCTGCCAGTGGCACACGCGCTTGGGATAGCCCGGCACCATCAGGCCGAGGATGGTCGGCTCGGCGACGCTCTGCGGCGTGCGGTCGGCCAGCCACAGCGACACCATGTACAGGCCCTTCACCTCGCTGCCGTCCGGCTTTTTGTACTTCGCATTCACGCCGAGCACGATCTCGTTGTAGCCGGCGAAGGTTTCCTGCGGGGTTTCGACGCCGCCGAAGTACTGCGCGACCACCAGCCCCATGTTGCCGTTCCTGTTCGGGACCAGCGGCTCCGGCACCAGCGAGGCCGCCAGCTCCGGGTCGGTCTGGAACATCACCTGGTAGGAGTGGACGTTGTTGAATTTGTACGGGCCGTGGTTCAGCGCGTTGAGGGTGTCGGCCGGCACCTTGATCGGGAAATCCTTCATCGTCGTGTTTCCTGTGGTCAGACCTTGATCATCACTTTCAGCACGGTGTCCTGCCCGGCGTTGAACAGCTCAAAGGCTTTCGCGCCCTCGCTGAGCGGGAACTCGGCGGTGAACATGCCCGCGCCCCGGATCTTGCCGGCCTGCACCAGCGGCACCAGCTTCGGCCAGGAATCGGCGACACCGGCGACACCGGCGAAAATCGTCAGCGACTTCAGCTGCGCCTGCATCAGCGAGGTCTGCATGCCGCGCTCGAGCACGCCGAGGATCGCCACGTTGCCGCCGGCGGCGGCGATGCGGATCGCCTGCTTCACCGTTTCCTCCTTGCCCACCGCCTCGATCACGCAGTCGACGCCCTGGCCGTGGGTGTCCTGCAGGATGCGGTCGACCGCTTCTTCCGGCGACAGCGGGAGCGCGCCGAGCTCGGCGGCCTTCGCGCGGCGGAACGCGGACGGATCGATCGCGTAGACGCGTTCCGCGCCGAGCGCGAAGGCCGATTCCATCGCCGTCTTGCCGATCGGCCCCTGGCCGATCACTGCCACGCTCTTGCCCGGCTGCACGTCGGCTTTCACCGCGCCGAGGAAGCCGGTGGCCAGCGAATCGGTGAGCAGCAGCGCCTGCTCGTCGCTGACGCCGTCGGGAATTTTCAGCGCCGAGAGATCGGCCTCCTTCACCAGCGCGTACTCGGCCTGCAGGCCCTGCAGCATCGGGCTGAAGCCGTAGGGCAGCACCGTCTTCGCTTCGCACAGGCTGAATTCGCCGCGCAGGCAGCGCCTGCACTTGCCGCAGCCGACGCCACCGGCCAGCAGCACGCGGTCGCCGACCCTGTGCTTCTTCACCGCTGCGCCCACCTCGACCACTTCGCCGATGCCTTCATGGCCGACGCAGAACTGCATCTTTACCAGCGAGTAGTCCAGCGGACCGAGTTTCTTGCCGTTGTACATGTGCAGGTCCGAGCCGCAGATCGAGCATTTCTCGACGCGGATGATCATGTCGCGCTCGCCGGTGAGTTTCGGCTCGGCGTAATCCTCGTAGCGGAAGTCGCGCGGACCGTGGAAAACCATTGCCTTCATGGGTTCAGCCTCAAAGCCCGCGTGCGGCGAGCGCCTTGTCGATGGCAGCCGCCGTGTACGGCACCTGCAGGTAGGAAAGGATCGAGCGCAGCAGTTCGCGCACGAAGGTGGCGTCGTCGATCGCGCCGTCGCCGACTTCCAGCCGGCCGGCCTCCAGCCGCGACGACAGCATCGCCACCGCCTGGCGCAGCGCGAAGTCGATCGCCAGCTCCGGCTGCGGGTGGCCGATCTCGGGGGTGTAGTGCAGGAACTGGCGCTTCAGCAGCGCGAACACGGCCGCGCGCAACTCGACCATGTGCGCGGCGTAGAAATCGTCGGCCAGCGCCTTGGCGTAGCCCGATTGCAGCAGCCGCTGGTTGGTGCGGGTGAACTGCAGCACCAGCGCCGCGACGTCCGCCACCAGCGGCACCAGGCTGCGGCCGGGCTTCGGCGCCGGCGCCAGGTCGAGCATCTGCAGGGCGCCGACGGTGAAGCGGGCGTAGACCTCGCGCAGCAGGCCTTCCTTGTCGCCGAACCGGCGGTAGATCGTGGCCGGCGCCACGCCGGCCGCGGCGGCGATGTCGCCGACGGTGACGGCGTCCACCCCGCGTTCGCGGACCAGGGTCAGGGCGGCGTCGAGCCGGGCCTGCTCGGTGCGGCGGGAGCGGTCCTGGCGGGCGGTGGCGCGCGGGCGGGGGCTTGGCGGGGTGGCGGGCACAGCAGGTCATCCGGCAACCGGGGTGCCGGGGATTCAACCCCAATCCGTCACATATGTAAATCCTGATTCACATTCGGTCCGGCAGCCGCCGGGCGCTCAGCGCACCACCACCCGCGGCGCCGACACGCCCAGCACCACCAGCTCGCGGCGCATCGCCACGATCGCGTGGCTGCTCATCTGCTCGCCGGCGAACAGCGCGCGGTCTTCCGGCGCGATCGTCACGCCGTTGGCGATGTCGCGGTCGCTGTCGAGCGAGCGCAACAACTGGCGCGTCGCCGCGATGTAGCCATCGCGCTGGTCGACGGCCACG
>JBKHWA010000134.1:0-11440 GCA_046566765.1 Gammaproteobacteria bacterium
TGCAGCGAGGCGACGTTCTCAACACGGTGGTCCGGCAGGTACATCAGCGTGGTGAGGTAGGGCTTGGGCTCATGCTTGCCGTAGGCGTCCTCCCATTGCCGGAGGAAGGCGGTGAACGAGTGGCGCAGCTGGTGGCCGACGGATTTCTCCTTCGTGCCGTAGGCCTTCTTCAGGTTGCCGGCGTCGTCGACGAACAGCGCGCCGTTTTTTTGCTCGATCAGCACCACGTTGCCGGACGGCCCGACCACCAGCAGGTCGATATCGCCGTACACCGGCACGCCGTTGCGCTCGCGCGAGGCCCACTCGACGCCGGCCCAGACCACGTATTCGTCGGTGAGCGCGTCCGCCAGCCAGCCGATGGTTTCCTTCTCGCCGTCGTGCAGGTAGGCGGAGTGCAGCCAGTCGGAAGGAAGGATGCGGGCCATGGGCGGGACTCGTCCGTGAGGGGTGGGGAATTCTGGCAGCAGGCTGGCCGGTCAGCACAGTCCCGGCGGCACGGTCGGGCGCGTTGGTCCGCTCATCCCGCCACCGTCAATCCTGCTTGCGGAGTGCCTGCAACCCCGACCCCGACCGCCACGGCACTTTCCCGGCCGACACCGCGCGCGCAGCGGCATCGAGGTGCACGTCCTGGTCGTCGAAGAAGATGTGCGGACGGAAGGCGCGCAGGACGGCGTCCTTGCCCAATCCACCAAGGAAGAACACCTCGTCGACCTGCACGCCCCAGTGGCGCAGCGTGTTGATCACCCGCATTTCCGCCGGCGCACTGCGGGCGGTGATCAGCGCGATGCGCAACGGCGCCGTTGCGCCCGGTTGCACCTGCGCCACCAGCCGCGCCTGCAGCTGCGCCAGCTTGCGCAGCAGCAGCGCGTAGGGGCCGTCGGTCATCGGCTCGTCGCGACGACTGTCCTCGTGGCGCTGGAACGCCGCCAGCCCCTGCGACTTGTAGACGAGTTCGCTGCTGTCATCGAACAGCACGGCGTCGCCGTCGAAGGCGATGCGTACCTGGCCGGCGGGGAACGGCGCCGCGTCGGGCGGCGGCGCGCGCAGGATCGCGGCAGCGCGATGACCCTCGTCGATCACCCGCTGCGCGTCGGCGGCATGGGTGGTGAGGAACAGGTCGACGCTGAACGCCGACAGGTAGTCCACGACCGACTCGCCGCCGGTGAACGCGTGGCGGGTGATCGGCAGTTGCAGGCGACGGATGTTGTTGAACACCTGGACGCCGGTTTCCAGGCTGTTGCGCGACAGCACCACCACGTCGACCAGCGGCCCATCGGCGGCATGTGCATTCAGCGCCAGCAGCGCGCGCACCAGCGGCATGCCGGTGCCGTCGGCCAGCGGTTGCTGTTCGCGTTCGCGCATCCACGCCCGGTAGTCGGCGACGGCGGTGGCCGGGCTTTCCCGCAGGCGGGCGTCGAAATACGCCTGCGCTTCGCGCAGGTCGAACAGCGCGGTGGCGGAGATGCCGATGACGAGGGGGGTGGCGAGGGAGGTGCTCATGAGGTCGCAGTGTAGGGGACGGCGCGACACGCGGTGTCGGAACAAGATGCCTGGCTGGCCGCTAGCGGCGGGTTGTCGTCAGCCCGCGGCCAGCGTTTTCACTTTCCGGTCGAAGCTCGCCGGCTGGATGCCCTGCGCCCGCAGCAGCAACTCGCCGCTGACCTCCGCCATGCCCAGTCGGTCGCGCAGCCGGCCGGCCAGTTCCAGCAATACACGCGCCGCCATTTCCGCATCCGCCAGCGCGCGGTGGGTGTCGCGCGGTACCGGCACCTGCAAATGCCGGGCGACGTTTTCCAGCTTGTAACTCGGCAACCCGCGCGCGATCCGCCGCGACAGCAGCAGCGTGCACAGGAAATCCTGGCGCACTTCCAGCTGCAGCGGTTGCAGTTCGGCGCCGAGGAAGCCGCGGTCGAAATTCGCGTTGTGCGCCGCCAGCTGCGCGTCGCCGAGGAAATCCGCGAGTTGTGCCATTACCTCGGCGGTCGGCGGCGCGTTCTTCACCATCGCGTTGCTGATGCCGGTGAAGCCCTCGATGAACGACGGGATCCGCATGCCCGGATTGGCCAGGCTCTGGAAACGACGGGTGATTTCGCCGTCCTCGATCACCACTGCCGCCGCCTCGATCACCCGGTCGTGGCCGGGATACAGGCCGGTGGTCTCGAAGTCGATGACGATGACGTTCATGCGGGCGTTAATCGGGTGTCGCGCTCGGGCGTGCAGTGTAGCGGCGTCGGGTGTCACCGGTGAAACAATGCCCGGACTGCTCAGGCCAGCCGGTCCATCGCCGCCGCGAGCCGGAAGTCCAGCCCGGTGATGCCGCCGGCATCGTGCGTGCTCAGCCGTACCTCGACCTTGTTCCACACGTTACGCCAGTCCGGGTGATGGTTCATCAGTTCGGCCTCGGCAGCGACGCGGGTCATGAAGGCGAATGCGGCGGCGAAGTCGGGGAACACCCACGTTTTTTCCAGCCCGTTGTCGGCAAGACGCCAGGCGACCGTGGACTGGCTGTTCAGTGTCGCCAGCCGGCTGGCGATGTCGGCGGAGGATAGCTGGTTCATGCGGCACCCGTTGGCCCGTGGCCGGTCGTGGCAGGAATTTCATCATCCGCACGGGCGGCGACGGCGCAATCCCTGCGCGCCCGGCGGCAGCGGCGCACGCGACAGGGTTTGTCGTGCCGGTGCGGCAACGTGGCGCCTTCATGGAGGTTGCCATGTCTGCCGATCCATCCCGCGTCGAACTGCGCGCCATCCTCCAGGGGCTGGCCGGGATCACCATCGCGCCACAGCCCGGGCGCGCGCATGTCCTGATCGACGGCGAGCCCTGGCGTTACCCGCGCGAGTGGCAGGAGGGACTGCCTGAACCGGCGATCGTCGATGCCCTGCGCACGTCGTGGTGCGCGGTATTCGGTGATCCGCCGGCCGGGATCATCGTGCCGCTGTACGACTGGTGCGTGGCGCGGAGTTGGCCCGGCATCCATGCGGAGTACCGCTGCGCCGCGGCGGCCCGTTCGCTGGCAGAGGCGCTGGCCGCAGCGTTCCGGCGGTACCTGCCGGCGGTGGCCGCCGCCGAACTCGGCGCGCTCGCGGCCGATGCGCTGCTGGCGCGGATACCGCCCGATGCATCGCCGGGCGTACTGCTTGCCTCGCTGTTCGACCCGGGGGTGCCGGTGTCGCCACTGGATGCAGCCTGCCAGGGCGGCAACTGGCTGGAGGACCTGCTTGCGGTCGAGCAGGACTTCCTGGCCTGGGATCTGCGTGATCCGCTGCACCTGCTGGTGCCGTTGAGGCTGTGCTGGTGGCGTCAACACGGCTGCCATGCAGCGACGGACCCGCCCGGCATCGCTGCCGACGACATCGTGCGCTGGTTGCGCGCACAGGGGCTGTCGCGGCAAGGGATCGCGAGGCTGCGACGGCTGCCGCCCACGTCCATCGCGGCTGTCGCGCGCTGCTGGTCCGGTTTCGCGTTGCCGGAATGCGATCCGTACCTGCTGGTGCCGCTCGGCATGGCGTTGCAGGTTGGCGAGGCGGGCTCCGCTGATCACCGCGGACGGGCCGCAGTCATGGAAATGGCGTTGGCGATCGGTGCGTACTGGGCCCAGTTCGTACATGGCATCGAGCCCGGCGAGGCGCGCGAGTTGTGGCCGAACGGCAGCCGGGCACTGTCTGTCCTGCATTTCGGCGCCGATCTGCTCGACGGCCATTACTGCCTGCATGGCCTGCAGCACCTGTTGCTGGTCGATGGCGCTGCCGACGTCGCCGGGCGTGCCGCGTCGCGCAAGCGCTACCGGCCGGTGTTGCACGCGTTGCTGGTGCACCTTCTGCACGTCGTCGGCGATGACGGCAACCCGGACGAGGTTGAGCTGTTTGCGGAGGACTTCCGCGTGGTGCACGACTGGCTGGCGGCGATCTGGCATACGGCACCTCCTTCGCAACTCCGGGCCGACTGGCCGACGCTGGTCGCGCGGGCGGAGGCCTGGCATGGCATCCGCTGGACGCCGGTGGAGGCGGAGGCCCCGCGGAACCTGGCGTGGACATTGCCGGTCGCGGGCTTTCGCATCGGTGGAATCGAGGTGGTGCCGCTGTGTACCTCGCAGGCATTGGTGGAGGAGGGCCGCGAGATGCAGCACTGCGTCGGCAGCTATGACCAGCACTGCAAAGCCGGACAGGCCGCGATCTACTCGTTTCGTTACGCCGGCGGCGGTGAACGCATCGCCACTGCACAGTACGGTCTCCGCAGCGGGCGCTGGCAGAAGGTGCAGGTCAAGGGGCGTGGCAACGCGCAGCGCGACCCGGCGCAAGGGGCGGATCTGCCTTCCGCGTTCGTTGCTGCCGTGGCAGAGCTCGAACGACGGCTGGCGGGCGGCGGCGATGTCCCGCCGGCCTGAGCGCACGGGTGCGACATCGCCTGTCGCGTCTGCCGGCGAACCTGTGCGAAATGATCCCGCGCGCGCCGGCAGTTCACCGGCTGGTATCGCCGCGCCGGCGACGGCGAGGCGCGGGCATGGTTGTTCAACCCGCCGGGCGTCGTCATCCGCGGCCAGGTCACCTGCCTGGTGGCGGCGCTGTGGAATTACGACGATGTGTGGTTGTGCCCGTTGCAACGTTTCGACCGCGTCGAGGTGCTGGCGTCGCGCGCGCTGCGCGAGCGGATGCGCGCGACAGTGCGACAGTGCGACAGTGCGACAGTGCGACGGATGGGCCATCGCTACGGGTGAAACTCAGGACGCCGTCTTTTTTTGCCGGCGGGTCCGGTCGAGCAGGTAGACGCCGTCGCTGCCTTTTTCCGGCTTCCGCGACGCGTAATACAGTTCCTTTGCCTCGTTCCAGTTCTTGATGCGGCCAAGCCAGGCCTTCCAGTTCTCGCTCTCGCGGATCGATGCCTGGTTCGAGGACAGGAACAGCAACTGGATCCTGATCAGTTGCGCATCCGTGAGCGCGGTCAGCGCATCGCCATCCTTTTTTATGGCCTCAATGTATTTGTCCTGGGTCGCCGAGTGGGCGATCTTGACCTCGACGATGGCGGAGTCCTTTCCGTCGGAAATCCGCAGGTCGGCGAACATCTTGAATCGCTTCCCTTCCAGCCGCGGGCGCGCATCCACGGACAACCTGGCTTTTCTCAGCGCGAGGAACAACTCCCAGTTGAGCCACTCCTCGTAGGAATTCCGGGTGGTATTGAATTCCCGGATCTTCAGGAACAAACCGGGTGCTGCTTTCCTTACGGCTTTCTCGATCCTGGTCAGCAGATCGGCCATTGGCGGTTTCCTTGCGCGCGGGGCGACGGTTCGATCGGTGGTTGCGGATCGTAACCCAGCATGTCAAGGATCAACGCCGTGTTCTTCACGACTGGCGCCCGTTCGACAGCCATCGTCTGTCGCGGATCGCTGTCGATGATGCGTTTCAGTTGCGCCCGGGCCCGTTGGTCAACGTCACCGGGCAGCGGGCGCGTCGGCACCAGGCCGATGATGTCCACCGGCACGCCGCGTTCGCGCCAGGTGATCATCAGCGGCAGCAACAGGTCGGCATCGTTGCCGCCCAGCCCTGCCACGAGGTGAACCTCCGTGGTGTTGTCGGCGGAGAACGGGTAGCTGTCCGCACACCAGTCGGGTATCTCGCCGTGCCGGTCCGGTGGCGATGGAATCCACATCGCGTGGTAGTGGTTGCCGAGCCGGCTGCCGTAGACGTCGAACAGTGTCTCGATGGTCGGATATCCGCCGGCGCCCAGGCCGAGGAACAGGGGCAGGCGATGTACCGCGTGCATACGCCCGGTGTGGTTGCAGGCGGCGCTGCCGATGACCGGCAATCCGCCGGCGGCGAGGCAGGTGCCGGCGCCGAGAAGGGCGAGAAGGTCGCGGCGATGCATAGGGCGCTACCGTTGCGAAAGGAGCGCCATGGTCTGAGCGTGGTGCGACAATTCGTGCCCTGCATCGTGCCGGCAGGCAGGCCGGCCGTTGCCGTCACCCGGCGTTGAATCCCCGTCGTCGCCCCGGCAACAATCACGCCTCGCCCGTTGCTCCCGCCCGCCCTCCCGGACCCGCCCGTGCCTACAACCTCGTTGCTCATCCTCCAGGCCGACATCGACCGCCTCGCCGTCGAGGTCGGCACCTTGCTGAAGAAAACGGGGATCAAGCTCGTCACCGCCGAGTCCTGCACCGGCGGCTGGGTGGCGCAGGCGGTCACCTCGGTGGCCGGCAGCTCGGCGTGGTTCGATCGCGGCTACGTGACCTATTCCAACGAATCGAAGATCGAGATGCTCGGCGTGGCCGCCGCCAGCCTCGCCCAGCACGGCGCGGTGAGCGAGGCGGTGGTGAAGGAAATGGCGCTGGGCGCGGTGAAGAACAGCCGCGGCCATCTCTCGGTGGCGATCAGCGGCGTCGCCGGGCCGGACGGCGGCACGCCGGAAAAGCCGGTAGGCACCGTGTGGTTCGCCTGGGGCCAGAAGCGCGGCTACGCCGAGGCGGCAATGCACCGGCTCACCGGCGACCGGGCAGCGATCCGCGCCCGGGCCGTGGCAATCGCCCTCGACGGCCTGCGACAGCGCCTGTCGTAACCCGGGGGCAATCTCTTCTCCACGGCCGGCGCGGACGGTGAGCAGAATGTTTCGACGCGGCTACTGTCCCTATTGACAGTATCCGCGACAGCGGCAAGGATACTGTCCATAGGTTCAGTACCCCGCGCCACCGCCCACCCCACGCGCCATCCCGGACACCCCTTCGGACGACGTAGCAGAGGACAGATTCAATGGATGCGAACAAGCAGAAAGCCCTGAGTGCCGCCCTTGCCCAGATCGAGCGCCAGTTCGGCAAGGGCTCGATCATGCGCATGGGCGACCAGGAAAAGCAGCAGATCCCGGTCATCTCCACCGGCTCCCTCGGCCTGGATCTCGCCCTCGGCGTGGGTGGCCTGCCGCGCGGCCGGATCGTCGAGATCTACGGGCCGGAATCCTCGGGCAAGACCACGCTGACCCTGCAGGTCATCGCCGAGGCCCAGAAGAAAGGCTGCGTCTGTGCCTTCGTGGACGCCGAGCACGCGCTGGACCCGGAATATGCCCGCAAGCTGGGTGTGAACGTCGACGACCTGCTGGTGTCGCAGCCGGATACCGGCGAGCAGGCGCTGGAGATCGTCGACATGCTGGTTCGCTCGAACGCGGTCGACGTGATCATCGTCGACTCGGTTGCCGCACTGGTACCGAAGGCGGAGATCGAGGGCGAGATGGGCGATTCGCACGTCGGCCTGCAGGCCCGCCTGATGTCGCAGGCGCTGCGCAAGGTGACCGGCAACATCAAGAACGCCAACTGTCTGGTGGTCTTCATCAACCAGCTGCGCATGAAGATCGGGGTGATGTTCGGCAACCCGGAAACCACCACCGGCGGCAACGCGCTGAAGTTCTACGCGTCGGTGCGGCTGGATATCCGCCGCATCGGCTCGGTGAAGGTCGGCGAGGAAGTCGTCGGTTCCGAGACGCGGGTGAAGGTGGTGAAGAACAAGGTGGCGCCGCCGTTCCGCCAGGCCGAGTTCCAGATCCTCTACGGCGAGGGTTCCAACAAGCGCGGCGAGATCATCGATCTCGGCGCCAAGCTGGGCCTCATCGAGAAATCCGGTGCCTGGTACGCCTACAAGGGCGACAAGATCGGCCAGGGCAAGACCAACGCCTGCGAGTTCCTGAAGGAGCACCCGGAAGTGGCCTTCGAGATCGAACAGCAGATCCGCACCAGGTTGATGGAAGCCCCGCTGGCGGTCATCGACTCGCAGGAAGAAGACGAGGAATTGGACGCCTGATTCATCCAGGTGCCTCGTAGCCTTCCTGGTCGCAGTGATGAGCGACGAACGTGAACCCGGTCGCGAGACCGGTGCAGTATCGGCGATGTCCCGGCAACCGGATGCGGAACCCGCAGCGGAAACGACAACGGGTGCCAGGCCATCGCCGCGCAAGAACTCCCAGGTGCCGTCTGCTACCGGCATCCGTCGGGCTGCCATGGACTGGCTGGCCCGCAGGGAGTACTGCCGGACCGAGATCGAACAGAAACTGGTCCGGCGTTTTCCTGACGCTACCGCGGCGATAGGCCCTGTGCTCGACCAGCTCGAGCACGAGGGCCTGCTGAGCGACGTGCGCTACCTCCAGTCAGTTACCAGCAGCCATGTGCGTCGCGGCTACGGCCCGTTGCGCATCCGTGCCGCGTTGCGTGCCAAGGGTCTCGGCGCAATCCGTGGCGACGAATCCCCTGCATCCCCCGATATCTCCGCCATTCCTGCCAACGACGAGATCGACTGGCTGGCCCAGGCGCGTGACGTGCGCCGTCGCAAGTTCGGCGACGCGTTGCCGCCCGGTCCGGCCGAGCGCAACCGGCAGATGGCCTTCCTGCTGCGGCGCGGTTTTTCCTCCGACATCTGCCGCAAGGCCTGTCTGCCACCGCGCGACGAATGACATACACTCCGGCCGTTGACCTGCCGGGGACTGCCTGCCCATGACCGATCCGACGCCCGCCGCGCCGCTGGGTGTTTTTTCCGCGGTACTGATCGCGCCCAATGGCGCGCACCGGTTGTTGCCGGCGGAGGAGGCGTTCACCACGCCGCCGGGAGAAGGCCTGGTCTGGTTGCACCTCGATCGCCGCAGCGAGGCGGTGCTCACCTGGTTGTACGCGCACAGCGGCATCGACGAGATCGATGTCGAGGCGCTGATCTCCGAGGAAACCCGGCCGCGCGCCTACCGGCCGCGGCAGCAGGCGAGCCTGATGGTGATCATGCGCGGCGTGCAGCCGACGCCCGGCACCGACCCCGACGACCTGGTGGCGATCCGCCTGTGGGTGGAAAAACATCGCGTGCTGAGTTTCTCTTCGCGGCCGCTGAAGCCCGTCGCCGATGTCGTCGCCATGCTCGGTGGCGAATACTCGCCGATCAACTCCGCCGAACTGCTGGCTGCCCTTGCCACGGCGATGGTGGCCGGCATGGAACCGTCGATCGACGACCTGCGCGATCGCCTCGACCGGATGGAAGAGGCGGTGGACGCCGACCAGCGCATCGACATGGCGGAACTGATGCAGGTCCGCCGCCGCTGCGCGACGTTGCGGCGATTCCTCGGTCCGCAGAAGGACGTGTTCGTCACCATTGATTCGCTGCACCTGCCGTGGCTGGGCATTACCGCCGAGGAAGAGTGGCGCGAGGCGACCAACACGCTGTACCGCTACATCGAGGACCTCGAGGTGGTTCGCGAGGGCGTGCAGATCCTGCAGGATGGCTTGAACCAGCGCGCCGTCGCGCGCGCCAACAAGACGTTCTACGCGGTGTCGGTGGTGGCGGCGTTTTTCGTGCCGCTGACGTTCACCACCGGCTTGCTGGGGATGAACGTCGGGGGGATTCCGGGGGCGCAAAATCCGTGGGGATTTCCCGCGGTGCTGGGGTTCCTGGTGTGCTGGTCGCTGGTGCAGTACCTGGTCTTCAGGAAGCTGCGCTGGTTGTAGCCCCGCGCTTTTCACCCGGATCGGCCGCAGGCCGGGTCTGCCGCGATCGCCCGCGGCGCATGTCACCCCATCGCGTACTGCGCGCAGGGCAGCACCGTGAAGGTGGCACCGATTCCGCTTTTGCTCTTCCTGCGAGAGCGCAGTCCGTCCTTCATGCGGCGGGCTGCCGGTCCGTGGAGGCGGCCTGTGTCGAGGGAAGCGAGCAGGCGACCTTGCAGGTGGCAGGGTAGCCAAAGCGAGCGACGAGACACTCAGCCGCCGGAACGGACCGGCACCCCGCCGCCACCCTGAAGTACGCCACAAGCGAAGCCGGCGCAGCACCAGCCAGCGCAGCACCAGCCAGCGCAGGACCGGTCAGTGCAGCGACCTCAGCGCCCGCACCGCCGGCGAGTGAAACTCGCGCCGGTACAGCACCCAGATCACCACGCTCGTCGCCGCCATGAACACCGGCGCACTCACCAGCCACGCCAGAACCGCCAGCGCGAAGTAGTAGGCACGCAGCCCCTGGTTGAAGGCGAACGCTGCCAGCGTCGCCACCTGCGACGCGCCGCCAACAAACCGCTCGCGCTGCGCGTCATCCAGCCGTGCGCCGTCCGGCGCCGCGCCGACCAGGATCGACAGGAAGCTGTACTGCCGCATCGACCAGGTGAACTGGAAGAACGCGTAGATGAACACCACCAGCAGCAACATCACCTTCACTTCCCACAATTCGCGCGACGACGGCGTGGTCAGCGGGATGCTGGCGAGGATGTTCACCGCCGTCTCGGTACCGGCAAGGGTGGTCAGCAGGGCGGCGACGATCAGCAGCGCGGAGGAGGCGAGGAAGCTCACGTTGCGCTCGAGGTTGGCGATGATCGAGGCGTCGGTGATGCGGTTTTCGCGGTCGAGCAACTGCGTCATCCAGTCCCGCCGCGATTGCAGCAGCACGCGGGTCAGGCTGTTGCGGCTGCGGGCGGCGTACTGCACGTAGCGGGTGTAGACGGTCCAGCCGGCAAAAAACCAGCAGACGGCGAGGGTGTCGTAGGGGTTGGCGATGATCGCATCAAGGAGTGACGACATGGGATCGGGTGGTCCTGGTGCTCAGAATTCGAAGGTGTAGAACACGTCGATCGCGCTCTCGACGCCGGAGAGTGCTTCCAGCATGAAGCGGCGGCTCAGTTGCAGCCGCATCATGACGCTGGAGTCGCCGGTGAACACCCGCTGGTTGTAGCCGACGAAGATGCGCTCGCTCACGTGCGTGCCTACCTGCACCTCTGCTTCCTCGCCTTCGCCGCCGGTGGAAAGCTGGACGTCGCGCAGGCCGATTTCCTGGCCGGCCTGCGACAGCAGCACGCTGCCCTGGACCATGCCCATCGCCACTGCCGCCTGCGCCGCCTCGCCGCGCAGGTCGACCGGGCCCTCCGACAGCGGGCGGCCGGTGGTGAGCCAGACCAGCGCTTCTTCCTGCGGCAGTTCCGGCGACGACCACAACGTGCTTTGCGGGGCGTGCAGCGAGCCGCTCAGCTGCACGCCGACCTCGCGCACTGCCGCGTCGTTCAGTTCGCGTACCGCCAGCGCTTCCACCAGCGGGCGGTCGACAGGGCCGTTGAAGATGATGTCGGCATAGCGCAGTTTCAGTTGCTGGCCGAAGGCGGAATAGTCGCCGTCCTTCACGTGCAGTTCGCCGTCGACCTGCATCGGCAGTTCCGGCGTGCTGCGCAGGCGCAGGTCACCCGTCAGCTGGCCCTTCCCGCCGAACGCGTCGAAGCGGATGTCGTCGCCGAGCAGCAGGTAGATGTCGACCCGCTGCCGGAAGCCGACGCCACCGCGGTCGGCCGGCGTGTCGGCATGCACCAGCACGACGTCGTCGGACAGGCTGACCGACTGCAGTGGCAGTTTCTTCATCTCGATGCGGCCGTACGGCACGCGGACGTCGCCGGTGACCACGACCTCGCGGCGGTTGGCGACCAGCCGCAGTTGCGGTGACACGGTGAACGCCATCTTCGG
>JBKHWA010000135.1:0-13347 GCA_046566765.1 Gammaproteobacteria bacterium
CCCGCTCGCGCGACATCCTCGAGCGCCGCTGGCTGCGCGAGGACGACAAGGCGACGCTGCAGGACCTGGCCGACCAGTACGGCGTGTCGGCCGAGCGCATCCGCCAGCTGGAAGCCAACGCGATGAAAAAGCTGAAGGCAGCGATGCTGGAGGCGTGACACTCCGGGAGATTGCCCCGGGCGAGTACGAAAGGCCGCGTATAATCACGCGGCCTTTTCTTTTGCGGACCGGTCGAACCCCATGAACTGGATGATTGCCCTCGGTGCCCTCAACGGCGCGCTGGCCGTGATGGCCGGTGCCTTCGGTGCGCATGGCCTGAAGGCGCGGCTGACGCCGGAATTGCTCGCCACCTGGAGCACCGGCGCCGAGTACCACATGTACCACGCGCTGGCGTTGCTGCTGGTCGGCGTGCTTGCCGCGGCGCAGCCGCAACTGGCGCTGAACGGGCCGGGCGCGGCGTTCATGGTGGGGATCGTGCTGTTTTCCGGAAGTCTTTATGTGCTGGCGCTGTCCGGCGTGAAGATCCTCGGCGCGGTGACGCCGTTCGGCGGCGTCGCCTTCATCGTCGGCTGGCTGTGGCTGGCGTGGGCGGCGTTCGCTGCCGCGCGCAGCGCCGGTTGAACAAATGGCCAGCATGAACATTTTCGTCAATGGCGAGGCCCGTGCAGTCGATGACGGCTGCACGATCGCGGCGCTGCTCGCACAACTGGGCCTTGCCGGCCAGCGGCTGGCGGTCGAGGTCAACGAGGAAATCGTGCCGCGCAGCACGCACGCGCAGCACGTGCTGGCCGCGGGCGACCGCGTGGAAATCGTGCACGCCATCGGCGGCGGCTGAGCGAACCCCGAGCCATTGCGGGACTATTGCAGAATAACGGCGGAACCCCACTCCATGAGCAACGACAACTTCATCCTCGCCGGGAAGAGTTATTCCTCGCGCCTGCTGGTCGGTACCGGCAAGTACAGGGATTTCGACGAGACGCGCGCGGCGATCGAGGCCAGCGGCGCGCAGATCGTCACCGTGGCGATCCGCCGCACCAACATCGGCCAGGACAAGGGCGAGCCCAACCTGCTCGATTTCGTCTCGCCGGACAAGTACACCATCCTGCCGAACACCGCCGGTTGCTACAACGCGAAGGAAGCGGTGCGCACCTGCCGCCTCGCACGCGAACTGCTCGACGGCCACAAGCTGGTGAAGCTGGAGGTGCTGGCCGACCAGAAGACGCTGTACCCGCACGTCACCGAGACGCTGCATGCGGCGGAGGAACTGGTGAAGGACGGTTTCGACGTCATGGTCTACACCAGCGACGACCCGGTGATCGCGAAGCAGCTGGAAGAGATCGGCTGCATCGCGGTGATGCCGCTCGGGTCGCTGATCGGTTCCGGCCTCGGCATCGTCAACCCGTACAACCTGCGGATCATCCTCGAGCAGGCGAAAGTGCCCATCCTGGTCGATGCCGGCGTCGGCACTGCCAGCGACGCGGCGATCGCCATGGAGCTCGGTTGCGAAGGCGTGCTGATGAATACCGCGATCGCCGCCGCGCAGAAGCCGGTGCTGATGGCATCGGCGATGAAGAAGGCGGTGGAGGCGGGGCGCGAGGCGTTCCTTGCCGGCCGCATGCCGAAGAAACTGTACGGCGGCGCGTCGTCGCCGACCGCCGGGCTGATCGGCTGAGCGCACGTTCGTGATCAGCGTCTACACCCCCGAGTTCGATCCCGAGACCGGCAAGCCGCTGCGCAAGGTGCAGAGTTTCGTGCTGCGCGAAGGGCGGCTGACCAAGGGGCAGGAGCGGGCACTTGCCGAGCTGTGGCCGCGCTTCGGTGTCGAGTACGCGCCGCGGGAAGTCGAGCCTTCGTCGCTGTTCGGTCGCGCCGCACCGCTGGTGGTGGAATTCGGCTTCGGCATGGGTCGTTCGCTGCTGGCGATGGCGCAGGCGGAGCCGGAGAAGAATTTCCTCGGCATCGAGGTGCATGCGCCCGGCGTCGGCGCGCTGCTGATGGGCATCGAGGAGCAGGATCTCGCCAACCTGCGGGTCATGCGCCACGACGCGGTGGAAGTGCTGAACAACATGCTGCCCGACCAGTCGATCGATCGCCTGCAGTTGTACTTCCCGGATCCCTGGCACAAGAAAAAGCACCACAAGCGCCGCATCGTGCAGGCGGAATTCCTGGCGCTGGTGGCGCGCAAGCTGAAGCCGGGCGGCCTGTTCCATTTCGCCACCGACTGGCGGCCGTACGCGGAGTGGACGCTGGAGTTGCTGCGTGCCGAGCCGGCATTGCGCAACCTGTCGCCGGCCGGCGATTACGTCGAACAGCCGGCCTGGCGGCCGGATACCAAGTTCGAGGCGCGCGGCGAGCGGCTCGGTCACGGAGTGTGGGACCTGCTGTTCGAGCGGATTTGAGCCACGCCGGTCGCTGAATGTGATCAACATCACTTTTGGTGGCTAGGAACGGCGTTTAGCGCAGGCTAGAGTCCCGGACGCCTGCCTGCATTCCCACCGTCAAGGAAGATTCCATGCCCCTGCTCTCCAGCGCCCCGGTCATCCGTGGCGTATCGCCGCGCGCCTACGCCCCGCAGGGGGTTGGCGGTTTCCGCCGGTCCGCACTCGTTGTCGCGATCGCATCGGCAGTCGGCGTCGCCGGCCCGGCAATGTTCCCCCGGTCGGCCATCGCCGCGCCGCTGGAGGAAACGCTCACTGGCGTGAATATCGAGGTGATCTCGGCGGTCGCCGGCGTGACGGCGCATGAAATGTCGTCGCCCGATGGCGTGTTGCTCACGGTGGATGGTGGTTCTTCGATCGTTGCCAGTGGCGCCGGTGGTACCGATACGGCCGCCGTGCGGATCGTCAACAGCGGCCCGGTGGCGGTGACGCTGGACACGGCATCGTTGTCGGCGGCCAGCAGCACGTACGAGGCGGCGGCGCTGGCTATTGACGACAACGCCGGCGCGTTGACGGTGGATGCGACGGCGCTGGACCTGTCGGTAACGGCGGGGGCGAGCGCCTCGGGCATCCGCGCCGGTGCATATGACTACGATTTCGACGAGTTCGGGTCCCTGATCATCACGTTCTACGACTCGTCGCTGTCGCTGCTGGATTCGACGCTGGCGGTTGAGGGTTCCGGATTGACTGTCGGTGTTGCGGCGGGTGGCGCAACGACGGATGTATGGATCACCGGCGGTACGTTGTCAGTAACGGATACGTCGGATTCGGCTATTGGTGTGAGTGCCGGCGCTACGGACGTGCTGACGGTGACGCTGGACGGCGCGGCGATTACCGCCACGGGTCGCGATTATGCTGAGGGCGTGAGTTTGTCTGGCCCCACGGTGTCGCTGTCGTTGCTGGGCGGCACGCGTGTCGAAGCAGCGGCGGGCTGGTTTGGCTGGGACCTGTCGACCTTCGGTGCCCAGATCTTCGGCCAATCGACAACCGTGCAACTGGATGATGCATCGATAGTCGCCGATAGCCGCGGCATCGTGACGGGGCTGCAGACGTGGGCGACTGGCGATGGTGCCGCGACCTCCGTGTCGCTGGCGACGGCGGCGGTGCTGTCGGCAACGAGTGCCAATGGGGACGCAACCGCTCTCCACATGACTTCGGGCGGGGGTGCGGGCGGCACCCTGTTGCTGGACGTGACTGGCGGTTCGGGAATCCACGCCAGCGGCGCGGGGCAGACCTACGCTGCCTGGATCCACCAGGTTGGCCAGGCGATTGATGTGAACATCGACACGGCGTCGCTGTCGGCAGACAGCAGCATGTACGCGGCGGCGCTGATGATTTACGACAACGCCGGCGCGGTGACGGTGGATGCGTCGGCGCTGGACCTGTCGGTAACGGCGGGGGCGGAAGCAACGGGCATCCGCGCCGACGCATATGACTACGACGAGTCCGGTGTCCTGGACACCGTGTACTACGACGCGTCGCTGTCGCTGCTGGATTCGACGTTGACGGTTGAGGGTGCCGGTCGCGCCTTCGGCGTTCAACTGGCCGGTGTAGCGGCGGATGTATCGATCACCGGCAGCACGTTGTCGGCGACGGCGACGATGTATGGGGCTTCTGGTGTCAGTGTCAGCGCCACGGACACGGCGACGATGACGCTGGACGGCACGACGATCACCGCCACGGGCGGCGATATTGTCGACGGCGTGAGCTTGCATGGCGTGACGACAGCATCGCTGTCGTTGCTGGGTGGTACGAGTGTCGCGGTAGCCGGCAATGTTTCCGCTACCGCTGCGCGACTTTCCGGCAACGACGCCAGCGTTACTCTCATCGACGGCTCCTCGCTGTACGCTGATGCACTGGCGAGCGACAGTAGCGTCGGCCTCTGGCTGTCGGCGTTGTCGTCGACGGTGTCGATCGACGATACCAGCAGCATCACCGGTGGTGCCGCGAATGCTGCCGGCAGCGACAACGCTGCCATCACCGTCGCCAGCGGTTCCGCCAGCCTGACCAACGCTGGCGTTGTGTACAGCCCGGCAACCGGCCTGCAGGTGCAGGCGGGTGCCGATGCGGCGTTCTTCAACCTTGCATCCGGCACATTGCAGGGCCTGGATTACGCGGCCAGCGGCAATATCGCGCTGGACAACCTCGGCCTGGTGGCCGGCCGGATCGACGTGCAAACCTACGTCGCGCAGGCCGGCAGCGTGTCGCGCGCGTACATCGATGCCGCGACGCCGATGCTCGCGTCCAGCACTGCGTACTGGAATGTCGCCGGCACTGCCACGCTCACGGCCGGCGCGAACATCGATGTCGTGCTGGCGCCGGATTTCCGCGAGACGATTCGCAGCGATGGCTCGACGCCCGACTACCTGCTGCTGCGCGCCGGCAACCTGGTGGCAGACCCGGCCACGCTGCAGTTGTCCTCCGGCCCGCTGGTCAGCGTGGAGTTTCTCGGCGGCCTCCCGGCGGGCGAACTCGGCATTCGCATCGATGTGCTCGACTGTCTTGAAGCGAACCTGACGCCCAACGGCCAGGCGGCCTGCCTTGCCGCGGATGCCGGCGGTGGCTTCGTATTCGATTACAACGGCGATCCCGATGGCTGGGCGCCCGCGGTGTCCGGCATGACGCGCGGCGCGGCGCGCGCGGCGACCGGCCAGCTGGCATCGGCGATCCGCCAGCGGTTGGGCGGCGGCGGAATGAGCAGCGGCGACGAGCCCGGTGCGGGCTACATGCTCTGGCTCGATGCCCGCGGCATGAGTGCCAGCCAGGATGCGCGCAACGGCATTGCCGGCTACGAGGCCGATGGCACGCTCGCCACGATCGGTATCGACGCCGGACCGGGAGAGGACCTGCGCGCCGGTCTGGCCGTCACTGCGGCCGGCAGCGAGGCATCCGAAGCGGGTGGCGCCGGCGACGCCGAGAGCGAGGCGACGATGCTCTCGTTGTACGGGCAGTGGTTGTCGCCGGCCGGCGACTTCGAACTGGTGCTCGGCGCCGGCGACTGGAATACGGTCGCTTCGCGCGTCGCCGGCAGCGAACGCATCAATGCGGATTACGACAGCGCGCATCTCGGTGCCGGCTTGTGGTGGAGCAAGCCGCTGGGGCAACGCTGGCAGGTCGTGCCGCAACTCGCGGCGACGTATCGCCAGCTGGATATCGATGCCCACACCGAGGTTGGCGACGGCACGCCGACGAGCCAGGCGCTGACCATCGCCCGCCAGGTTTACGAGGAAGCCGAGGTCGGCGCCGGGATCCGCCTGGTGCGCGCGTTCGAGACCGGGCGTGGTGCCACCATCTCGCCGGGCGTGGAGTTGCTGCAGTGGCACGAGTTGGTGAACGAGCAAACGCAGTTGGCAGCGGGTTTCGTTGCCGGCAGCCCGTTGTTCCCGGCGCAGGGCATGGCCCCGGCAGAAGACCGCACGGCGGTTGCCGTCTCCCTGGAATACCTCGCGGGCAACGGGCTGCGCGTGGAACTCCGGGCGGAGTCCGATTTCGCCGACGGCTACGAAGGGCAGGCGCTGGCCGCAAAACTCGAGTATCGCTTCTGATGCGACCGGCCCCTGGCCGGGCGCCGTTCGCCGCTGATGGGCGGGATTGTCCGGCGCCGCCGGCCCGCCTATCGTTGGCGCCACGGTCAGCGTCCGCTGTCCCCATGCTTCCGACAACAACAAACTACAGGACCACTCCCATGCGTCTTTCCCTCCTGCCCGTCATCGCCGGCTCCCTGCTGCTGTCCGGCTGCTACGCCAATTTCTCCAACCCGCTGCCGGCCCTGGCCGTGAAGATGGACGCCGAGGCGGCCACCAAGCAGGGTTCCGCTTCCTGCAACGGCTTCCTCTGGGTATTCGGCAGCGGCGACTGCTCGGTGAACACCGCGATGAAAAACGGCAAGATCACCAAGGTTCACCACGTCGATGCCGACACCAAGGTCATCCTGTGGGGCGCCTCTTCCGAGCTGAAGATCACGGTCTACGGCGAATAAGCAAGGCGAGCAACGATGTGGAGAAAGCCGTTGGTCCGGGTTCCGCGCATTACTGAAGACAATCGCAAGGTGTTTTTCTGGCCGGCGGCTTTCTATCTCTACTTTTCATACACGCTGACCGGTGCCTACCCGGTCTTCGAGCCGTGGCATCCGCCACATACCGATTTCGACGCGATGGTGCCCTTCCTGCCTGGCACCATCTGGATCTACCTGTCCCACATCGGGATGTTGTTCACCGGCTGGTGGTGGGTGGTGAAGAACCCGGGATGCACCCGGATGTTCTGGGCGCTGGTGCTGGGCGCCGTGATTGCCACGTTCTACTTTTTCTTTTTCCCTACCGAGTTGCCGCGTCGCGTACTCGGCGATATCGATGCCGGGCCGGTTACCGGGGCGGCGTGGGCATTCCTGCTGTCGGCCGATAACCCGACCAACAGCTTCCCCTCGATGCATGTCGCGCTGTCCGGTATCACCGCCATCGGCCTGATGCGGTCGCACCCGCACTGGGGTTGGCTGGCGCCGGTGTGGACGGCGGCGATTGCCCTGTCGACGATGACCACCGAGCAGCACGTGCTGGTCGACGTGCTCGGCGGCATCGGCCTCGCCGTGTTCTGCGTCTGGGTGGCGGACACCTTCATCCAGGTGGATGACCAGCCGGTGCCCGCTGCGGGCCGGACTGCGAGTGACTGAGACCCCGCGAGTGCCGACCGCCGCGCAGTGGTTGCAGCGCGGCGAGCGGCACGTGGTGGCCGGAAAGTCCCTGTTCGTTGTCGACACCGGTCCGCGCGATGCGTCGACCGCCGATGCATCGGCAATCGTCATCCTGCATGGCTTCCCCAGCGCGTCGTACGATTTCTGGCGCGTGTTGCCGGCATTGTCCGCCCGCCACCGGGTGGTGGTGCACGATCACCCCGGCTTCGGTTATTCCGACAAGCCGCGCGACCACCTCTATTCGATCGTCGACCAGGCGGCGCATGCTGTCTCGTTGTGGCAGTCGCTCGGCCTGCAGGACGTGCACGTGCTGGCGCACGATTACGGCTGCTCGGTGGCCACCGAGTTGTTCCATCGTCGCGCGCAGGGCGAACTGCCGATCGACATCCGCACTGCAACGCTGGTGAATTCCGGCCTCTACTACCACATGGCCGGGTTGCGGCTGGCGCAGCACCTGTTGCGCCTGCGACTTACGCGACCGGTGTTCTCCCGCCTCGCCGGCCGCGCCATGTACAAGCTCAACCTGCGGCGGCTGTGGGGCACGCCCGGCCCGGAGCTGGATGCCGAGCTCGATGAATTGTGGGCCATGACCGCGCGTGACGGCGGCAAGATCGCGCTCGGCAATCTTTCGCATTACCTGGAGGAGCGCCGCTGGATCCACCGCGAACGCTGGGACGCGGCGATCCGCGCCTTCGATGCACCGGCGCACGTGCTGTGGGGCGATCGCGACCCGGTAGGCGTCCCGGCGATTGCCGAGCGGCTCGCTGCCGAGTTGCCGCAGGCGACGCTGACGTGGTTGCCGGGCGTCGGGCACTACCCGATGCTCGAGGCGCCGGATGCTTTTGCCGCCGCCGCATTGCGGTTCATCGATCGCCATGATGCCGCTCGCTGAGCTCGCCGAGACGCTCGCTGCCGCCCATCCCGGCGAATCCGGCTTCCGCATCCTCGACCACGGCGCCGACGCGTTTGCGGCGCGCGCCATGCTCGCCGATCGCGCCGAGAGCACGCTCGACCTGCAGTACTACCTGGTGCACGACGGGCAGACGACGCGGCTGCTGGTCGATGCGTTGTTGCGCGCAGCCGATCGCGGTGTCCAGGTGCGGTTGCTGCTCGACGACACCTTGAGCCACGGCCGTGATTTCGACGTGGTCAAGCTGTCCGCGCACCCCGGCATCCAGGTGCGCCTGTTCAACCCGTTGCGCAGCAGCAGCCAGAGCATCGTCACCCGTTCGCTGGCGGTGCTTACCCAGCTCAACCGCCTGCACCGGCGAATGCACAACAAGTTGTGGATTGCCGATTCGGCGGTCGCCATTTCCGGCGGCCGCAACCTCGGCGACGAATACTTCAGCGCCGACGACGAGATCAATTTCGCCGACATCGACCTGTTGTCGGTCGGGCCGGTGGCCGCGGAGCTGGCGGAAAGTTTCAACGCCTACTGGCACAGCGAGCACGCGGTGCCGGTCGAGCAGGTGCTCGAGCGGCGGCTGGTGGCGGACGACCTGCGCCGGGTGCGTGCCGGCATCCGCAAGTTCCTTGCCGGCGGCAGCGTCGCCTCGTCGGCCTGGGCGAAGCGGCTGCGCGAGCGGGCGCCGCTGGTGCTGGCCGACGACACGTTGTTGTGGGCGCCCGCACACGCGATCTGGGACGACCCTGACAAGATCGTGTCGCCCGGCATGCCGCCGGGTAACCAGATGCTGGAAGCCGAGTTGCTGCCGTTGTTCGCCCGGGTGAAGAGCCGCCTGATGCTGGTCAGCGCGTATTTCGTGCCGGGCGATGACGGCATGGCGGCGATCCGGGAGATGCGCGCGCGTGGCGTCGACGTGCGGGTGATGACCAACTCGCTGGAGGCGACCGACGTGCCGTTCGTCTACGGCGCCTACGTGCCGTATCGCCAGCCGTTGCTGGAGTGCGGTGTCGATTTGCGCGAGATGAAGGCGCGCCTGGGCACGCATGCCATGCGGCGTCGTGTCGGGATCTGGGGCAGTGCGCAGGCGAGCCTGCATACCAAGGCGATGGTGTTCGACGGTGCCGTGGCGTTCGTCGGTTCCTACAACATGGATCCGCGCTCGCGCTTCTGGAATACCGAGGTTGGCGTGCTGGTGCACAGCCCGGCGCTGGCGCGGGAGCTGGAAGCGATCCTCGACGAGGCATTCCGTCCCGACAACAGTTACCGGCTGGCGCTGGAGGACGGGGAAATCGTTTATCGAGAGCAGGACCGGCGCGGCCAGGTCCGGACGGTGTCGCAGCCGGCAAGCCCGTGGAAGCGGTTCCAGAGCTGGGTCAGCGACCGCGTCGGCCCGCGGGAATTCATGTAGATCGCGTGCCGCGCACGGTGCGCAGCGCCGGCGTGGCGGCAGGCGCGCCGGTCAGTCGGCGAATGCGTTGACGACATCGTTGAGGAAGCGCAGGCCGGCCGGGGTACAGGCGATGCGGCCGGTATCCGGCTGCAGCAGGCCGCGCCCGCGCAGCGCGGCGAGCGTTTCCGCGATCGCGGCCGGCGCGATGCCGGTGCGCGCGGAAAAAAAGTCCGCCGGAACGCCGTCGACCAGCCGCAGCGCATTGAGCATGAACTCGAACGGCCGGTCGCCGGCGGCGACCGCTTGTGGCGCGCCGCCGAATGCACGGCGTTCGTGCGCGGCGGCCAGGTAATCCTTCGGCAGCCGCGTCTTGCGCGTGCGGATGATCGCGTTCTCGCCGGGCAACGTGCACTTGCCGTGGGCACCGGCGCCGATACCGAGGTAATCGCCGAACTCCCAGTAATTGCGGTTGTGCCGGCTCTCGCGCCGCGGCGAATTCGCGTACGCGCTGATCTCGTAGCGATGGAAGCCGGCGTCGGCCAGCCGGGCCAGCCCGGCGTCCTCGATGTCGGCCAGCAGGTCGTCCACCGGCAGCACCGGCGGCTTCGCATGGAAAACGGTGTTCGGCTCGATGGTGAGCTGGTACCAGCTCAGGTGGGTGGGCGCGAGCGCCAGCGCCTGCCCGAGATCGGCCATCGCGTCGGCCACGGATTGTCCGGGCAGGCCGTGCATCAGGTCGAGGTTGAAGTTGTCGAAGCCGGCACCGCGGGCAGCGTCGGCGGCACGGATGGCCTCGTCGCGTCCGTGGATGCGACCGAGCGCCTGCAGGTGCTCGGGATTGAACGACTGCACGCCGATCGACAACCGGTTTATGCCAAGCGCGCGATAGCCGCGGAACTTTTCCTGTTCGACGGTGCCGGGATTGGCTTCCAGCGTGATCTCGATGCCGGCGGCAAATCGCAGGCGCTCATGCAGGCCGGCGAACAGTTGCTCGTATGCCGCCGGCGAGAACAGGCTGGGCGTGCCGCCGCCGATGAAGATGCTGGTGAGTTCGCGGCCCTGGACCAGTGGCAGGTCGGCATCGAGGTCGGCGAGCAGCGCGGCAACGTAGGCGCGCTCCGGCAACTCGCCGTCGACGGCGTGTGAGTTGAAGTCGCAGTACGGGCACTTGCGCACGCACCAGGGCACGTGCACGTACAGCGCCAGCGGCGGCAGTTGCAGCGTCGGCAAATCCGGGCCGGCGCCTTCCTGGCCAGTGGCCATCGGACCCGTTGCCATGCAATCAGTCGCGCAGCAGCGCGGCAAGCTGGCGCAGCGCGCGGCCGCGGTGGCTGAGCGCGTTCTTGCGCTCGGGCGGCAGCTCGGCCGAACTGCAGTTTTCGCTGTCAACGAAGAACAGCGGGTCGTAACCGAAGCCATGGTCCCCGCGCGGCGCGTCGAGAATGGTGCCTTCCCAGCTGCCCTGCGCGATCACCGGCACCGGGTCCTGCGCATGCCGCATGAATACCAGCACGCACTGGAAACGGGCGGTGGCGTCGCGCGCGCCACGTTGCGCCAGCTCGGCCAGCAGCTTCGCGTTGTTGGCGGCATCGCCGGCGCCGACGCCGGCGTAGCGTGCCGAGTAGATGCCGGGCGCGCCGTCGAGTGCATCGACTTCCAGCCCGGAGTCGTCGGCAATCGCCGGCAGACCGGTGTGCTGCGACGCGTTGCGCGCCTTGATGATCGCGTTCTCGACGAACGACAGACCGGTCTCGTCGGCCTCCGGGACGTTGAAATCGCTCTGCGCAACGACGTCGAAGCCGAGCGGCGCCAGCACCTGCTGCATTTCGCGCAGCTTGCCTTTATTGCCGGTGGCGAGGACGACCTTCATGGATTTCATCGTGGACATTGGTGGCACCGCGGGCGTCGACTGCGCTGGAGAGATCGGGTGCGTTGCGGATATCGCCGGCCGGCGCGCCTCAGCGGCGGGTCAGCCGGTAGATGGCGATCTCGCCCAGCAGGTTCGGGAAGGCCTGCATCAGCGCGCCCTCGCGGTGCGCGCTGTCGGCGACGAGGCGGTCGAGCACGCGCCAGCTGTTGTCGCGGCACAGCATCTCGAAATCGCGGAAGGTGCACAGGTGGATGTTCGGGGTGTCGAACCACTGGTGCGGCAACGACTCCGATACCGGCATCCGGCCCTTGAAGGTGATCTGCAGGCGCGGGCGCCAGTGGCCGAAGTTGGGGAAGGTGACGATCGCTTCGCGGCCGACCCGCAGCATCTCGCCGATGACGAGGTGCGGGTTGTGCAGCGCCTGCAGCGCCTGGGTCATGACGACGGTGTCGAAACTGCCGTCGTCGAAATTGCGCAGGCCCTCGTCGATGTCCTGCTCGATCACGTCGACGCCGCGCTCGATGCAGGCGCGGATCTTGTCGTGGTCGATCTCGATGCCGTAGCCGGCGACGTCGCGGGTGGCCGCCAGTTGCGCCAGCAGGGCGCCGTCGCCGCAACCGAGATCCAGCACGTGCGAGCCGGGCTTGATCCACCGGGCAATGATGTCGTGTTCGGCGCGCATGTCAGCCTGCCTCGCCGGGATTCGACCCGGATGTTGCGCCGGCGTGGGCCCGCGGCCCGGAAATCTCCGCGTCCACCCGTGACATGTAGGCGCGGAACAATTCGATGTAGCGCGGGATGTCGATCAGGAACGAATCGTGCCCCTGGGCGGCGTCGATGTCGGCATAAACCACGTGCTTGCGGTTCTTCAGCAGCGCGTTGACGATCTCCCGCGAGCGCTCCGGCGAGAAACGCCAGTCGGTGGTGAACGAGCAGACGAAGAACTTCGCCTGGACGCCGGCGAGCGCCTTCACCAGGTTGTTGTCGTATTCGCGCGCCGGGTCGAAGTAGTCCAGCGCCTTGGTCATCAGCAGGTAGGTGTTGGCGTCGAAGAATTTCGAGAACTGCTCGCCCTGGTGCTTGAGGTAGCTCTCCACCTGGAACTCGACGTCGAAGCCGAACTGGAACTTCCCGCTCTGCAGGTCGCGGCCGAACTTCTGCTTCATCGCCTCGTCGCTGAGGTAGGTGATGTGGCCGACCATGCGGGCGAGGATCAGGCCCTGCCGCGGCACGGTATCGTGCTGGTAGTAGTGGCCGTTGTGGAACTGCGGGTCGGTGAGGATCGCCTGCCGCGCCACCTCGTTGAAGCCGATGTTCTGCGCCGACAGCTTCGGCGCCGAGGCGATCACCAGCGCGTGCCGTATGCGGTCCGGGAAATCGATCGACCACTGCAGCGCCTGCATGCCGCCGAGGCTGCCGCCGACCACCGCCGCCCACTGGCGGATGCCGAGCCGGTCGGCGAGCCGTGCCTGCGAGCGCACCCAGTCCTTCACCGTCACCAGCGGGAAATCGGCGCCGTACGGGCGACCGGTGTCCGGGTTGAGCGAAGTCGGGCCGCTGGAGCCGTAGCAGCTGCCGAGGTTGTTCGGACACACGACGAAGAACCGGTTGGTGTCGATCGCCTTGCCGGGGCCGATGCAGACGTCCCACCAGCCGGGCTTGCGATCGGCCGCGGAGTGGTAGCCGGCTGCATGGTGGCTGCCGGAGAGCGCGTGGCAGATCAGCACCGCGTTCGAGGCGTCGGCGTTCAGCGTGCCGTAGGTCTCGTACACGAGGTCGTAGCGCGCGAGCGTGCGATTGCACTCGAGCGCAAGCGGCTCGTCGAAATGCGCCGTCTGCGGGACGACGATGCCGACTGAATCCGGCGGGATGACCTCGGGCATGGCGGGAACGGGACGCTCGGACGAGACGAAAAGGAGCGGCGATTATACGGCCCGTGCCGCGGGGGTCTATGCCAGCGTGACGATGCGGTTGACCGACAACTGCAGCGCCGGCCGCTTGAGCACTTCGAGGCTCTGGTTCAGTACCGCGTACTGGTTGCGCAGGTCCTCCAGG
>JBKHWA010000136.1:0-29121 GCA_046566765.1 Gammaproteobacteria bacterium
ACGGCGCTGATCGCGCTGCTGGCGCACGTCGGCTCGTTCGTGCCGGCCGAGCGCGCGGTGATCGGGCCGCTCGATCGCATCTTCACCCGCATCGGTTCGTCCGACGATCTCGCCGGCGGCCGCTCGACGTTCATGGTCGAGATGACGGAAACCGCGAACATCCTGCACAACGCGACCGCGAGTTCGCTGGTGCTGATGGACGAGATCGGCCGCGGCACCAGCACCTTCGACGGCCTGTCGCTGGCCTGGGCCTGTGCACGCTTCCTGGCGCAGAAATCGCGCGCATTCACCCTGTTCGCGACGCACTACTTCGAGATCACGGCGCTGGCCGATGAAATCGCCGGCGTGGTGAACGTTCACCTCGCCGCCAGCGAGCACGGCGACGGCATCATCTTCCTGCACCGCGTCAGCGAGGGCCCGGCGAGCAAGAGCTACGGCATCGCCGTGGCGCGGCTGGCCGGCGTCCCGCGCGAGGTGATCCGCGAGGCGCAGCGCAAGCTGGAGGACCTGGAGAGCGGCGCGCCTGCGACGGCGATCGCAACTGCCCCGGCCGGCGCGATCAAGGCCGCCCCGGCGAAGCCAGCCAGCCCCCAGCCCGACCTGTTCGCCGCCGCCAGCCCGACGCTGGCCCGCCTGCGCGGGCTCGACGCCGATGCGCTCAGCCCGCGGCAGGCGCAGGACCTGCTGTACGAGCTGATCGAGCAGGCGCGCAAGGAGCAGTAGCCGTCCGGGTCCCGGCCCCGCGCGCCGCCGGCCCGGTGCCGCGGCGACCGCGTCATCGTCCCGGGAGACGCGTCATCGCCCCGACAGATAAGCCACTTCGGTTTTCGGCGGTTGGCGGCCCGGGTAGCGGCCGCTAGACTAGCGCCCGCTTTCCGCCCCTCCCGGGCCCGCGCCCGCACTCTCGACGAGGTTTGCCATGACGTTCGTAGTTGGCGAGAACTGCATCAACTGCAAGCACACCGATTGCGTCGAGGTGTGCCCGGTCGACTGTTTCTACGAAGGCCCGAACTTCCTCGTCATCCACCCGGACGAGTGCATCGACTGCGCGCTGTGCGAGCCGGAGTGCCCGGTCAACGCGATCTTCTCCGAGGACGAGTTGCCGGACGGCGAGAAGGAATTCCTCAAGCTCAACCGCGAACTGTCCGAGAAGTGGTCCGCCGGCGGCCACAACATCACCAAGATGAAGGACGCCCCGGCCGACGCCGAGGAGTGGAACGGCAAGCCGGGCAAGCTGGCGCTGCTCAAGGACTGGTGAATCCACCAGGCACAAAAAAGCCGGCTGCGAGCCGGCTTTTTTGTTGCTGTCCTGGCACCCGGGGCCGTCCTGGCACCCGTCCTTGTCCTGCTTCCGTTCCCTGGCCTTCCCTGCGCGCTCCGGAGAGCCTGCGCTGCCTGGAAAAATGCGGGGGCGGTTGCCCGCCCCCACTCGCAATCGAGTACTCCCTACCCTCTTGCGATCCCTCATCCCTGCGCCGGGCTCCCTCCCGGTCCTTCCCTGTGCCGGATCATCCGTGGGCACGGGGGCGACCTTAGCAAAGGCACTTCCGTCTCATTGCGGGGATTACGTACCCAGCCTGATGGAAGCCGACAGCGCAATCGGCCAGGGTATATTTTTTACTTTTAAAACAATCGGTTGCGATCGACGCAGGACGCCGCCGGCGACTATCGCCCGGCCCCGAAGCGCCAACCTCCTACAGCTTTGTGCGAGATATCGCACACGGCGACCGGCATATTTCCTACACCGGCCAACCCGGGCTCAGCGCTTGGGCAGCACCTGCAGGGGATCGATCGGGTCACCGTTGCGCCGAACCTCGAAATGCAGCTGGGTGCGGTCGGTCCCTGACGACCCCATCTCGGCGATCACCTGCCCGGCCTTCACCTGCTCGCCCTCCTTCACCAGCAACTTGCTGTTGTGGGCGTAGGCGCTCAGGTACACGTCGTCGTGCTTGATGATCACCAGCTGGCCATAACCGACCAGGCTGCTGCCGGTGTAGACCACGCGGCCACCGCGCGCGGCGCGCACCGCGTCGCCGGCGTTGCCGGCCAGCGCGATGCCCTTCGGCCCGACGCTGGCCGCATCGAAGCGGGCGAGCACCTTGCCGTCCACCGGCCACAGCCAGCCGCGACCGTGCGGCAGCGCCGCCGGCGCAGCGGCGGTGCCGGCAGCCGGAGTGGCCGCGGGCGCCGGCTGCGTCGCCGGTTGCGGCTTGCTGCCGGCCGATTTCGACGCCGTATCCGCCGGTTTCACCACCGATTTCTTCGCCGGTTTCTTCGCCACCACCTTGTCTGCCAGCCGCAACTTCTGGCCCGGGTAGATGGTGTACGGCTCGCTGATGCCATTGGCGCGCGCGAGGCCGCGGAAGTCGAGGCCGTAGCGGAAGGCGATCGCGTACAGCGTCTCGCCGCGACCGACGATGTGGAATTCCGGACGCGCCGGCGGCGCCGGTTGCGTCGATTTCCTCTTCTTGTCGGTGACGACCGGTGACTCCTCCACCGCCGGCGGCGTCGAACTGCAGGCCGACAACAACACGGCCAGCGCGACGATCGTCGCGGCCGCGAAACGATTCACGAGATCGACCCGCGCAGGAACGGCACGAAGCGCACTTTCTCCAGCACCTGCTGCTGGAAGCCGGTCTCGGTGCGCAGCACCAGCACCAGGTCCTGCACGTCGTCGCGCACCGCAACCGGGATCACCAGCCGGCCGCCGACGGCAAGCTGGTCGAGCAGTTCCTGCGGAATGATGCCCGGCGCCGCCGCGCAGAGAATGGCGTCGAACGGCGCCTTCTCCGGCCAGCCGAAGCCGCCGTCGCTGTGCTTGAAATGGACGTTGTTCAGTTTCAGCAGCCGGATCCGTTGCCGCGCCTGGTCCTGCAGCGGGCGGATGCGCTCGACCGAGTACACCTCGTCGCACAGCGGCGCGAGGATCGCCGTCTGGTAACCGGAACCGGTACCGATCTCCAGTACCTTCTTCGGCCGGCCACCGGCGAGCACCGCCTGCGTCATCAACGCGACGATGTACGGCTGCGAGATCGTCTGGTTGTGGCCGATCGGCAGCGCGGTGTCCTCGTAGGCACGGTGCGCCAGCGCCTCGTCGACGAAAATATGGCGCGGCGTGGAGCGAAACACCTCCAGCACGCGGCGGTCGGTAATGCCCTGCTCCTCCAGCCGCCTGATCAGGCGATCGCGGGTGCGCTGGGAGGTCATGCCGATGCCGTTGAAATTCGGTGTCATGGCGTCAGCCCAGCCAGTCGCCGAGCGTGCGCAGCGAGTCATGACGCGTCATGTCGCCGTGCAGCGGAGTGATCGATACATAGCCGTTGTCGACCGCGTGGAAATCGGTGCCGGGGCCGGCATCCTCGCCCTCGCCGGCGATGCCGATCCAGTACACCTGGTACCCGCGCGGATCGTGCGCCGGCATCACGTCGCCGGCGCGGTGGCGGTGGCCGAGCCGGGTGACCTGGAGGCCGCGCAGGCGCTCGACCGGGATGTCGGGAATGTTCACGTTGAGGATGGTGCGCGGCGGCAGCACCAGCGTCTCGACGCGGCGCAACAAGTCGGCCACCACGACTCTCGCCGTCGCCAGGTGCTTCGGCTGGTGGGCGGTGATCGAGAAAGCGATGCAGGTGCGACCGATGAAGCGGCCCTCGATCGCGGCGGCGATGGTGCCGGAATACAGCGCGTCGTCGCCAAGGTTGGCGCCGGCGTTGACGCCGGTGATCACCCGGTAGGGGTCTTCCTCGAGCAGGCCGTTGAGCGCGAGGTGCACGCAGTCGGTGGGCGTGCCGTTGACGGCGTGGTAGCCGAGCTCGGTGCGCGACACGCGCAGCGGCTTGTCGAGCGTGATCGCGTTGCTGTAGCCGGAACGATTGCTGTCCGGGGCGACGACGACCACCTCGCCGAGTTCCTGCGCGCAGTCGACGAGCACCTGCAGTCCCGGCGCGTACACGCCGTCGTCGTTGCTCACCAGGTATACGGGTCGGTTGCTCATCGCCTGCTTGCGATCAATCGGCTTCGGTTTCGCTCGCGGCGGTCATCGCGGCGGCGTTTTCCACGTCGAACAGTTCCCGCAGCACGGCGGTGGCGTAACTGCCACGCCACAGCGCGAAGCGCAGTTGCAGCACGCCGTCATCGAGCCAGTCGTGCTGCAGGCCGATCACCCGGCTGCGCAGCGGGCGCCGGCCGGACTCGACCCGCCAGCGGGCCAGCGCCGCGGGGACGCCATCATAGCCGCCGGCGATACGGGCCTCCAGTTCGGCCACGGCGCCGGTCGGCTGCGTGCCGCCGGTCCCGGCCAGCAGGCCGCCGGGATGCACGTCCAGCGCGTCGCAGCGCGCGGCAAGCGCCGGGTCCTCGTCGGCGACGAACCAGCGGCCGCCGGTACCGTCGAGCATGGCGAGTTCGCCGGGCAGCACGCGGTTCCAGCTGCCGTCGCGGACCCGCGCATCCAGGATCTCGTTGAAGATCGCGCTGCGCAGCGCCGAGATCACCAGCCCGCGCTTTTCCGGCCGCGACGGCAGCCGGCCGGTCTGCACCGCTTCCATCGCCAGCGCCAGCGTCGAATCGTTGCTGCCGAAGCGCTGCTCGCCGAAATAGTCGGGCACGCCGGCACGGGCAATCAGCGCCAGCCGGGCATCGACCGCGGCACGGTCGGCGGCGATGCCGCGCAGCACCAGCACGAAGTGGTTGATGCGGTGGGTGCCGGTGCGCAACTTGCGGCCGTGACGATGGCTGGCAAGGATGCGCACGCCCTCTTCATGGAACGCCGACCAGTCGGGATCGGCCTTCGCCGTCAGTTGCAGCGAGAACCACTGGCGGGTGACGGCGTGGCGATCCTTGCGACCGGAGAAGCTCACCAGCCGCGGATGGATGCCGGCGAATTGCGACAACCGCTGGCCGACCCAGGCGGTGTTGTTGCCGCGCTTTTCCACCTGCACCAGCAGGTGCTCGCCGCTGCCGTCCGGCGTGAACGGCAATTCCTCGTCGACGAAGAAATCCTCGGGCGTGGTGCGGATGCGGGCAGTGCCCAGGACGTCGCCGTGGGCGCGGGCCAGGGGTGTCGTCATCAGGCGCGCACGACCAGCGCCACCGCGAAGGCTGCGATGCCCTCGCCACGGCCGATGAACCCGAGTTTCTCGTTGGTGGTCGCCTTCACGCTGACCGCGTCCAGCGCCAGCCCGAGGTCGGCGGCGATGTTGGCGCGCATCGCATCGACGTGGGCGGCGATGCGTGGAGCTTCGGCGACGACGGTGAGATCGACGTTGCCAGCGCGCCAGCCGCGCTCGGCCAGCAACGTGGCGACCGCGCGCAGCAGGCCGCGGCTGTCGGCGTTTTTCCACTTCGGGTCGGTGTCGGGAAAGTGCTTGCCGATGTCGCCCAGCGCGAGCGCGCCGAGTAGCGCGTCGCACAGCGCGTGCAGCGGGATGTCGCCGTCGGAATGGGCGACGATGCCGCAGGCATGCGGGATGCGCACGCCGCACAGGGTGACGAAGGCACCGGCAACCGGCTCGGCGAACCGGTGCACGTCGTAGCCCTGGCCGATGCGGATGTTCAGTGCGTCCTTCATCGTCATTCCTCCGCGCGCGCCGCGAGCGCCGCCTCCTGCTGCCGGGCCAGCCAGAACGCGGCCAGCGCCAGGTCTTCCGGCCGGGTGATCTTGATGTTGTCGCGCGCGCACTCGACCAGCAGCGGCGCCCTGCCCTGCCGCTCGACCGCCTGCGCCTCGTCGGTGACGACGACGCCGTCGCGGCGGGCGACGCGCAGCGCGTCGCGCAGCAGGCCGTAGCGGATCATCTGCGGCGTCGCTGCCAGCCACACGCGGTTGCGGTCCGGGGTGGCGGCGATGCGGCCGTCGTCGCCGGCCTGCTTCACGGTATCTGTCGCGCGCACCGCAAGGATGGCGCCGACCGGGTCGGCCAGCGCGGCATCGACCAGCCGGGCGATATCGGACAGCCGCACGCACGGCCTGGCGATGTCGTGCACCAGCACGAAATCATCGTCGTGCGCGTCCGCCGCCAGCGCTTCCAGCGCGTTCAGCACCGAGTCGCAACGCTCGGCGCCGCCGGCACAGGCCTGCACGCGCGCATCGGCCGCGATCGGCAGCCGCGAAAAAAACTCGTCGTCGGCGGCCACGGCAACCACCACGCGCCGCACCCGCGCGTAGGCCAGCAGCCGCTGCAGCGTGTGCTCGGCAACGGTGCGGCCCTCGATCGACAGGTATTGCTTGGGAAAGGCGGCACCCATTCGCGCACCCTTGCCGGCAGCAGGCACCACCGCCCACAGGCGCGGCGAACGCGTCATGGCTTCTTCTCCTGCGCGTCGCCGTTGCCTGCGTCACCGTTCTTCGCGGCGGCGCTATCCGGGTCCTTCACCAGGTAGAACGTCTCGCCCTGGCGGATCATGCCGAGATCGCCGCGCGCCAGGCCTTCGACCGAGTCGATGTTTTCCTTCAGGCTGCGCACCTGCGCCTCGAGGATCTCGTTGCGCGCGCGCAGTTTTGCCAGCTCTTCCTGCTGCGCATCGATTTCCTTGCGCAACTGGTGGATGTGCATCATCGAGCCCTCGCCGAACCACAGCGTCACCTGCAGCACCAGCGTGATGGCCAGTGCCCCGAGGGTGAGGTAGCGGATGAGGCGGGCGTTGTCCATGTGCGCAGCCGGGTGCCAACAGCAAGGGGGCCGAAGCCCCCTTGCCGTCTTACTTGATCAGGCCCTTGAACTCGTCGCGGCCGTGGTAGCGGGCGCGCGCGAATTTTTCCTCGATCCGGATCAGCCGGTTGTACTTCTCGACGCGATCCGAGCGGCACAGCGAACCGGTCTTGATCTGGCCGGCGGCGGTGGCCACCGCGAGATCGGCGATGGTGCTGTCGGCCGTCTCGCCCGAGCGGTGCGAGATCACCGTGCGGTAGCCGGCTTTCTTCGCCATGTAGATGGCGTCCAGCGTCTCGGTCAGCGTGCCGATCTGGTTGAACTTGATCAGGATGGCGTTGGCCACGCCCTCGTCGATGCCGCGCTTGAGGATGGACGGGTTGGTGACGAACAGGTCGTCACCCACCAGCTGGCAACGCTTGCCGAGCTTGTCGGTGAGCAGCTTCCAGCCGGCCCAGTCGGACTCGTGCAGGCCGTCTTCAATGGAAATGATCGGGTACTTGTCGCACAGCTTCGCCAGGTAATCGACGAACTCGGCAGCAGTGAGGATCTTGCCCTCGCCGTGCAGGTTGTACTTGCCGTTGTCGTAGAACTCGCTCGCCGCGCAGTCGAGTGCGAGGGTCACATCCTTGCCGGCCTTGTAGCCCGCCTTGTCGATCGCGACCATGATCGCTTCCAGCGCCGCCTCGTTGGACGCCAGGTTCGGCGCGAAGCCGCCCTCGTCGCCCACCGCGGTGTTCAGGCCCTGCGCCTTCAGCACCGCCTTCAGGGCGTGGAAAATTTCCGCGCCGCAGCGGATCGCCTCGGCGATGGTCGGCGCGCCGACCGGCTGCACCATGAATTCCTGGATGTCGACGTTGTTGTCGGCGTGCGCACCGCCGTTGATGATGTTCATCATCGGCACCGGCATCGAGTACGGGCCATCCTCGCCGTTGAGCAGCGAGATGTGTTCGTACAGCGGCTTGCCGGAGGCGATCGCCGCCGCCTTCGCGGTGGCCAGCGACACCGCCAGCAGCGCGTTGGCGCCGAGACGGCCTTTGTTCTCGGTGCCGTCGAGCGCGATCATCGCCTTGTCGATGCCGGCCTGGTCCATCGGGTCGCGGCCGAGCAGCAGCTCGCGGATCTCGGTGTTGGCGTTGACCACCGCCTTCTGCACGCCCTTGCCGAGGTAGCGCTTCTTGTCGCCGTCGCGCAGCTCGATCGCCTCGCGCGTGCCGGTGGACGCACCCGACGGGGCACAGGCGGTGCCCTCGATGCCGTTGTCGAGCAACACGTCTGCCTCGACGGTCGGGTTGCCGCGCGAGTCGAGTACTTCGCGGGCGCGGATGTCTACGATCTTGGCCATCGAGCTTCACTCCTTCACATGAAACGACGGCCGGTGATCGATGCCGGCCGCACGGGAAATTGGCTGGCCGTCAGGCCGTTTCGATTTTCGGGAACGATTTCACCAGTTCATCGATCGCCTTCAGGCGGGCGAGGAACGGTTCCAGCTTGTCCAGGCGCAGCGCGCAGGGGCCGTCGCACTTGGCGTTGTCCGGGTCCGGGTGCGCCTCGAGGAACAGGCCGGCCAGGCCCTGCGACATGCCGGCCATGGCCAGTTCGGTCACCTGCGCGCGACGGCCGCCGGCGGAGTCGGCACGGCCGCCCGGCATCTGCAGCGAGTGGGTCACGTCGAAGAACACCGGGTAGCCGAACTGCTTCATGATCCCGAAGCCGAGCATGTCGACCACGAGGTTGTTGTAACCGAACGACGAACCGCGCTCGCAGAGGATCAGCCGGTCGTTGCCCGCCTCCTCGCATTTTTTCAGGATGTGCTTCATTTCCTGCGGCGCGAGGAACTGGGCCTTCTTGATGTTGATCACGGCGCCGGTCTTCGCCATCGCGACGACCAGGTCGGTCTGCCGCGACAGGAACGCCGGCAGCTGGATGATGTCGCAGACCTTCGCCACCGGCGCGGCCTGGTGCGGCTCGTGCACGTCGGTGATCACCGGCACGCCGAAGGTCTTCTTGATCTCCTCGAAGATCTTCAGGCCTTCTTCCATGCCCGGGCCGCGGAAGGAGGTGATCGACGAGCGATTGGCCTTGTCGAAAGAAGCCTTGAACACGTACGGGATGCCGAGTTTCTGCGTGACCTTCACGTAGTGCTCGCAGACCTGCATCGCCATGTCACGCGACTCGAGCACGTTCATGCCGCCGAACAGCACGAACGGCAACTCGTTGCCCATGCGGATGTTGCCGACGGTGACGATCTTCTGCGTACTCATGTCTCGGTCTCCTGCCGCTTGTTCTCGACACGCTGGTATTCGCGCGCAGCGCGGATGAACCCGCTGAACAGCGGGTGGCCGTCGCGCGGCGTCGAGGTGAATTCCGGGTGGAACTGGCAGGCGACGAACCAGGGATGCGTCTTCACTTCCACCATTTCCACCAGCGAGCCGTCCAGCGAGCGGCCGGCGATGCTGAGGCCGGCCGCTTCGAGTTGCGGCAGGAAGGTGTTGTTCACCTCGTAGCGGTGGCGGTGGCGCTCGACGATCTCGTCCTTGCCGTACAGCGCGCGGGACTTCGAGCCCGGGGTCAGGCGGCAGGCCTGGCCGCCGAGCCGCATGGTGCCGCCGAGATCGGAGCTCGCATCGCGCTTCTCGACCTGGCCGTCGGCGGTTTTCCACTCGGTGATCAGGCCGACCACCGGGTACTTCGGGTTGCGCGAAAGCTCGGTGCTGTGCGCGCCGGCGAGGCCGGCGACGTGGCGGGCGAACTCGATCACCGCCAGCTGCATGCCGAGGCAGATGCCGAGGTAGGGAATGTTGTTCTCGCGGGCGTGGCGGATCGCGCGGATCTTGCCCTCGGTGCCGCGGTCGCCGAAGCCGCCGGGCACCAGGATGGCGTCGAGGCCGTACAGCGGCGACAGGTCGTCGCCCTCCAGGTCCTCGGCATCGATGTAGCGGATGGTGACCTTCACCTGGTCGCGGATGCCGGCGTGGGTCAGCGCCTCGTTGAGCGACTTGTACGCGTCCTTCAGTTCGACGTACTTGCCGACCATGCCGATGGTGACGTTGCCCTTCGGGTTCAGGTGCGCATCGACGACGGCGTCCCACTCGCGCAGGTCCGGCTCCGGCAGTTGCAGGCCGAATTTCTCGGCGACGATCGCGTCCAGCCCCTGCTCGTGCAGCACGCGCGGGATCATGTAGATGGTGGCGCTGTCGGTCGCGGAAATGACGGCGCGCGCCTCGACGTTGGTGAACAGCGCGATCTTGCGCAGCGAATCGGCCGGGATCTCGTGGTCCGAGCGGCAGATCAGGCAGTCCGGCTGCAGGCCCAGCGAGCGCAGTTCCTTCACCGAGTGCTGCGTCGGCTTGGTCTTGGTTTCGCCGGCGGTGGCAATGAACGGCACCAGCGTCAGGTGGATCAGCATCGACTTGTTGCTGCCGAGCTCGACCCGCAGCTGGCGCACCGCTTCCAGGAACGGCAGCGACTCGATGTCGCCGACCGTGCCGCCGATCTCGACGATGGCGATGTCGGCATCGCCGGCGCCCTCGATGATCTTTTCCTTGATGCGGTCGGTGATGTGCGGGATGACCTGCACCGTGCCGCCGAGGTAGTCGCCGCGGCGTTCACGCTCGATCACGTCGAGGTAGATGCGGCCGGAGGTGAAGCTGTTCTTGCGGCCGAGGCGGGTGCGGATGAATCGTTCGTAGTGGCCGAGGTCGAGGTCGGTCTCGGTGCCGTCCTCGGTGACATAGACCTCGCCGTGCTGGTAGGGACTCATGGTCCCGGGATCCACGTTGATGTAGGGATCCATCTTGATCATGGTGAGCTTGAGGCCGCGCGCCTCGAGCAGGCTCGCGAGCGACGCCGCGGAAAGGCCCTTGCCCAACGAGGACACCACCCCGCCCGTCACAAAAATAAAACGCGCCATCTAGTCACCACCGACTGCAGCAAAGGGGGGAGAAAAAGGATTTGGAACGACGGGGCGGCAGGATACCAGATGGCCCCCGGCCGGCCCACCCGGGCGCGCTACGACTGCCAGCGCAGCCAGTGGGTCGCGGGACGATCCGCAGCCGGCGCGAACGCGGCATCGGCGATGCGGTCGGCAACTGACGCCAGCCGGTCGCCGGCGTAAACCAGTGGCAACCGCTCGCGCAGCCAGGGCGGCACGCCGGCATCCTGCAGCGCCTTTTTCAGTGGCCGGTGCCCGTTGCCGCCGGCAGGCGCCAGCCGCTCGCCGCCGGCGCGGAAACGAACCGTGAGCGGCTCCCCGGGCGGCAGCGCCAGCGCCAGCGCGCCGGGGTCGCCGGCCGCCACCGCCAGCAACCGGCCGTGGCCGGGCCCGAGGTCCAGGCTGCCCTGCCCGCCCCACGCCAATACCCGCGCCGGCACCGGCGGCGGCAGCGCCGGGAAGGCGACCAGCACGCCGCGATACCGGTGCAGTTCCCAGCCGGCCACCCGCAGTTCGCCCTCGGCATCGACCCGGGCGGCGGCCAGCGCCGCCAGTTGTTCCAGCCAGGCCTCGCTGAACCGCGGCGCACCGATCCGCGCCAGCCAGCGGCGCAGCAGCGCCCGCTGCCGGGCCGGCGGCCGGGCGACCAGTTGCGCGGCGTCAAGCCCGTCGCGGCCACCGGTGTCGTCCAGCCTTGGGCCGTCCAGCCCGCTGCCGGCATGCAGCAGCGACGCCAGCTCGGCATCGACGTACTCGTTGAGCAGCGCATCGCTCTCGGCGAGCCGGCGCGCGGTGCGCACCAGGGTGTCGACCGCCGCCGGCCAGCGGCCGGCCAGTGCCGGCAACACCTCGTGGCGGAGGAAATTGCGGTCCATTGCCCGGTTTTCGTTCGATTCGTCGTCAATCCAGTGCAGGCCGCGCGCCTGCGCCGCGGCGACGATCGCCTCCCGCCGCACGGCGAGCAGCGGCCGCCACAGCCAGCAATCTTCCGGCGCCGGCAACCGCCGCGCCTCGCGCATCGCGCCGAGGCCGCCCGGCCCGCTGCCGCGCAGCAGCCGCAGCAGCAGCGTTTCCGCCTGGTCGTCGGCATGGTGCGCCAGCAGCAGCGCGTCGCCCGGCTGCAGCACGGTGGCAAACGCGGCGTGGCGCGCATCGCGGGCCGCCGCCTCGAGGCTGGGTTGCGCGCGGTCGACCGTCACCGGCAACACCGTGCACGGCAGCTGCCGCGCGCGGCAAAACGCGTCGACCTGTGCCGCCCACTCGCCGGCCCGCGGGCTCAGGCCGTGGTGCACGTGCACCGCCAGCAGCGGCAGTGGCGACAACCCGTGCAGCAGGTCCAGCAGCAACAGCGAGTCGACGCCACCGCTGACGCCGACCACCAGCCGCCGGCGCGGACCGCTGGCCGCGGCCAGCGCCGCCAGCCGCGCAGCCAGCGTCGCCGCCAGCGGCGAGGCGGCGGATGCAGCAGTCACGGCAGCAGGTTTTTGCGGGAGTTCTGGCACAATGGCGCGCCCGGCAACTCGACAGTCTGGAAGCGATGAACGATAGCACGCAGGCTCCCGCCCCCGGCCCGGCCGGCGCCGCCGGCCACGCCAACAACGGCGCGCACGGCCCGCTGCGCGTGCTGCTCGGCCTCGCCGCGTTCGTGATCGTGGCGCAGGGCGTGTCCAGCGCGCGCTCGATGATCGAGCCGCTGTTGCTGGCGCTGCTGCTGGCGATCGGCCTCGCGCCGGCAGTCGCCCTGCTGGCGCGCCGGCGGGTGCCGGTGGCACTGGCCATCCTGCTGGTCATGCTGGCGCTGGTCGGCCTCGGCGCCGGCGTCACCGCGCTGTTCCTGCAGAGCGTCAACGACTTCGCGCAGAACCTGCCGCAGTACGAGGTGAAGCTGCACGACGGCGCCTTCGCCACCGCGGCCTGGATCAACAGCCTGCACCCCGCGATCAACACCGCCACCCTGCTCGACGGCCTGAACCCGGCAGTGGCCATGGATTACGCCGGCACGCTGCTCAGCGGCTTCGGCAACCTGCTCACCAGCGCGCTGCTGATCCTGGTGGTGGTGGTGTTCCTGTTGCTGGAAGCGACCAGTTTCCGCCGCAAGGTGGAACTCGCCGGCAGCGACCCGGCACGCAGCGCCGCCCTGCTCGCCCGTTTCGATCGCGTCGCCGCCAGCGTCAACCGCTACATCGCGCTGAAAACGCTGTTCAGTTTCATCAACGGCTTCGCGGTAACCATCTTCCTGTGGATCGCCGGCGTCGATTACGCGCTGCTGTGGGGCGTGCTGGCCTTCCTGCTCAACTTCGTGCCGGGCATCGGCCAGCCGCTGTCGATCATCCCGCCGATGCTGATGGCCTGGCTGCAGGGTGGCGTCGACCTGATGATCGTCGCCGGTGCCGGCTGCCTGGTGATCGGCACGCTGGTCGGCAACTGGCTGGAACCGAAATACATGGGCGAAGGACTCGGCCTGTCCACCTTCGTCGTCATCCTCTCGCTGGTGCTCTGGGGCTGGGTACTCGGCCCGGTCGGCATGTTGCTGTCGGTGCCGCTGACCATGATCGCGAAGATCGTGCTGGAAGCGCACCCGGCGACGCACGCCGCCGCGGTGATGCTCGGCACCGGCCGCGAGGCGCAAGCACATCCGCAGGCAAGTTCTCCCGCAACCCCGCAAGGAAACCCACCGATGTTCAAGGTCAACGAGTACTTCGACGGCAAGGTCAAGTCGATCAGCTTCCAGAGCGCGCGCGGCGCCGCCACCAGCGGCGTGATGGCCGCCGGCGAATACGAGTTCAACACCGGCAAGCCGGAAATCATGGTGATCACCAGCGGCGCCGCCGACGTGCAACTGAAAGGCGAAACCACCTGGACGCGCTACGGCGCCGGCGGCACGTTTGAAGTGCCGGGCAATTCCAGCTTCCGCATCAAGCTCGCCACCGATACCACCTACCTCTGCTACTTCGTCGGCTGATCGCCGTTCGCAGGGATGCGCAATCGCCATGACGGCAACGGCAACACCCGCCCGGGCAACGGCAGCATGAGCGCGGAAAACGCCGCCCCGCTGCCGACCCGCCTGCTCGACACCCGTCGCGGCGTCGAGACGCCGGAAGGCGTCTCGATCGCGCTGACGCCGGCCGGACCGGTGCCGCGCGCGCTGGCATGGGTGCTGGACCTGCTGCTGCGCGTCGGCGTCTACCTGCTGGCGTCGATGCTGCTGCCGCTGCTCGGCTCCGCCGGCACCGGGCTGATCCTGCTGCTGGTGTTTCTGCTCGAGTGGTTCTACCCGGTATTTTTCGAGGTGCTCAACGACGGCGTCACGCCCGGCAAGGCGGCCGTCGGCATCGCCGTGGTGGAGGAAGACGGCCGGCCGGTCGGCTGGTCGGCGTCCACCGTGCGCAATTTCCTGCGCATCGCCGACATGCTGCCGTTCGGTTATTTCTTCGGGTTGCTGAGCATGCTGCTCACCGAGCGCTTCCAGCGGCTGGGCGATCTCGCCGCCGGCACCCTGGTGGTGCACCGCGGCAAGATGGCGAAAACGGCGAACGTGCCGTTGCCCGACGTTGCGCCGCTGGCGCCGACGGTGGCGCTGGATGCCGGCGAGCAGCACGCGCTGGTCGCGCTCGCGGCGCGGCATACCCGGTTGTCCGGCGAGCGTCTCGACGAACTCGCCGCGCTGGCGCCGGCACTCACCGGCCGCGATCCGGCGCAGCGGCGCGCGCGCCTGCTCGGCATTGCCCGCTACCTGTCCGGCGATCACGGTGCCGGCGGCAATGGCGCCGGTACGCGCATCGCCATCAATCCCGCCGACCCCGCCGCCGACAATCCGCCGGGGCACACGCCATGAGCCCGGCCGAGTTCGTCGCCCGCCACCAGGACGAGTGGGCGCAACTGGAACGCATGCTGCGCAACGGCGCCGCCGTCGAGCGCGACAAGGCGGATGGCAACGCCACCGCTGCCGGAGACGCGCCGGCCGCCGGGCTGCCGGATTCCTTCCCGGCGCTCTACCGCCGCGTCTGCCGCCACCTCGCGCTGGCGACCGAGCGCCGTTATCCGCAGGACATCGTCGAGCGGCTGAACGCGCTGGCGCTCGCCGGCCAGCAGGTGCTGTACCGCCCGGAGACGCGGCTGTGGCCGACCATCGCCGCCTTCCTCGCCGGCGGCTTCGCTGCCCGCGTACGGCGCAACGCGCGCGTGTTCTGGCTGGCGATGGCGTTGTTCTACGTCCCCTTCATCGGTTGCGCGCTGGCGACGTGGCACTCGCCGCACCTCGTCTACAGCCTGATGGAACCGGAGCAGGTGGCCGGCTTCGAGGAAATGTACGACGCCGATCGCCGGGTGATCGGCTACGAGCGCGACGGCGACGACAACCTGATGATGTTCGGCTTCTACATCCGCAACAATGTCGGCATCGGCTTCCAGACGTTTGCCGGTGGCATCTTCGCCGGTGTCGGCAGCCTGCTCATCCTGTTCTTCAACGGCACCTCGATCGGTGCCGTCGCCGGCTACCTGACCGCGCGCGGGCACGGCGAGCTGTTCTGGCAATTCGTCTGCGGCCACTCGGCGTTCGAACTGAACGCGATCGCGCTGTGCGGCATGGCCGGGTTGATGCTCGGCCACGCGCTGATCGCGCCCGGCCGCCATCGCCGCGGGCACGCGGTGGCGCTGGCGGCGCGCGACGCGGTGCCGATCCTCTACGGTGCGGCGTTCATGCTGTTCATCGCCGCGGTAGTCGAGGCATTCTGGTCATCGCAGACGGTGATCCCGCCGCTGGTGAAGTACATCGCCGCCGGCGCCTGGTGGCTGATGGTGGCCACGTATTTCCTGCGCGCCGGCCGGCAGCCACCCGTGTTGCCGCGTAACGGCAGCGCGCCGGCGGAGGCACCGCGTAACGGCGGCACGTCAACGAGGGCGCCGCATGCGTCCTGACCGCCTGACCGTCAGCCTGCGTCCGCGCACCGGCTTCGAGGCGGTCGACCTCGGCTTCGCGCTGGTGCGCCGGCACGCGCGCGAGATCTGGCGCGCCTGGTTGCTGGTCGTGCTGCCGCTGATGCTGTTGCTGGCACTGATCGAGCACGCGCTGTTCGATGTGATGCCGTCCTGCATGCTGCTGTGGTGGGGCAAGCCGTTGTACGACGCCGTGGTGCTGCTGGTGCTCAGCCGCGCGGTCTTCGGCGAGCGGATCTCCGCGCGCGGCGTGCTGGCCGAGTTGCGGCGGCTGGCCCGCGTCATCGCCGCCTCGCTCACCCTGCGCCGGCTGAGCCTCAGCCGCAGCTTCCTGCTGCCGGCGCACCTGCTCGAGGGCCTGCACGGCAACGCACGCAACGCGCGCATCAGCCTGCTGCGCGTCGAGAGCACCGCCGGCGCCCGCACGCTGACGCTGGTCTGCGGCTGGCTGGAACTGGCAGCGGCGACCGGGCTGGTCGCGCTGGTGGCCTGGCTGCTGCCGGCCGGTTTGCGCTCGCTGTTCCTCGACAGCTTCACCGCGCAGGACAGCCACCTGATCGAGGCCGGCTGGCAACTGCTCTACGCCATCGCCATCAGCATCGTCGAGCCGTTCTACGTGGCTGCCGGTTTCGCGCTCTATCTCAACCGGCGCACGGTGCTGGAAGGCTGGGACATCGAGGTAGCGCTCAAGCGCGTGGCAGCGCGCCTGCCGGCGCCCGTCGACGAGGCGATCCGCTGATGCGCGCGCCTCCCGCATTCCCGCTGCTCCTGCTGCTGGCATTCGCGACGGCGTCGCTGGCGGCAGCAGAAACCACGCCGGCGCCGAAGATCCCGGAGAGCCCGCAAAGTTGCGATGCCAATCCCGATGACGACGAGGACTCCGCGCTGCAGTGGCCGCCGGATGTCGCCGCCGAGCAGCAGCGGCTCGCCGCGCTGCCGCGTCCCGACCATACCGAACGCGACCAGCGCCTCGCGGCACAGGTGCGCCAGGCCGACGAGTTCGGCCGCAACGAATACCGGCCGGACTGGAAGTGGATATGGCGGCTGTCGAAGCCGGACCTCTCCACCGGCGCTTCCGACCACGAATTCGAGTGGCTGAAGAGCCTCACCGCCTGGCTGGAACGGGTCTCGGCCTGGTTCGGCAACGCGATGCACGTGGTGCTGTGGCTGGCGCTGCTGGTCCTGCTGCTGTTGCTGTGGCGATACCGGGCGAAGTTCGTTGCGCTGTGGCCGAATGCGCGCCGCGACGCGCGCATCGTCGCCGGCATCGACATCGTGCCGTTGCTGCAGCCGGATGCGCTGCCGGACGACGTGGTCGCCGGCGCCGAACACCTCTGGCGTGCCGGCGAACTGCGCGAGGCGCTCAGCCTGCTGTATCGCGCCGCGCTGCACCGGCTGGGCGAGCGCCTCGGTTTCGCCATCCCGCCGTCGGGCACCGAGCAGGAATGCCTCGCGCTGGTCGCGCGCCATGCCGACAGCCAGACCGCCGGCGCCTTCCGCGCGCTGGTCAACGGCTGGTCGCGCATGGCCTGGCAGCACCAGCCGCCAGCCGGTCTCGCGCCGCTGGTCGACGCCTATCGCCGCGCCGCCTCCGGCGCCGATGCCGCGCTGCTTCCCGGCCGCAGCGCCCACCCGACCCGCGCCGGCGGTGCCGCATGAACACCACGCCGCCAAACCCGACCCGCAACGTGCTGCTGTTGCTGCTCGCGCTGCTGGCCCTCGTCGCGCTCAGCGGCCGGCCGGCGTTCGAGGTCGGCGCGCACTTCCGGCAACCGGAACCGGAAGTGCGCGACAACCGTTTCCTCGCACTGGGCCGGATGGCCGCGGAGCTGGGCGTCGACGTGCACATGCAGGCGAATTTCACCGCCCTGCCGCCGCTGTCGGAAAGCGGCAGCACGCTGTGGCTGACGGTGCCGGGGCGCATGCTGTCTGCCGATGACATCGTCGCGCTGCAGCGCTGGGTGGACGACGGCGGCCGGCTGGTACTGGCGCCGCTGACGCCGGAGTTGTGGGAGAACGATCCGCTGCTCGCCGCGCTCGGGCTCGAACTGGTGCAGGAAGACGAGGAATGGCTCACTGCACAACTGGGCGATCCTGAATCGCGTCCATCGGTGTGGCGCCACGGCTTCCAGTACGCCGCCGGCAACGATCGCGCCGTGCGCGCCGCCTTCGATCTCGACCGCGGCATCGCGCCGCTCGACCCGGACGACGAGAGCGGCGATCCGCTGCTGTGCGACCCGGTCGGCTGCCATGCCTGGCGCGTGCACATCGGCAGCGGCGCAGTGATCGCGCTGGCCGAGGGCTGGCCGTTCAGCAACACCGCGCTGGAGCACCACGAGCACGCGGTGATTGCCCGCCTGCTCGTCGACGCCCGCCCCGGCAGCCGGCTCGACATCGTTTACGGCGAGCAGGTGCCATCACTGTATGAACTGGCGTGGCGGCACGCGCGCTTCGCGCTGTTCGCGCTGCCGGTCGCGGTGTTGCTGTGGGTGCTGGCGGCCGGCCAGCGCTTCGGGCCACTGCTGGCGTCGCCGCGCCCGGCGCGCCGCCGGCTGGCCGAACACGTTGCCGCCGCCGGCAAGCTGCTCGCACGCCAGGGCCGCCACCGCGCGCTGTGGCAGGCGGTCTACGACGATTTCCGGCGCACGCTGCACCGGCGCCACCCGCAGGCGCACGGCATGGACGATGCGCAACTGGCCGAACTGATCGCGCGCCATGCGGGCGCCGACCCGCAACAGGTACGGGCGGCGCTGGCGCCGCCGCCGAACGACATCGACGACGCCGCGCTTGCCCGGCACGTGCGCCACCTGGATTCCCTGAGGAGGTTGCTATGAGCACCAACACCACCGGCGACACCATGGACTTCGCCGGCGCCGCCGACGTCGTCGCCCGCATGCGCGGCGAAATCGCGCGCGCGCTGATCGGCCAGCCACAGGCCATCGACCACGTACTGGTGGCGCTGATCGCCGCCGGCCACGTGCTGGTCGAGGGCGTGCCCGGCATGGGCAAGACGCTGCTGGTGCGCGCGCTGGCACGCACCTTCGGCGGCCGCTTCGCGCGCATCCAGTTCACCCCGGACCTGATGCCGTCGGATGTCACCGGCCACGCGCTGTACGACCTGCGCACCCAGGAATTCAAGATCCGCAAGGGCCCGGTGTTCACCCATCTGCTGCTGGCCGACGAGATCAACCGCGCGCCGGCGAAGACGCAGTCGGCACTGCTGGAAGCGATGCAGGAACAGCAGGTCAGCATCGAGGGCCAGCCGTTCGCGATGGATCGCCCGTTCATGGTGCTGGCGACGCAGAACCCGATCGAACAGGAAGGCACCTACCCGCTGCCGGAAGCGCAGCTCGACCGCTTCCTGCTGAAAGTGCTGATTGATTATCCGCGGGTCGAGGACGAGCGCGCGCTGGTGCGCCAGGTCACCGAGAACCGCAGCGGCGATTCGCTGCAGGTCGACGACCTGGCGACCGTCATCGCGCCGGAGCAGGTCACGCAGTTGCAGCAGGTGGCGGCACGCATCGCCGTCGACAGCGCGGTGCTCGACTACGCGGTGGACATCGTGCGCGCCACCCGCGAACACGGCGGCATCAGCATCGGCGCCGGCCCGCGCGGCGGCATCGCGCTGGTGCGCGCGGCACGCGCCCGCGCCCTGCTCGACGGCCGCGACTTCGTCACCCCGGACGACGTGAAGGACATCGCGCTGCCGGCACTGCGCCACCGCATCGCGCTGGCGCCGGAACTGGACATGGAAGGCCTCGGCGTCGACGCCGTGCTCAACCGCGTGCTCGCCGGCGTCAACGCGCCGCGCCGCTGACCGGTCGCCGGACGCCGTCACCGACATGCTTGCCCCCGCCCCGCGCCTGTTGCTGCTGGCCTGGCTGGTCGTCGCGCTCGGCATCGCCGCCGCGATCCGGCCGGCGCTGTTGCCGCTGGCCGGCGGCGTCGCCGCCTTGCTGGCGCTGGCGGCGCTGCTCGACGGGCTGATCGCCTGGCGCACGCCGGCGCCGACGCTGCGCCGCGAGATCCCGCACGCGTTCCCGCTCGGCCACTGGCGCGGCTACGTGCTGGAACTCGCCACGACCACGGCGCGCGCACTGCCGTGTGAAATCTTCGACCTGCATCCCGACGACGCCGACAGCGAGGGCCTGCCGGCGCGCGTCGTGCTGCGCCCGGGCGAGGCGGCACGGGTGCCGGCGCGGCTGCGCTTCCATCGCCGCGGCGATCATCGCCTCGACGGCGCACACCTGCGCTGGACCGGGCCGCTGCAACTGGTGCATTGCCGGCGCACCGTCGGCAGCCGCGATACCGTGCGCGTCTATCCCGACTTCGCCGCGGTCGCCCGCTACGCGCTGCTCGCCACCGACAACCGGTTGTCGCAACTGGGCATCCGCCGCCGGCAGCGCCGCGGCGAGGGCCTCGATTTCCGCCAGCTGCGCGAATACCGTGCCGGCGACGCGCTGCGGCAGATCGACTGGAAGGCAACCTCGCGCCTGCGCAAGCTGATCTCGCGCGAGTACCAGGAGGAGCGCGACCAGCAGGTGGTGTTCCTGCTCGACTGCGGCTTCCGCATGCGCTCGCAGGACGGCGAACTCTCGCACTTCGACAGCGCGCTCAACGCGCTGCTGCTGCTCTCGTACGTGGTGCTGCGCCAGGGCGACGCTGCCGGCTGCTACACCTTTGCCGGCCACGGTGAAGTCGGCGGCGACGACAACCGCTGGCTGGCACCGGCCAAGGGCCGCGAGCGCATGTCGGCGTTGATGAATGGCTTGTTCGACCTCGAACCGACGCACCGCACGCCGGACTTCCGCCAGCTCGCCGTCGACTGCGGCAAGCGCCTGCACAAGCGTTCGCTGATCGTGCTGATGACCAACGTGCGCGACGAGGACACCGAGGACCTGCTCGCCTGCGCGCGACTGCTCGGCCAGCGCCACCTGGTGCTGGTGGCGACACTGCGCGAGAAAGTCCTGGACAAGATGGGCAGCGAGGCCGCGGCGACGATGACCGCGCGCGAGGCCGACGAGGCGGCGATTGCCTCCGCCGCCGCCCGCCTGTTCCTCGCCGAACGCGAACGCGCACTGCAGCGGTTGCGGGCCGAGGGTTTGCTGGTGCTGGACACCACCCCGGAGGAACTGCCGGTGCGGCTGGTGAATGCCTACCTGGAGATCAAGCGCAGCGGCCGGCTGTAACGCCGGCCGCCGTGAACCACGCGCAACACGCGATCAGGCGGAAACGGTCACCGCCGGCTGCGTGCAGATCCGCCGGTAACTGACGTACCAGGACAGCACGAACAACGGGATCACCACCAGCATCCCGAGGAACAGCGTGAACACCGTCGCCAGCATCAGCAGCATCAGCAACAGCGACTGCACGGTGAGTGGTACCAGGTTGCGCAGGCAGGCGCGGAAGCTGTAGCCCATGGCCGCCAGCGGCTGCATGCCGTTCAGCAGCACCAGCGCGCTGGCGAACCAGGTGGCCATCGCCACCGGGATGAACAAGGCCATCGCGTACGCCACGTACAGCATCAACGTGGTCATGGTCATGCTGCCGTTGGCAATCAGGTCTTCCGGCTTGACGTCGGTCAGGCCCATCGACGCCTGCCAGAACGGCAGCGCGCCGGCGAGCAGCGCCGCCACGTAACCCACCAGCAGGTACAGCACGGCGGCGACCGCGCCGAGCACCGCCAGCTGCACCCGCGCCGGGTGCTGGAAACCGGCGAACAGCAGGTCGAAGCCGACGCCGTCACCTCGATACAGCCGGTCCACCGCCAGCGTCAGGCCGGACAGCAGCACGACATAAAACACGGTGGCGACGATGCTGCCGATGTAGGGAATGAGTTGCAGCGCGATGGCGCCGATCATGTAGAGGATGCCGGTGACCAGCACCAGCGCCACCAGTTGCGCCGGCTGCCGCTTGAACAATTGCCATCCGACCGAGACCCACTCCGCGCCCTCGCCGGCGCGACGCGCCGAGGGCGTGTCGGCCACCGTCATGGCGTCGTCGTCGACCGGCACCGGGACTGCTGCCGACACCACCTTGCTGTGCGGTGCGGCGTAGGGATTGCGTTCTTCCGTCATGGATCGGGCTCCTGTCCTTGCCTGGACCTGTTCTTGCCGGGAAATGGCGGGCCGGAGTTTACCCGGCGAGCCGCGCCAGTTCGACCGGGTCGTGCGCACTGAACAGCCGCACGCTGCCGGCCTCGGCCTGCGCCAGTGCATGCAGGCGCTTCTGGTTGGCGATGCGCGTCGCCCGGTCGACCTGCACCAGGTTCTGGAACAGCGCCAGCCCCGGCGGGCAATACGCCGGTTCCTGTATCTCGCCGTGGTGGAAGTAGGCATCGCCGCAATGCAGCAGCCAGCCATCTGCGCTGCGCACCGCGACGCCGCAGTGGCCGCGGGTGTGGCCGTGCAGCGGCACCAGCAGCACCTCGTCGCCGCCGCCGGGCAGCGCGCGCACCGCATCGAAGCCGTGCCATTGTTCACCGGTTTCCTGGTGCAACTCCCACAGCGGGTGGTGGGCGAAGTGCGGCTTCTTGTAGCGCGGGCGCTCGCGCAGCGTCGGGTTCATCGCCGCCGCATGCTCGCGCGCATGCACGTGCACTTTCGCCTTCGGGAAATCCGGGATGCCGCCGGCGTGGTCGAGATCGAGGTGAGTGGCGACAATGTGGCGGACATCGTCGGCACTGAAGCCGAGCGCCCGCACCTGCGCCAGCGCAGTCTCCGCGCGATCCAGTCTCGGCCGGGTCACTGCCACGAAGCCGCGGCCGAGCCGCCCGTTCGGGTCGGCAATGTCCTCGGTGCCGACGCCGGTGTCGACCAGCACCAGTCCGTCGTTCGTTTCCACCAGCAGGCAGTGGCAGACCATGTGGCCCGGGTCCAGCCAGCCGCCGGGCGTCCCGATCAGCTTGCCGCCGTGCGGGCACATCGTGCCGCAGTTGAGATGATGGATGCGCAGGCTCATGCGGAAATTCCTCTGTGCGTGGCGATGGGGTGCATTGCGATGGGGCGTGATTCGATGGGGTGCGGTGCGACCGGGAAAGTATTCAGGCCGGATACACGTATTCCAGCCGGATAAAAGCGTTCCGGCCGGACAGGGCGCTCACGCCGGATACCCGGTGATGCTGCGGATGGCGCGGTACAGCGGCGCAAGTCGCCCGTACAGCGGGCTGTAGACGCGCCGGTACAGCCGGTCGTACAGCCGCGCATCCTGCGGCCGCGGCTCGAAGCGACGACCGACGCGGGTCATCCGCGCCACTGCCGTCTCGTAGTCCGGGTGCAGGCCGAGACCGACGGCGACGTTGATCGCCGCACCGAGGCCGTTCGCCTCGTACACGTGCGGGCGCTCGGCCGGGAGATTGAAAATGTCGGCGGTGATCTGCATCGCCGCGTCCGACTGCGAACCGCCGCCGGCGACGCGCAGCCGGCGGATCTTCACGCCGTTGCGTTTCTCGACGCGTTCCTTCGCCTCGCGCAGCGCGTAACCGATACCCTCGATGATCGCGCGATAGATATGCGCGCGCGTGTGCACGTCGCCGAAGCCGATCATCGCGCCCTTGGCTTCCGGGCCGGGAATGCGCACGCCCGGCGACCAGTACGGCTGCAGCACCAGGCCCATCGAGCCCGGCGGCACGTCATCGAGGAATTTCTCGAACAGCGCTTCCACCTCGACCCCGAGTTCCTCGGCGGCGAGCGTTTCCTTCTGCCCGAACTCCTGCTTGAACCACTGCACCATCCAGTAGCCGCGCTGCACCATCTGCTCGGTGTTCCAGCGGTCCGGCACCGCCGCCGGGTACGGCGGCACGAAACGGATCGCTTCCACGTACTTCGTGTTGCAGGTGTTGAACGTGGCGGTGGTGCCGAAACTCAATGCGCCGGTGTCCGGCGCCAGCGCGCCCGAGCCGAGCACCTCGCAGGCCTTGTCGGCGCCGGCGGATACCAGTGGCAGGCCGGCAGGAATGCCGGTCAGTTCACTGGCCTCGACAGTGATGCGGCCGAGCAACTGCCCCGGCGGCAGCAGTTCCGGCAATTGCCGGCGCTGCACGGTGAGCGCCTGCCATTTCCAGTCGAACGGTTTCGCCCAGTCGTGGCGCCTGAAATCGAACGGCAGGTAGCCGACCTGCGACGCGGTGGAATCGACGTACTCGCCGCACAGTTTCCAGCTCAGCCAGCCGGACAGCAGCAGGAACTTTTCGGTGCGGCGCCAGGTATCGCGCTGGTTCTGCGCCAGCCAGTTGCACTCGGCCTGGGCGCGGAAATAGTTGACGGTGTCGCGCTCGCCCACCGCGGCGAACAGCGCCTCGAGGTACGCCGGCATTGCCGGCAGGTTCTCGGCGCGGCGCTGGTCCAGCCAGATGATCGCCGGCCGCAGCACCTCGCCCTGGGCGTCGACGTTGACCACCGTCGCCCGCTGGGTGGTGAGCGCGACGCCGCGCACGCGCGCGCGATCGATCTGCGGATGTTGCCGCCACAGGTCCTGGCAGGCGCGGCAGATCGCGTCCCAGAACACCTGCGGCTGCTGCTCGGCCCAGCCCGGCTGCGCCGAAAAATACGGCTCGACCGGCACCTTGCTGCGCGCCACCAGGTTGCCGTCGAGATCGAACAGCAGCGCCCGCGCGCTTTGCGTGCCCTGGTCGATCGCGAGCAGCAGGGGTTCGCTCATGGCTATGCCGGCAATGCGTAGTGTTGATTCCAGATGTCGAGGTAGGCCGCCACCTCGCCGTCCCAGTGCGCGTCGTCCCAGCCGAGTTCGCGTTGCACGGTGGCACGCAGTTGCGGCAGCAGGTCGCGGCCGCCGTGGCGCACCAGGTTGCCGATGCGGGTGCGGCGCAGCATCAGGTCGTCGAGGTTCTGCACCTGCTCGTGGCGCAGCGACCAGACGATGTCGACCAGCGTGTACGGCGTACCGGCAAGCGCATCGCCGGCCTGTTCGCCCATGTCGGCGGCGAGTTCGACCGCGAGCTTCGCATACGCGGTCAGCGCCGAGCCGTAGCGGCCGCCGAGCACGCGGTGGCGCGCTGGTGGCAGGCTCGCCGGTGCCGGCGGCGCCGGGATCAGCAGCGGTTGCGACGGGTCCGGCTTCGGCAGGCCGCGGGTGATGTACGGTGCCGCCGCGCGCAGCGTGTCGTGCGCGATCAGCCGGAAGGTGGTGAGCTTGCCGCCGCTGACGGTGACCAGCCCGTCGTTGGCCCACACCGCGTGGTCGCGGCGCTCCTTCGACGGATCGCGCGCGTTTTCCGACGCGATCACCGGCCGCACGCCGGACCAGGTGGAAATCACGTCGTCGTCGGTCAGCCGCGCGCCGCCGAACTGGCTGGCGACGGCGTCGTAGATGTATTCCAGTTCCTCGCGGCTGATCGACGCCTCAATGTCGATGTCCTGCGGGTGATCGAGGTCGGTAGTGCCGACCACGGTGGTGCCTTCCCACGGGAACACGAACAGCGGCCGGCGATCGCGCGGATGCAGCAGCGTCAACGCTTCATGCACCGGCAGCCGCGCGTGCGGCACCACGATGTGGCTGCCGCGCAGCGGGCGCACGCGCTTTTCCTTCACCAGTTCGCCGCGCAGGCGATCCGCCCAGGCGCCGGTGGCGCTGATCACCACGTCGGCCTGCACGCTGAACGTGCGGCCAGACACCACGTCCTCGACTTCCACACCGGTCACGCGGCCGGCAGCAGCACGCTGCAACCGCAGCACGCGCGCATGGTTGAGCACGGTGCCGCCGGCGGCAACGCCGTCCTGCAGCACGCGCAGCACCAGCCGGGCGTCGTCGGTCACCGCATCGGTGTAGCGGCAGGCGCCTTTCAGGTGCTGCGTTTTCAGGCCCGGCAGCAACGACTCGGTTTGCGCCACCGACAACCAGCGATGGTCGCTGATGCCGGCGAATCCGTCGTACAGCGCCAGCAGCGCGGAAAAACTCCAGCGCCCCGGGAACTGGCCCTTGCGCACCGGGAAGGTGTAGCCCATGCGGTCGACCAGGCCCGGCGCCTCGCGCAGCAGGCGCTCGCGCTCGTGCAGCGCGTCGCGGGTGAGTTTCAGGTCGCCCTGCGCGATGTAGCGCAGCCCGCCGTGCACCATCTTCGACGAGCGGCTCGAGGTACCCCAGGCGTAATCACGCTGCTCCAGCAGCAGCACCGAGAGCCCCAGCCGCGCCGCCTCGCGCAGCACGCCGGCACCGGTAATGCCGCCGCCGACCACCACGATGTCCCAGCGCGTCGTTGCGGCAATGCGTTCCAGCGCCGCAGCGCGTGTACCCAGCGTCATGACTTCTCCTCTGCCGGCAACAGGACGCCGGGATTCATCAAACCTTGCGGATCAAAATGCGTCGCCAGCGCGTGCAGCGCCGCCATGCCGACCGCGCCCTTCTCGGCCGCCAGGTACGGCGCGTGGTCGCGGCCGACACCGTGCTGGTGGCTGATCGTGCTGCGGAATTTCACAATGGTCTCGCTGGCGGCCTTTTTCATCGCCGCCCAGCGGGCGTGCGTCTCGTCGTAGGACGCCGCGCAGCGGAACACGTAGCTGGTGTAGATGCTCGAGCCCTGCGGATACAGGTGCGAAAGATGGGTGAACACGTGGATCTTCTCGCCGAAGCCGGCAGCGGCATCACGCAGCGACTGCTCGATCGCCGCCACCAGCGCCGGCACGTTCTTCCAGTCGGCCGCGGTTTCCAGCGTGTCGACCGCGTAGCCGTGCTCCCACAGGCCGTGCCGCAGGTACGGCGAGCGGAAGCGCGCATGCTCCCACTTCTTGCCGAGCGGGGTGCCGGTGTTGACGCCGCCGTGCGCGCCGATCATCGCGTTGGCCTGCGCCAGCGCGGCGCGGCACTGCGCCTTCGAGCCGGTGACGCCGAAGGTCACCATGCACTTGCCGTCGGCGATGCCGCGCACGCGCAGGTAGCGCTCGAGCAGCCCGACCAGCGTCGGGTGGCCGGCGAGCACCAGTTGCGTCTGCGTTTCCACCGCGTTCGACAGCCGCAGCATGGAGAGTTGCAGCTTTGCCTGCGCCATCGCCCGCACGCAGTCCACCGCCGCCTGCCAGTCCGGCAGGAAGCCGACGAAGAATTGTTCCTGCTGCGGCAGCGGCGTCACCCGCACCTTCACCTCGGTGAGCACGCCGAAGCGGCCTTCCGAGCCGAGCACCATCTCGCGCAGGTCGGGGCCGGCGCTGGAGGCCGGGAACGTCGGGATCTGCAGCGTGCCGCGCGGCGTTTCCACCGTGCCGCCGGCGAACAGTTGCTCGATGCGGCCGTAGCGCAGCGATTGCTGGCCACTGGAACGGCTGGCTACCCAGCCGCCCACCGTCGACAGTTCGAACGATTGCGGGAAGTGGCCGAGCGTGTAGCCCTCGCGCGCCAGTTGCGCTTCCAGCGACGGCCCCGGCGTACCGGCGCCGAAGGTGGCGAGCTGGCTCTCGCGGTCCAGCGCCAGCAGGCGATCCATTTTTTCCAGCGACAGCGTCAGCACCGGCCGCGCGGTTTGCACCGGCGTGATGTGGCCGGCGACGCTGGTGCCGCCGCCGTAGGGAATCACTTCGATGCCCTGCGCCAGGCAAAAATCGAGCAGCTCGCGCACCTGCGCCGTCGTCTGCGGGCAGGCCACGCCATCGGGAAACACGCCGAACTCGCCGGAGCGCATCGCCAGCCAGTCCGGCAGGCTCTGGCCGCGGGCGTGGCGCACCCGGTCCTCGGGCGACGTGGACACCAGCGGGTGCGGCGGCAGCCGCGACGGCGGCACCCGGGCGAGCACCGTCGCCAGCGGCGCATCGGGCAGCGCCCGCGCCTCGCCCAGCCGGGCGCGGATGAATGCCAGCCCGCCCGGCTTCAGCGGAAATTCGTTTGCCTCGTCACCCCAGCCGTTCCAGCGCCGCATGGCTGCTCCCGTGTCCTCGATTGACCGGGGCCTATGGTAGTGGGGCCGCGCCGGCCGGGCGCGACATATCAGGCCAGCAAATTGACAAATTGCGCCACCGTGGACGGTGGCCTGCCAGCCCCGCAAACGAAAACGCCCCGGGGATTACCCGGGGCGTTGCGTGGAACCGGAAACGCCTCAGGCGCTCTTGAGGTTCCCGTACTTCATCAACCGCGTGTAGCGGCGATTCAGCAGCGCGTCGCCGTTGCCGTAGGCGCGCAGGGTGTTGAGGTTGCGGGCGAGCGACTTGCGGATCGATTGCGCGGTCATCTCGGCATCGCGGTGCGCGCCGCCGAGCGGCTCCGGCACGATCTCGTCGACGATGCCCAGCTGGTGCAGGCGCTGCGCGGTCATGCCCATCGCCTCGGCCGCCAGCGGCGCCTGGGTGGAGCTCTTCCACAGGATCGAGGCGCAGCCTTCCGGCGAGATCACGGAATAGGTGCTGTACTGCAGCATCTGCAGGTGGTCGCAGACGCCGATCGCCAGCGCGCCGCCGGAACCGCCCTCGCCGATCACGGTGGCGATGATCGGGGTCTTCAGCCGCGACATCACCGCGAGGTTGCGCGCGATCGCTTCCGACTGGCCGCGCTCCTTGGCATCGATGCCCGGGAATGCGCCCGGGGTGTCGATGAAGGTGAGGATCGGCAACTTGAAACGTTCGGCCATTTCCATCAGCCGCAGCGCCTTGCGATAGCCTTCCGGGTTCGGCATGCCGAAGTTGCGACGGACTTTCTCGCGCACGTCGCGGCCCTTCTGGTGGCCGATGACCATCACCGGCTCGCCGTTCAGGCGGGCGGTGCCGCCGACGATGGCGGCGTCGTCGCCGTAGCTGCGGTCGCCGTGCAGTTCGTCGAAGTCGGTGAAGATGTGCTCGATGTAGTCGAGGGTGTACGGGCGACGCGGGTGGCGCGCGAGCTGGGCGACCTGCCAGGCGGTGAGGTTGGCGAAGATCTTCTCGGTGAGCACCACGCTCTTCTGCTGCAGGCGGGAGACTTCCTCGCCGATGTTGATGTCGGCGTCGTTGCCGACCAGGCGCAGTTCTTCGATCTTGGCTTCCAGGTCGGCCAGCGGTTGTTCGAAATCGAGGTAGTTCGGGTTCATTGAGTCCGCGGCGGGCCGCGCAGGTGGGAAAGACGGCCGAAGTCTAACGGTCACTGACCGGTGGGTCGACGGCAGGGGTCCGCCCGGGGGCTGCCCTTGGTAGCAATTTGTAAATCCGGCCGGCGCCCGGCCCTTGCTAGACTGCCCCCGCCCTCCCCGGCCCCCCCCGGAAGCCGTCCCCGAAAAACCGTCAAGGAAGCGACCGTGTCCGCCCTGCTGCAACGCCTCAAGACCTGGTTCACCCGTACCGCATTTGCCATCGGCCGCCGGCTGCAGGGCAACTTCTTCCTGTACCTGGCGGCGGTGTTCACCCTGCTGGTGCTGGCCGATGCCATGACGATCAACAAGATCGGCGGCATGCGGCAGTCGAACTACGACCTGATGATGGGCATGCGCTTCAACGTGCCGGCACCGTCGAAGGACATCGTCATCATCGACATCGACGAGCGCACGCTGGCCACGATGGCGCCGGAGTACGGCCGCTGGCCCTGGCCGCGCAACGTCGTCGCCGAATTCATCGAGCGGGTGCAGGTACAACAACCGAAGGCGATCGTGGTCGACGTGGTGTTCACCGACGCCGACATCCAGAACCCGGATGCCGA
>JBKHWA010000137.1:0-6832 GCA_046566765.1 Gammaproteobacteria bacterium
AACAGGCGCGCCGGGATCACCCGGGTGTCGTTCAGCACCAGCAGGTCGCCGGGGTTCAGCAGTTCCGCCAGGTCCGGGAAACGCCGGTGGGCAAGGCTGCCATCGCGGCCATCGAGCACCAGCAGGCGGCTGCCGATGCGTTCGGCCGCCGGCGCGCGGGCGATCAACTCGTCGGGCAGGTCGTAATCGAAATCGGCGACACGCATGGGGGCAGGACCGGGAACGGGATCGACCCGGGCCGCCGGTGGCGACCGGGCGCGGGCGGCACAGGGTAGCGAAACGACCCGACAGCGTCACGGACAGCCGGGCTGGTGTAGAATGCGCGCCGCCGCGCCGGAGTGGCGAAACTGGTAGACGCGCCGGACTCAAAATCCGGTTCTGGAAACAGAGTGTCGGTTCGATTCCGACCTCCGGCACCACGCGGCACACTCCTTCCTTCCCGCCAGAACATGACGACCCGCATCCCGTTCCGCGAACTGCCCGATGCCGGCCTCTGGCGACGCCTCGCTGCCGCCGTCTATGACGGCTTGCTGCTGCTGGCGATCTGGTTCGTTACCGGGTTCGTCGTGGCCATCGCCGAATCGGCCGCGCGCCCGCCGAACGCCAGCGGACCGATCGAGCCGCTGGTACCGCCGGAACTCGGCCCCTACGTCACGTTGCCGCTGCTGTGGCTGAGCGCCGCGCTGTTCTACGGCTGGTTCTGGCGCCACGGCGGCCAGACGCTGGGCATGAAAACCTGGCGGCTGCGGCTGGTCACCGCCGACGATCGCCCGCTCGGCTGGAGCGACTGCTTCGCCCGTTGCGCCGCCGGCACGTTCTCGTGGCTGCTGTTCGGCGCCGGCTACCTGTGGGTGCTGCTGCACGGCCGCAGCTGGCATGACCTCGCGACCCGCACCCGGGTCGTGGTGTTGCCGAAAGAAGCGGTTTGAAGCGGTACCGGCGCCCGGGCCGGCATCTCATCCGGCCACGCTCACCAGATGTAGGCGAGCAACGCCCCCAGCGCCAGCAGCACGACCACCACGGCCGCCACGCCGATCCACAGGTCGCGCGCAGAATCCGCGCCACCGGCAGGCGCCGGTGGTGATGGCGCAACGGGTGCGGACGTAACCGGGCCCGGTCGCGGCGGCGGCGCCACTGGCTCCAGCACCGGGATCCCCGGCTGCGTTTCGTCAGCGTCCGCCGCCGAAAGTGGCTCATCGCCGGCATAGCGATCGAGAACCTGCCGGCGGTTGTACGCGTACTGCTCACGGGTCGTCGCGCCGGACATCGCCTCACGCGCCATCCGGCGCAGCGCGTCGCCCTCGCCCGCAACCAGCGCCGGGCCGTTGCCCACCTCGGCACGCACCAGCACCAGCGACACGTTGTCGCGCGCACCTTTTGCCAGCGTCGCCTGGATCAGGCGGTCGGCGCTGCCATCGAGGTCATCGCCGATCAGGCCGCGGATCTCGTCGGCAGACAGTTCGTTGTAGAGGCCGTCGCTGCAAAGCACGAAGACGTCGCCACGGCGGATCTCGAAAAGGATGGCATCCAGGAACAGGTCCGGCACACCACCGACCGCGCGGGTAATGACATTCGAATTGGGGTGATTGACCGCGTCTTCCTCGGTCAGCAGGCCACGATCGACCAGCTCCTGCACTTCGCTGTGGTCGCGCGACAGTTGTTGCAGCCGGCCGTCACGCAACCGGTACAGGCGGGAATCGCCGGCCCACAGGCACACGCCAAGCCGGTCGTTGGCGACCAGGCTGACAACGGTCGAACCCATGGTGCGGCCGCCGAATGCGCGCGCCGCGTGCTCGCGCAGCGCCAGGTTGACCTTGACCAGCGCGTCCTCGACGCGATCGACCACTTCCGACAACTTGCCGGCGGTACGCACCCGCGCCACGGCCTCGGCAACCATGCGCGAGGCGACGTCGCCGGCCTCATGCCCACCCATGCCGTCGGCGGCCAGCCAGACCCCGGCGTCGGTCCGCAGCAGGATCGAGTCCTCGTTGATCTTCCGCTTGGCGCCGCGGTCGCTGCGACCGGCACAGGTCCAGCGGGTACCGGCCTCTGTCATGGGTGTTCCTCGTGAACAGCCGCTACTGTACCCGCGGCATCAGGGCAGGCCAACCGGCCTACCCGGACCGTCGCAAGGCCCAGAGGCCGATGGTCATCCCCAGCACCAGCGGCAAGGTCGCCGCCAGCAGCGGCGAGAACTCGTATACCAGCGACATGGTGCCGGCGAGTTCGCCGAAGTAGCGCAGCACCAGCCCGGTTAGGATGCCGGCCAGCACGCGCAGCCCCATCGTCACCTGCCGCAGCGGCCCGAACACGTAGGAGATGGCGATGAACACCATCGCGCACATCATCAGCGGCTGCAGGATCTTGGTCCAGAAAGCGAGGAAGTACGGTTCCGCATCCAGCCCCTGCTCGCCAAGGTAGTTGGCGTACTGCCACAGGCCGGTAATCGACAGGTCGTCCGGGTCCAGCGTCAGCAGCGCGAGCAACTTCGGATCCAGCGAGGTGTACCAGGCCAGGGTGTCGAAGCGGGAGATACGCGCCTCGCGCTGGCCGAGTTCGGTGACCTCGACGTCCTCCATCGACCAGTGATCGCTCTGGAACACCGCCGTGCGCGCCTGGCTCGCCTGCTGCAGTCGACCGTCCTCGTCGAACCGCAACCGCGTCACGCCGAACAGCCGGCCGCCGGGCTCGACCGCGTTGACGTGGATGTACTCGCTGCCTTCCTTGTGCCAGACGCCGGAACGCGCATGCAGCGCCTTGCCGCTGCCCATGGCGACCGCGCGCGCGCTCTGCGCGATCTGCTCGGTGTAGGGCGCGAGGTACTCACCGATCAGCAAGCCGCCAACGGCCACCAGCAGCACCGGCCGCAATGCCGCCCACAGGATCTGCAGCAACGAGACGCCGGCGGCACGCATCACCACCAGTTCACTGTTGTTGGCCAGCGCGCCCAGCGCCACCAGGCAACCCAGCAGGGTGCCGGTGGGAATCATCTGGTAGAGCCGGCGCGGCAGCGTCAGCAACATGAACTGCAGCGCCTGCATGAACTGGTAGTTGCCGCGCAGGTCCTCGATTTCCGCCAGCAGCGAGAACACGAAGTCCAGCATCACCAGCGCCGCCGTCACGCCGAAGATGGCCAGCAGCACCGTGCGGCCGATGTATCCCTGCAGCATCTTCATTCGTCGCGATCCCTGCCCGCCGCGCGTCGCACGCGCAATTCCTCGCCGAACAACAGCACCGTGCCGATCGCCGCGAACACCAGGTGCACCGGCCAGGTACCGATCGCCGGCGACAGGTTGCCCTTCTCGATCGACTGCCGCGCCGCGATCAGCAACACCATGTAGCCGAGGAACAGCAGGATCCCCGGCAGCAACTTCACGAACCGCCCCTGCCGCGGCTCGACGCGAGACAGCGGCACCGCCAGCAGTATCGCGATCAGGCACATGAACGGCAGCGACACCCGCCAGTGCCGCTCGGCAACAGCCGCCAGGTCATTCCGCCCGAACAGTGCCGGCGTCGACAAGCCACGAATTTCCTCGGCCGCCTGCACCGGGTTCTCGGCAACGCGCACCCGGTAACTCTCGAACGCCACCAGGTGGTAGTCGGCACGCCCCGGCTGGCCTTCGTAGCGATAGCCGTTGGTCAACTCGAGGTACTGCACCCCGTTCTCGTCCTGCGCGCGGTGGCCGGTGGCCGCCGTCACCAGGTTGGGCGTGGACGATGCGTTGTTGAGGGGGAACTCGGCGAGGAACACGTTCTCCAGCCGGGTGCGGTCGTCAACCAGCTTCTCGGCATAGGTCACGCGCTCGATACCGGTGGAATAGCGCTTGTAGAAGCGGCCGGCCGAGAGCATGTCGATCTCCGGCCGCGACCGCTGCTGCTCGAGGATCTGCTGCTGTTGCGCCGTGCCCCACGGCGACAGCGCGGTGCTGAACGACGCCACCACGGCGAACATCATCAGCGCAGGCACCAGGCACATCGCCACCAGGCGCATGTTGCCGACGCCGGCGGCGCGCAGCACGGTCATCTCGCTGTCGACGTACATGCGGCCGAACGACAGCAGGATGCCGGCGAACAGCGACATCGGCAGGATGAGCTCGAGGAATCCCGGCAGGCGGAAGATCAGCAGGCTGAACAGCACCTCCGCCTGGATACGGCCGGCGGCCGCGTCGCCGAGATACTTGATGAAGCGCCCGAACACGAGCACCAGCACCAGCACGAGGGCGACCGCGAGCGTCGAGGCGAACAATTGCCGGGACAGGTAGCGGTAGATGAGCACTCGGGTCTCCGTGCTTGCCGGTGGTTCCGGCCGTTGCCTATAGTCGGGCGCCATGCCCCGGCCGCCGCGCATTGTAGTGCGCCGCGGCCGCATCCTGATACGACCGACCGGAGTCCTCCATGCAGTACCGCATCGCCGCGATCGACCCCGCCGCCACGAAGACCGACTGCCTGGTGGTCGGCGTGCATGCCGGCAGCCGGCCCACCGGCATCGCGGCCCGGGTGGACGCCGCCACCGGCGGGCTGGTTGCCCGCCTGCTGAAACAGGGCGACATCAAGGGCGCGGTGAAGCAGTCGCTGGTGCTGCACCAGCCGCCGGGCCTGCAAGCCGCCCGGCTGGTACTGGTCGGCCTCGGCGAGGCCGGCAAGCCGCTGTCGACCACCGACGCCAACCGGGTGCTGGCCGCCGCGGCCGGTGCGGTGAAATCGCTGCCGGTGAACGACGCCACGCTGCTGCTGGACGACGTCGCGGTCGATGGCGTCGGCGCCGCCTGGCCGTTCCGCGAAGCGGTGAAGGCGTTCGACGACGCCACCTACCGGTTCGACGCCTACAAGTCGAAGAAAAAGGACGCCACCCGGGACAAGGACGGCAAGAAAACAGACAAGAGAGCAGCGAAGGCACCGGCGCTGGCCACCCTCACCATCGGCCTCGCCGGCCGCGCGCCGACGACCGCGGAAAAACATGCCGTCGCCGATGCCGCCGCCATCTGCAGCGGCCGCCGGCTGGCCCGCGACCTGGGCAACCTGCCGCCCAACGTCTGCCACCCGGTGTACCTCGCGCATCGCGCACAACAGCTGGCGAAGGAATCCCGGAAACTGAAGGTCACCGTGCTCGACGAGCAGAAAATCCTCGACCTCGGCATGGGCGCCTTCATGGCGGTGACCCAGGGCAGCGAACAGCCGGGGCGCATCATCGCCATGGAATACCGCGGCGGAAAACCGGCGGAAAAGCCGGTCGTGCTGGTCGGCAAGGGCATCACCTTCGATACCGGCGGCATCTCGCTGAAGCCCGGCCCCGGCATGGACGAGATGAAGTTCGACATGTGCGGCGCCGCCACCGTTTTCGGCGTGATGCAGGCACTGGTCGAGCTCAGGTTGCCGATCAACGTGGTCGGCGTGGTCGCCGCTGCCGAGAACATGCCAAGCGGCCGCGCCTCGCGCCCCGGGGACATCGTCACCACGATGTCCGGCCAGACTGTCGAGATCCTCAACACCGACGCCGAGGGCCGGCTGGTGCTGTGCGACACGCTGACCTGGATCGAACGCTTCAAGCCGAGGACGGTGATCGACATCGCCACCCTCACCGGCGCCTGCGTGGTCGCGCTCGGCAGCCAGGCGCACGGCCTGTACAGCAACCACCCGCCGCTGGGCGAGGCACTGGAAGCCGCCGGCCGCGAGAGCAACGATCGTGCCTGGCCAATGCCGCTGTGGGACGAGTACCAGGAACAACTGGACAGCCCGTTCGCCGATATCGCCAACATTGGCGGCCCCAAGGCCGGCAGCGTCACTGCCGCCTGCTTCCTCGCCCGCTTCACGAAGCAGTACCAGTGGGCGCACCTGGACATCGCCGGCACCGCCTGGATCAGTGCCGGCGCGCAGAAGGGCGCCACCGGCCGCCCGGTAGGGCTGTTGGTGCAATACCTGATCGACGAAGCGCGCGGCTGACCCGGTCGCCATGAACGACAGCAGGCTCCCTGACCACGCCGCCATCCCGATCCTGATGGAGCCGGTGGAGGGCGCTGCGGCTCCCGGAGCGCATGGCCGGGCGCTCGGGCGGGAAGACCAGCAACCACTGTTCGACGACATCCCGCCGGCAGCGGCGCCGGAACGCCGCCGCGCCCCGGCGCCCAGCCAGGCCGACCGGCTGCGAGCGGCGCGGGAAATGCTGCGGGCGCGGGCGCCGGCGATCGTCGAGGAGGTCGCCGCCGCCCACCAGAAGCAACTGGCCGATGTCCTGCGCGAGCGGTTGCGCCGGGAGCTCAACGACCTGCTCGACGACCTCGCCGGGCCGCTGTCCCCGCCCTGAGCGCGGAAGCCGGGTCGAATCACATCGCGCACGGTGATCGAGTCCGCCGCACCGGCTTATTACGCCCGGTCCCGGCCGTATAATCGCCCCCCTTTCCGCCGGCCCTCCCGGGCCGGCTTCCTATCCGCGTCGCCGTGAGTTCCTGCTTCCCATGGACAAGACATTCAATCCCGCCGCCATCGAGCAGACCTGGTACCGCCGCTGGGAAGAGCGCGGCTATTTCTCGCCACAGGGAACCGGCAAGCCGTTCTGCATCATGATCCCGCCGCCGAACGTGACCGGCTCGCTGCACATGGGCCACGGCTTCAACAACACGATCATGGACCTGCTCACCCGCTACCACCGGATGCGGGGCGACCGCACGCTGTGGCAACCGGGCACCGACCACGCCGGCATCGCCACGCAGATGGTGGTCGAGCGCCAGCTCGCCGCGCAAAACATCACCCGCCACGATCTCGGCCGCGAGAAATTCCTCGACAAGGTCTGGGAGTGGAAAGAGCAGTCAGGCGGCACCATCACCCGGCAGATCCG
>JBKHWA010000138.1:0-5559 GCA_046566765.1 Gammaproteobacteria bacterium
ACCGCGTCGCGCTGCAGGGCGGCAGCGACAACATGGGCAGTTTCCAGCAGGACCTCGCCGCCGAACTCCAGCGCGCCGCTGCCAGCGGCGAGCCGTATACCGTCTACGTCAATCCGCGCGCGCCGTCGCAGGCGGTGGCCAATCGCGAACTGCGCACCGGGCTGCTCACCATCCTCACCGTGTTCGGCTCGGTATTCGCCGCGGCCGGCATCGGCCTGATCGTGTTCGGCCTGCGCGCCCGCGATTCCGGCAGTACCGGCATCGCCGCTGCCAGCGAGCCCTGGCGCGAGCGCGCCGAGTGGGCGTCGCCGGAAATCCGCACCAGCGCCGGCCGCGGCGCGCTGGTGGTGTGGGCGTTCGCGATGTTCTGGTGCGCGATTTCCGGGATCGCGACCGTCGCCGCCTGGGACGAAGTCGTGCACAAGGGGAATTACCCGGCATTGCTGGTGCTGCTGTTCGACTTCATCGGCATCGGCCTGCTGTGGTGGGCGATCCACGCGACGATCGCCGCGCGGCGCTTCGGCGAGCTGGTGCTGCGGCTCGACCCGCACCCGGGCAGCATCGGCGGCGATGTCGGCGGCATGATCGACCTGCCGATCCCGCCGGACCCGGACCGCACGGTGGCGATGACGCTCAGTTGCCAGCACGTCTACACGCGGCGCAGCGGCAAGAACACCGAGACGAAACGCGACGTGCTGTGGTCGGACAGCCGCCACTTCCTGGTCGAGCCGACCATGGACGGCAAGTCGCGCGTGCATTTCGCCTTCGCGGTGCCGGCGGGATTGCCGGTGTCGTCACCGTCGTCCAGCGATCACCACGAGTGGAAACTCGATCTCGATTGCGCGCTGCCCGGCGTCGATCTCTCGCGCTCGTTCGCCATCCCGGTGTTTGCCACCGCGACGAAGACGCGGCTCGGGCCGCGGGTGCGCGAGTCGCAGGTGGAGTCGCTGGCGCATCTCGAGACGCTGATGAACCTGGCGCAGCTTGCCGGCGGAATCTCGCTCGATTTCCACGCCGGCCGCCACTGGCGCGGCGGCCTTGGCGTGATGGTGTTCGGTTCGCTGTTCGCGGCGGTGCCGGTGTTCATGGCGTATGCCGGCAACGTGCCGTGGTTGTTCCTGCTGTTGTTCGGCGGCGTGTTCGGGCTGATTGGCCTCGCCTGCATCGCCGGCGGGCTGTGGATGGCGGGCAACCGCCTGCGGGTGGAAATCGATGCGGCGGAGGTGCGCATCCGGCGCGACCTGTTCGGCGTTCGCGTGCATGAGCGGGCAGCTCCGCGCGCCGATGTCGCCGGCATCGTCTGCACCCGCGAATCGACGGTAACTGCCGGCAACAAGGTCACCGTCTATTACGCGCTGGCGCTGAAGCTTGCCGATGGCAGCACGCTGCCGGCCGGCGACGGTTTCCGCGGTTACGGCGAAGCCGGGCGCGCGGCGGCAACGATCGGCACCTATACCGGCCTGCCGTTCCTCGGCGAGCACGACAAGCACACCGCCTTTGCCGCCCGCAAGCAGGCCTGGCTCGAGCGGCAGAAACGCTGAGCGGCCGCGCCGGTCGCGCGGTTCCGGTGTAGGCTTCGACTTCCGGTTTGCAACCCCAGGGAGGGTCCCGCCATGAAACGCATCGCACTCGTTGTCGCCCTTGCTTCGCTGTCCGCCGGCGCGTTCGCCGACACCGTCGGCAGCTACCTGCTGAGCAGCGAAAAATCGAAGCAGACGATGACCATCAGCTACAAGAACGACCAGGCCATCCGCATGGATGTCGGCCCGGGCAGTTACATGCTGGTCAACGGCAGCAAGGTGTACATGGTCACCAACCACGACGGCGAGGTGACGGTGATGGACATGGACAACATGCCGAAGTTCGCCATGCCACCGGCAGTGAAGCAAACCGCCAACGGCAATGCCAAGGTCACGAAGACCGGCCGCACCGAGACGATCGCCGGCGTGAAGGGTGACGTTTACGAGATCCTGGTCGACGGCAAGAAGCACGAAGCGGTGGTTTCCAACGACAAGCGCGTGCAGGGCCTGCAGAAGGCGTTCACCGCGCTGGCCAAGAAGATGGGCCAGGCAATGGGCGCCGACACCTCGGCGCAGATCGAACTGGCGATGCGCGAGGCGCAGAAGTACGGCAACGGCGGCTTGCTGCGCAGTGACCAGGCGATGGTGCTGCAATCGGTGAGCGAGAAGTCGATGCCGGCCAGCCACTACCAGTTGCCTGCCGGCGCCAGGCCGATGCAGATGCCTGCCATGCCGGCGATGGACCCGGCGATGATGAAGCAGATGCAGGAAGCGATGCAGAAGATGCAGCAGCAACAGCAACAGCGCTGATTGCTGCCCGCGGGCCGGCCCCGCGCCGGCCGGCTGTTTTTTGTACTGGACGGTCGATACTGTACCTATGTACAGTATCGACATGATCTACCCGCCGCACCTAACCCCTGACCGTACCCGCCAGCAGGCAGCCCCGCCGGCAGGCTGTGCGCTGCCGCCCTGCCCGCCGCGGGTGGAGAAGAGCCGCGGTGCCCTGTCCAACGGCGAGGGCCGCTACGCCACCTCCACCGCCACCCGCGAGGACGACGGCTGGCACACGGCGGGCGCGGGAGATGCGGAAGACGCGCCGCCGCCACGCCCCACCGAACTGATCGTCGACCACGCCCGCCGGATCCTCACCCGCAACGATTCGCCGGACATCCCGTTCGACCGCAGCATCAACCCCTACAAGGGCTGCGAGCACGGCTGCATCTACTGCTACGCGCGGCCGACCCACAGTTACCTCGATCTCTCGCCCGGCCTCGATTTCGAAACGAAGATCGCTTACAAGCCGGACGCGCTCGCGCTGCTGCAACAGGAACTGTCGAAGCCCGGCTACACCGTGGCGCCGATCGCCTTCGGCACCAACACCGATCCCTGGCAGCCGGTCGAGAAGGACCTGCGCATCACCCGTCAGTTGCTCGAGTTGCTGTACGAGTGCCGGCACCCGGTCACCATCGTCACCAAGGGCAGCCTGATCCTGCGCGATGTCGACCTGCTGGCGAAATTCGCGCAGGAAAACCTGGTGCGGGTGATGGTCAGCGTCACCACGCTGGACAACGAACTGAAGGCGAAGCTCGAGCCGCGCGCCGCGGCGCCGGCGGCCCGGTTGCGTGCGATCCGCCAGCTGAGCGAGGCCGGCGTGCCGGTGGGCGTGATGGCGGCGCCGATGATCCCGTTCATCAACGATCACGAGCTGGAAGCGATCCTTGGCAGCGCGCGCGAGGCCGGTGCCAGCAGCGCCGGCTACCAGTTGCTGAGGTTGCCGCACGAGGTGAAGGGCCTGTTCGCCGAGTGGCTGGAAACGCATTTCCCGGATCGCGCGCAGCGGGTGATGTCGGTGATCCACGACGCGCGTGGCGGCAAGGACAACGACCCGCGCTTCTTCCATCGCATGCGCGGCAACGGCCTGTTCGCTGACCTGCTCGCCCAGCGTTACTCCATCGCCCGCCGCAAGGCCGGTTACGGCACGCGCAGCCCGCATCCGCCGCTCGATGTCACCCGCTTCCGCGCACCGCCGCGCGCCGGAACACATGGTGCGGGGTCGCCTGCCGCCGCGTTACCGCCATCGCTGCGTGCCGTGGCCTCGCGGCAGTCCGCGCGCGCCGGCGCGGTGCCGGCAGCGGTGTCGACTGGCGCACAGGGCGATCTCTTCGCCTGAACCTGCCCTTGAAAGCGCCGGGGAAAACCCGGAGGCTTGGTTGCACCGCGAACCAGGCACGCACGCAAAAATGATGCTCAACATGAACACCGGCAGGAATGTCGGCGCAATCGCGCTTCTGCTTGCGGGCATCCTGCTGCCGGGATTTGCGGCGGCCGAAATCTACAAGTGCACGAATGCGCGCGGCGAGGTGGAGTACCAGGGCATTCCCTGTGATGACGGCCGGGCGCAGGAGACGGTCAGGGAACGGCAGCCGAACATCATGCCGTCGGACCCGGAGGCGAGCCCCCGGCCGTCGGCGGGCCCTGCCGACAACACGCCGGAAACGGCGTGGTCCTCGGTGCAGAATGCGAAAGCATGGCTGCGCGCGAAGATGGACCAGTACCACCTCACCGGCCTGCACCTCGTGCTGCTGGTCTACCTGGTGATGAGCCTGGTGTCGTTCTTCACCTATCGCTACGACAAGCAGGTGGCTATCGACGATATCGGTCGCCGGGTGTCGGAGAACACCATGCACTGGCAGGAAGCGCTCGGCGGCTGGCCGGGCGCATGGATTGCACAGCGAGTACTGCGCCACAAGACGATCAAGCCGTCATACCAGGCGGTGTTCTGGTTGATCGTGTTCTCGCACGTGTTGTTGTGGATCGATTACCTGCGCGGTTTTCCCTGGTTGCGCGGGTTGTTCGACCTGTTGCGCTGATCTTTCGTCACTCACGCGGCCGCAATGACGGCCCGGCACCGGCGCGTCGTTGCCCATGTCCGGCACGACAACTCCCTGCCGGCAGCGTGCAGTTCTCAGCGCTGGCACATCCCGCTGCCACACCCCGGTGCGAGCCCGCCCATGCACGGCGGCAGATCGGCCATTCCGCCCTTGCTGCTGCCGACCACGCCGCCGGTAGTGAGAACCTTTTGCACCGGCGTATCGGCCGGGGTGCCGTCGTCGGGCAGGCCGGCGGCCGCGCGCAACTCGCCCCAGGTGGAGGGGCTGGCGCTCATCGCGTGCTTGGCCTCGACCATGCGTTCGCCGTGGCCGATGCGGTAGTCGTACAGGGGCATGCGGTGCTCCGGTCGGGCCGTGGGCCCGTGCTGACCATCAGGGTGCGCAACAGATAGCGGCAGTCGCCGGGGTTTTCAAGCGTGGCTCGCCGCCGGTTGACCGGTTCTGACCGGACGCCGGCCAAATCCGGCCATTCGCGGCCACGGCCGGATTGGGTACTGTCACGCACGTCAGTACCTATCCCCCGGAATCGCCGATGTCCCTGCCGCACGTTGCCTTTGTCGCCTCCGACGACCTCACCAGCACCACCCAGGAATACCTCGACCACATCAGCAACCCGCGCAACAAGCCGAACCCGGCGTTGCTCGGCGAGGTGATGAACAATTTCACCCGCGACAGCATCAACGCCTTCATGTTGCGGCCGGTGGAAGAACTGGGCATCACCGGTGGCCAGCGCCGGCTGGTGGATTTCATGGCCGACACCGTGCAGAAATCGTCGGCGGTGGTACTGAAGGCGACGCTGCACAAGCTCGACCACGAGCAGCACAAGCGCAGCGCCGAGTACATGGACGCGATGCGCCTGCTGTTGCCGCACGAAGAAAAAGTCGACGGCGTCTGGTACGTGTCGTTCCCGGCAGAAGACCAGTTCACCATTCGCGCCCGCGCTGCCATCGCCGCCGCGCGCGCCAACGGCCCGCAGGACAACCTGCAGGAAACGATGTACGTGATGAAGGCGCTGACCGACCTGGCGCTGAAGAACTACTACGAGCGCCCGCTGGCGCTGCTGAACTTCGGCATGATCCTGCGCAAGGTGAGCGAGGTGGCGATCAGCGGCGTGCGCAAGGGCGCCTACTCGACCATCGACGGCCTGT
>JBKHWA010000139.1:0-2998 GCA_046566765.1 Gammaproteobacteria bacterium
TCGTTGCGCAGGGCGGCGGCATCGCGGCCGTCGCTGGCGCAGGCCGTCAGCAGCAGCGGTGCCAGCAGCAGGGTGGCCAGCAGCGGGGCTGGATGCGCGGCCGGTGCTCGGAATGGCGTCATGGGCAACTTCCTGTTCCGGTAATCGGATGAGGCACGGAGAGCATCAAGCATGGCCCGGGGCCACCCCAAGGTTAGCCCCGATGGCTACCGTTCATCCTGTTTTTTGCTGCGTTCATCGCGGTGGGCGACGCCGGCCGGTCGTGGTCCGGAAGATAGGGCGCCCGGACAACAGCCATCATTCATCGAACGCCGGCCCGATGGACGCGGGCGGCTCCGACCGGAACCCAGCCTGCCCATGGAATTCACCTTCGCTACCGTCCCCCAACTGTTCTGTGCCCCGGGCGCCGTCGCCCGTGCCGCCGAGTTCGCCCAGCGCCGTCGCCTGCAGCGCGTGCTGGTGGTCGCCGACCCCGGCGTTCTCAAGGCCGGCCTGCTGCAGCCGCTGCTCGATGCGCTCATCGCGGCGAAACTCGATTACGCGCTGTTCACCGGCGTTGAACCCGATCCCGGCGAACACGTGGTCACCGCGGCGTACACCCAGGCGCGCGACTTCGGCGCGCAGATGGTGGTGGGCCTGGGCGGCGGCAGTTCGCTGGATGTCGCCAAGCTCGCGGCCTATTTCGCCGACTCGTCGGAGACGCTGCGGCAGATCGTCGGCGTCGAGCAGACCAAGGGTCGTCGCCTGCCGCTGGTGCTGATCCCGACCACCGCCGGCACCGGCTCGGAAGTGACGCCGATCGCCATCGTGACGCTGGCCGACCAGACCAAGGGCGGCGTGGTGTCGTCGATGCTGCTGCCGGACCTCGCCATCCTCGACCCCAACCTGACGCTGAGCCTGCCGCCGGTGGTGACTGCGCACACCGGCGTCGACGCGATGGTGCACGCGATCGAGGCATTCACCTCGCGCCACCGCAAGAACGTGCTGTCCGACGCGCTGGCGCTGCGCGCGCTGAAATTGCTCAACGACAACATCCGCACCGCGTTCAGCGACGGCCGCAACGCGCAGGCACGGCAGGACATGCTGCTCGGCGCCTGCCTCGCCGGCATGGCGTTCGCCAATTCGCCGGTGGCGGCGGTACATGCGCTGGCCTACCCGCTGGGCGGCATCTTCCACATGCCGCACGGGCTGTCGAACGCGGTGATCCTCACCGAGGTGCTGCGCTTCAACCGCGATGCCGCGCTGGCGCAGTACGCCGAGCTCGGCCGGGCGCTGACCATGAAATCGATGAGCGACGACGAGGCGGCGGATTTCCTGTTTGCCACCCTCGACGCGTTGCTGGTCGACCTGAAGATCGATACCCGGCTGTCGAGTTACGGCATCAGGGAATCCGATCTCGACCGCCTCGCCGAGGACGCGCTGCGCCAGCAGCGGCTGCTGGTGAACAACCCGCGCGACGTCACGCTGGCCGATGCGCGCGCCATCTACGCGCGCCGGCTGGGTTGAAGGCCCCTGCGCAACACACTGCTACCAAAAAACCCAACGCCAACCAGTCACACGGATTCCCCATGACGGACAGTTCCGCAACGGAAGCACGCCCGCTGTTCCTGGCCAACCGGCCGCTGGTCACCGCGGAAACGATGCCGGTGATCGACAAGTATCGCGGTGAAGCCTGCGCCGAAGTCTGCGTGGCGACCGCACCGCTGGTATCGCAGGCGGTGGCGGCCGCCGTGCGCGCCGAGGAACCCATGCGGAAGTTGCCGGCCTGGCGCCGGCGCGACGTGCTGCGTTACTGCGTGCAGCGCTTCGAGGAACGTCGCGAGGAACTGGCCACCGCGCTGTGCCAGGAGGCCGGCAAGCCGATCCGCGATGCGCGGGTGGAGGTCACGCGGCTGATCGAGACCTTTGCCATCGCCGCCGAGGAAGCGACGCGGATCAAGGGCGAAGTGATGCCGATGGACATCAGCGCCCGCGGCGAGGGTTACACCGGCATGTGGATGCGGGTGCCGGTCGGTGCCTGCGGCTTCATCACCCCGTTCAACTTCCCGCTCAACCTGGTGGCGCACAAGGTGGCGCCGGCGATCGCCGCCGGTTGCCCGTTCGTGCTGAAGCCGGCGTCGCTGACGCCGCTGGGCGCGCTGATCATCGGTGAAGTGCTGGCCGAGACCGGGCTGCCGGACGGTGCGTTCTCGATCCTGCCGGCCGAGCGCGCGGCGGCCGATGCGCTGGTGACCGACGACCGGCTGAAGTTGCTGAGTTTCACCGGCTCCGATGCGGTCGGCTGGGACATGAAGGCGCGCGCCGGCCGCAAGCGGGTGACGCTGGAGCTCGGCGGCAACGCGGCGGTGATCGTCGACGAGACGGCCGACATCGGTTTCGCGGTGGAGCGCTGCGCGTTCGGCGCGTTCTACCAGAGCGGGCAGAGTTGCATCAGCGTGCAGCGCATCCTGGTGCACGAGAGCCGCTACGACGAGTTCCGCGATCGGCTGGTCGCGAAGACGAAAACCCTGCGCACGGGCGACCCGCGCGACGAGGACACGTTCTGCGGGCCGGTGATCAGCGAGAAGGAAGCGAAGCGGATCCAGTCGTGGATCGAGTCGGCGCGCAACAACGGCGCGAAGGTGCTGTGCGGCGGCGAACGCAAGGGCCTGCTGGTGACGCCCTGCGTGCTGGAGGACGTGCCGCGCGGCGAACTGATCTGCGACGGTGAGGTGTTCGGTCCGGCCTGCGTGCTGGAGAAGTTCCGCTCCTTCGACGAGGCGATCGCGCGGGTCAACGATTCGCGCTACGGGCTGCAGGCGGGCGTGTTCACCCGCGACCGGTTGCGGACGATGCAGGCGTGGAAGGAACTGGACGTCGGCGGCGTGATCGTCGGCGACATCCCGAGCTGGCGGATGGACCACATGCCCTACGGCGGCGTGAAGGACTCCGGCATCGGCCGTGAAGGTGTGCCCAGCGCGATCCTCGACATGACCGAGGTAAGGCTGCTGGTGACGCG
>JBKHWA010000140.1:0-42183 GCA_046566765.1 Gammaproteobacteria bacterium
AGGTAGTTTCCACAGTCTCTGCGCGACTGCGATGCGCAGCCAGTTTGTGAATGCGGTACCCGACTTCACAGGAACCCGAAAATCAAGGAGCAAGACATGATCATGAATTCCCGCATCCTCGCCGGCAGCGTGATGATTGCCAGCCTCGGTCTCGTCATCGGCGGCTGCAGTTCCAAGCAGGAGCAGCCGCAGGTGCTGACCCCGGTTGCCGAGTGCACCTACCCGGGCACCACCAATGCTGCCGCCCCGCTGTGGGTCTGCGACGCGCCGGTCGAAGGCTATGACGTCACCGCCGTTGGCGCGAAAGAGAAGACCGCCGCCGGTGTCCAGTTCCAGAAAGACCAGGCTGCCGCTTCGGCCCGCGTCGCACTGGCCAACCGGATGAAGGTGCAGGTCCAGAACATGATCAAGCAGTATGCCGAGACCACCGGCACTGGCGACAGCGAAACGGTGGATCAGGTGGCCACCTCGGTCAGCAAGTTGATCACCAACGAGACCCTGGTCGGCAGCAAGATCATCCGCTCCGCTACCGCGCCGAACGGCACCGCGTATGTGCTGGTTGCGCTCGCGCCGGCTGAAGTCCAGCAGATCGCCGAGCAGAGCGTGAAGACCAGCATGAACAACGAGAAAGCGCTGTGGCAGAAGTTCCAGGCCGGCAAGGCCCAGGACGAGCTGGCAGCTGAAATCGCCAAGCAGAGCGGCGAGTTCAAGGCGGCCCAGTAATCGCGATGTGAGAAGGGGCGGGCTTCCCGCCCCTTTTCTTTTTGCGCAGCGAAAAGATGAATTTCAGCACCAGCCGCAACTGCCTGCTGTCGCTGGCGGCCTGTGCGCTGTTGACGGCCACGCCGGTGGCGATGGCTGATTGTGCTTCTGCCGCCGCCTCGACGGCCTCGCTGGCCGATCGTGAAGGCGCGGTGAAAGTGTTCGAGGAAATCCACGACGGCCGCGACCCGCGCCGTCGCGTCGAGGTGGAGGTCAGTCATCCACGGATGACGATCTGCCGCGACAAGCTCGAATTCACCGTTCGTTCGTCGCACCCGGGGCATGTCTACGTGCTGCAGCTCGGCTCCGACGGCGAAACGTTCAACCTCGTGTTCCCCAACGACATCAGCAACCGCGGCAACCGGCTGGCGGCCGGCGAGACGTTGCGCGTGCCCGGCGACCTCGGTTTCGAGATCACCGCCATGGGCCCGCCCGGGACCGATCGCGTACTGGTGCTGGTGAGCGACAAACCGCGCAGTTTTTCCCGGCTCAAGCGGGTCGATGGCGGTGGTATCGCCGCCTTCGATACCGATGCCGCCGGCCGCATCGCGCTGACGCGCGCACTGAAGCGCGTGGACTGCGCGCAAAAGGATTGCCAGAGCGCCTACGGTGCCGCGCTGGTGGAAATCGAGGAGATCCCGTGATCATGGACCACAGCATGAACGAGCAACAGGACGCTGGCGCGGCGCAGGCAGGATCCCGGATTGCCGGCCGGCGCGCCGCATGGGGGCTGGGTGTGATCTGCGGCCTGATGTGTGCGGTCGCGCAGGCGATCCCGTCGGCCCAGGGTAGCGGCGAAACCGAGGAGCTCGCGCGCGAGAATGCGCGCAACGAGCTGGCGCGCTTCCTGAAGGTCGACGTGCGCTCGGAGGTCGGCCGTTATGCCGATGACAGCGGCAAGCGCGCCGATTACGTGCAGAGCGCGACGTCCACCAACCTGGTGCTGCTGGGCGTCGGTTTTCGTTGCGAGCAGGCAAGTCGCAAGGAGCATTCCTGCGTCGCCACGTTCGACGAGGCCGCGGCGCGCAAGCTGTACCCGGCCGCGATCTCCGAGGGCACCGCGCGCCTCAACGCCGGCCTCAAGGCGCTGGACGCCGCGCCGCCGGCCGAGCACCTGCAGCGCATCGACGCGCTGCTCACCGACCTGCAGGCGGTCGAGGGCCTGTTGCTGGTGTACCGCTTCCTGCTCGATGCCGAGCCGCCGGCGTTGCCGGTGACGCGGCAGGACCTGCAGGGCCGCATCGGCCGGCTGCAGGACGAGTTGCCGACGTTGTCGTTGGCGGCCTCGAACCTCGCCTCGCAACTCGACGGCGACGGCATTTATTTCATCGTGCCGCCGAAGTTGCAGGGATCGGAGGAGGTGACGCCGTTCGCCCGCGCGCTGGCCGATGCCGCGGCGACACAGTTCCGCACCGTGCCGACGCTGCGCAATGCGACGCGCTTGCTGGTGGGCCGCTACGAGGTGGCTGAGAAAAACATCCGCGTCACCTGGCAGGTGCAGCGCGGCAACGGCGTCGTCGAGCGCACGGTGACGCAAAAGCTCGCGCGCACCGCCGCCGATGGCCTCCGCCTCGAACCGATGAGCGCCGGCCTCGACCAGTTGCTGCAGACCGGCCAGTTGGTAAAGGGCGACCTGCGCGCGGAGATCGCCACCGGCAGCGGCGCGCTGGACGGCCAGTCGTTCACCGGCGGCGACCGGCTCAAGCTGATGGTGAAGCTGAACAAGCCCGGCTATCTCTACATGGTCGGCCACGTCACGCCGGAAGGCGGTGATGCCTATTCCTACCTGGTGCAGATGAACGACCTGCCGGCCGACATCTCGCTGGACAGCGCGTCGGCGCGCCGCGCCTTTGTCCGCGCCATCGCTGCCGACGAGGCCAACAAGTGGGTGGAGATCGGCGAGTTCGACGTGACCGCGCCGTTCGGCGTCGAACGGCTGCAACTGTTTGCATCGACCGGCGACCTGGTCGACCGCGTGCCGGCCGTCCGCCAGCAGGCCGATGGCCTGGCCCGCGTGGCCGGCGCACCGCAGGCCGTGGTACAGAAGACCCGCGCCCTGCAGCGCGTGAAGCCGAAGGAAGAAAGTGTCGAGGCCACCTTCACCTACACGACATTGCCGGCGGCGCAGTGAGATGCGTGCCGGCAGCACCGTTACCTACCGCCTGTTTGCCAGGGAGAAAACCGCCATGAAAACGCTACGTATCGTTTCGCTGTTCGCCGCGGCAGCGCTGCTGGCCGCCTGCGCCGGCACGCCGGATACCTCGGCCTACCAGAAGGAACGGGCGGCCAAGGGCCAGGCCGAGCTCGACCGCAACATCGATCGCCAGCAGAACGACGAGTAATCGCCGGCCGAATCATCAACGGGGGCGTGTTGCCCCGGCGCGGAGTATCCAGGATGAACTACCAGGCACCGGCGCTGCGGCGCAGCCTGCTGTCGATCGCGCTCGTGGCGCCGCTGGCGGCGAGCGCCGCCGGCGGCAATGATTTCGCCGCGTGGCGCGCGCAGCACCAGCAGGAATTCGCCAATTACCTGTCGGAACAGGACCGGGAATTTTCCGAGGGCCTGCGCCGCGACTGGGAGGCCTTCAAGCCCTCGGCGCCGGTGATCCGCGACGAAACGCCGAAGCCCTCGAAACCGCCGAGCGTGGTGCCATCGACGAAACCGCTGGCGACGCCGGCACCGGTTGCCACGCCGCCGCCTGCCGTTACGCCAACGCCGGAAGTCACGCCGACGCCGGCAGTCGTTGTGCCGACGGTGAAACCGCCGGCAACCACGCCACCAGTCACGCCAGCGGCCAGGCCGCCGGCAACCACGCCGCCGGTTGTCACTGCACCGCCTGTCACCCCGGTCGTCGTCACGCCGCCTCCGGCCGTGACGCCGCCGCCCGCGACCACGCCGCCGCCGGTGAAGCCGATAGTTGTTGCACCACCACCTGTTGCTCCCGTGGTTGTCGCGCCGCCGCCCGTTGCCCCGGTAGTCGTCGCACCGGTCCAGCCGAAGCTGGTGCTGAAGCCCGGCCAGCGTGAAGTGAAATTCGACTGGCTCGGCTCGCCGCGCAGCGTCGGCCTGCCGTCGGGACTCCTGGTTGCGTACAAGGGCAAGGTCGACAACCGCGTCATCGCCGATCACTTTGCCGCGCTGGCCTCCACGCCGTACGCCGACGTGGTCGACAACATCAATGCCACCCGCAAGCGCGAGCAACTGAATGACTGGATGACGTTGCTGCTGATCTCGTCGATGGCTGGCGAAGTGCATCCGGTAGATACCAATTCGCGCCGCCTGCTCACCTGGTTCCTCGGCCTGAAATCCGGACTCGACGTGCGGCTCGGCTACGCCGGCAACGAAGTGCTGACGCTGGTGGCCACGCGCCAGATGCTCTACGGCGTGAGTTACCTTCCGCTGGAAAACAAGCGCTATTTCGTGGTCGATCCCGGCCATCTCAGCGACGCCGGTCGTGGCCAGATCTATTCCTACCCGGCCGACGGCTCGTCGGCATCGTTGCGTGCGGTCGAGATGCGGCTGGAGAACCCGTTGCTGCCGGCCGATGCGCGGGTGAAGGAGCGCAAGCTGGCGTTCAGCTACGAGGGCAAGCCGCGCGAGGTGATCGTGCGCGTGCCGGTGGCGCTGGTGCCGGCCTACAACCAGTTCCCGCAAATGGACTTCGACGTCTATTTCTCGTCGGCGGTGAATCCGGTGTTGCGTCAGTCGCTGCTCGACGGGCTGCGGCCGCTGGTGGAAGGCCGTGCGCCGCGCGATGCCGCCAACCTGCTGCTGCGCTTCGTGCAGTCGTCGCTGCCGTACAAGACCGACGACCAGCAGTTCGGCTACGAGAACTACCTGTTCCCGGAAGAGACGCTCTACTACCCCTACGCCGACTGCGAGGACCGTTCGTTCCTCTATGCCTGGCTGGTGCGCGAGTTGCTGGGTCTCGACGTGGTCGGCCTGAATTACCCGGGCCACGTTGCTACCGCGGTGGCGCTGCCGGATGCGGGTGACGGCGAGACGATCAGCTGGGAAGGCAAGCGCTACACCGTGGCCGACCCCACCTACATCGGCGCCGACATCGGCAAATCGCAGCCGGGCATGAAGGGCAAGCCGGTGACCGTGATCCGCTTCGCCGCGGCGCCGGGTCGGTCGGCAGTTCGCTGAGACGGCACCCCCGGCGGCGCGAGGCTGCCGGGGGCTTATGCGTCGATCGAATAAGTACCTGCGGAATTCATTCTTCCGGCCCTGCTTGCGTCCTGCGACGATGCCGGCCGCTTTTGGCTTTTCTCTTCCACTTCTTGACCGAGCGAGTACCTGCCCCATGACCCGACGTTCCCTGCGCGCCATCCCGGCGCTCGCCCTGCTGCCGGCGCTGGCGCTGGCTTCCACGGCCGCCCATGCCACCAACGGTTACCTGGCGCACGGCTATGGCACCAAGTCCAAGGGTGCGGCCGGTGTCGGCGCGGCATTGCCGCAGGACGCGCTCACCATCGCCACCAACCCGGCGGGCCTGGTCGCGGTCGGCAATCGTCTCGATGTCGGCCTCGAATTCTTCGTGCCGAACCGCAAGGCGGAGATCCGCGGCAACATGGCGCCGACCCCGCCGGGCGACGATTCCTATTACAACGGCAACGAAACCGAATTGTTCCTGATCCCGGAGTTCGCCTGGAGCAGCGCGTTGAGTGACAACGTCGCCTGGGGCGTCGCGGTGTTCGGCAACGGCGGCATGAACACGGATTACGACACCAATCCGTACGCGCGCTTTGCGATGACGCCCCCGGGTGCGTTGCAGATGAACCTGGAGCAGTTGTTCATCGCGCCGGCGCTTGCCTGGCAGTTCAGCGAGACGCATTCGCTGGGCCTGGCGGTCAACCTCGCCTACCAGCGCTTCGAGATGAGCGGCTTGCCCGACGCTTTCGCCGGCATGTCGTCGGATCCTGCGAACCTCACCGACAACGACATTGCCGATTCTTCCGGCGCCGGCGTGCGTCTCGGCTGGATCGGCAAGGTCAGCGACAACATCACGCTCGGCGCCAGCTGGCAGTCGAAGACGTACATGAGCGAGTTTGACGATTACGCCGGCCTGTTCGCCGACCAGGGCGATTTCGACATCCCGGAGAACTACACCGTCGGCATCGCGGTGAAGGCCAGCGACCAGACGACGATCGCGATCGACTGGCAGGAAATCCTGTACAGCGAGGTCCCGGCGGTGGGCAACAGTTCGGCGTCGCTGTTCAGTGGCTCGTTGCTGGGCAGCGACGACGGCCCCGGTTTCGGCTGGAAAAACGTCCGGGTGGTGAAAATCGGCGCCGTCTGGGAAGCCAGCGAGAACGTCACCCTGCGCGGCGGCTTCAGCCACGCCTCGCAACCGGTCCGTGACAGCGAGACATTCATCAACATCATCGCCCCCGGCGTCGTCCAGGATCACCTGTCGCTGGGTGCTACCTTTGATATCGGCGAGACGGGTGAGTTGAGCGTCCAGTACACGCATGCGTTCAGCCAGAGCGTGAACGGTGATGGCTCTATCCCCATGGCCTTTGGCGGCGGCGAAGCCAATGTGCGCCTGACCGAGGATTCGCTCGGCGTGGCCTGGGCGATGAAGTACTGACCGCGTCAGCGCGGTAACCACGAAACGCCGGCCCCCGGGCCGGCGTTTTGCTGTCCGGCGGCCGGCAGGGAAAGCCGGTCAGGATCCTGTAACCGGGCGTCCATCCCGGGCTGCTAGTATCGGGAAATCGATTTCCCGCCGCGTTCATGGACGCGCTCCCCGCATGACCCAGCCAAACCCGCATATCGAACCGGTGGTCGACCTCGACCGCCCCGACCTGTACACCAATCGCTGGCTGTCGCTGCTGCAGTTCAACCTGCGCGTGCTCAAGCAGGCCACCAACGAGAACCATCCGCTGCTCGAGCGGCTGAAGTTCCTGATGATCTTCAGCTCGAACATGGACGAGTTCTTCGAGGTGCGGATGGCGGCGCTGCGCCACCAGATACGCACCGGCGAGGCGAAGGCCGGCGCCGACGGCCTGCTGCCGCAGGAATTGCTGAACAAGATCCAGGAGCAGGTACACGAGGTCGTCGCCAAGGAATACAGCATCCTCAACGAAGTGCTGATCCCGAAGCTGGCCGAGGAAAACATCCACTTCGTTCGTCGGCGCCACTGGACGCCGGAGCAGCGCGAGTGGTTGCGCAACCATTTCCGCGACCAGGTTCAGCCGGTGCTGACGCCGATCGGCATCGACCTCGCGCACCCGTTCCCGCGGGTGGTGAACAAGAGTCTCAACTTCATCATCTCGCTTGAAGGCCGCGACGCGTTCGGCCGCCAGCTCAACCTTGCCATCGTGCCGGCGCCGCGCTCGCTGTCGCGGCTGATCCGGCTGCCGGATCACCTGCAGGACAACGGCGGCGACAACTTCGTGTTCCTGTCGTCGATCATCCACGACAACGCCGACCTGCTGTTTCCCGGCATGAAGACCACCGGCTGTTACCAGTTCCGCATCACCCGCAACGCCGACCTGCGGGTGGACGAGGGCAAGGTGGAAGACCTGCGCGACGCATTGAAGAACCGCCTGTTCTCGCGCGGCTACGGCGACGCGGTGCGGCTGGAAGTGGCCGACAATTGCCCGCAGCACCTGGTGGATTTCCTGCTCGAGGAAACCGGCCTCGGCGAGTCCGACCTGTATCGCGTCAACGGTCCGGTGAACCTGGCGCGCTTGATGGCAGTTGCCGACGTCAGCCGGCCGCGCCTGAAATGGACGCCGTTCATCCCCGGCCGAGGCAAGGGTGTGCCGGCCGAGGGCACGTTGTTCGAGGCGTTGCGCGAGCGCGACATCCTGCTGCACCACCCGTACGAGTCTTTTGCGCCGGTGGTGGACCTGATCGCGCAGGCGGCGCGCGACCCGAACGTGCTGGCGATCAAGCAGACGCTGTACCGCACGCGCAACAACTCGCAGATCATCCAGCACCTGATCGAGGCGGCGCGCAACGGCAAGGAGGTCACTGCCGTGATCGAATTGCGTGCGCGCTTCGACGAGGAAAACAACATCAACGACGCGACCCGGCTGGAAGAAGCCGGCGCGGTGGTGGTGTACGGCATCGTCGGCTACAAGACGCACGCGAAGATGTTGATGATCGTTCGCCGCGAAGGCGAGCGGTTGCGGCGCTATTTCCATCTCGGCACCGGCAACTACCACGAGGGTACGGCGCGGCTTTACACCGACATCGGCCTGCTCAGCGCCGACGAGGAGCTCGGCGGGGACGTGCACAAGATCTTCCTTGAGCTGACCGGCCTCGGTCGCGCGGCGCAACTGAAGCACATCCTGCACGCGCCGTTCACCCTGCACAGCGGCCTCAAGGAATTGATCGAGCGCGAAGTCGCCAACGCCCAGGCCGGCAAGCCGGCATGGATCCGGCTGAAGATGAACTCGTTGACCGACGGCGAGCTGATCCAGTCGCTGTACCGTGCGTCGCAGGCTGGCGTGCAGGTCGACATCGTCGTGCGCGGCATTTGCTGCCTGCGGCCGGGTGTTCCCGGGGTGTCGGAAAACATCCGCGTGCGTTCGATCGTCGGCCGCTTCCTTGAGCATGCGCGCGTCTACGCCTTCGCCAACGGCGGCGATCCGCGCGTCTACTGCGCCAGCGCCGACGCGATGGAGCGCAACATGTTCCACCGCGTCGAGGTGTGCTTCCCGGTCCGTGATCCGAAGCTCCGGCACCGGGTGCTGGAGGAGTGCCTCGATCTCGCGCTGGCCGACAACGATTCGGCCTGGGAATTCCGCGCCGACGGCACCGCCGCCCGCGTCGTCCGCGGTGACGACGACAAGCCGGTGAACGTGCAGAGCGAGTTGCTGGCGCGGCTCGCGCGCTGAACGCCGGGGGTCAGGCCGGCTTCACGTCCAGCCGGTAGCCGGCGAACGCGAGGTACTCCGCTTCCTGCGCGAGGTCGGCCAGTGCCAGCGTGCGCGAGGACGACCAGCCGGCGGGCACCCGCAGTTGCAGTCGATCCTCGCCGACGGCCCGCAGCGTCACCGCCGGCAGCCGCTTCTCGCTGCGCCCGTGGTGCAGGATCACCGCCAGCCGCAGCAACAGGCAGGTGCGCAGCGCGCGCAACTGCAGTTCCGGCGGCAATTCGAGGAACAGGTCGGCCGACAACTTGCGCCGGTGGTTGCGCACCAGCGCCGCCAGCACTTTCTGGTCCTGCCGCGAGAACCCGGCCAGGTCCGAGTGCTGCAGCAGGTAGGCGCCGTGCTTCTGGTAGTTGGAGTGCGAGATGTCGAGCCCGACCTCGTGGGCCAGCGCGGCGCGCCGCAGCAGGTCGGCGTCATCGTCGGTCAGGCCCCAGCGGCGCCGGACCTGTTTGAACAATTTCAGCGCGGTGGTCGCCACCCGCTGGGCATGTGCCGTGTCGACGTGGTTGCGCTCCATCAGCGCGGCGATGCTGCGGTCGCGCACGTCCTCGTGGCCGTTGCGGCCTACCAGGTCGTACAGTGCGCCCTCGCGCAGCGCACCGATCGAGTAATTCATGTGCTCGATGTCCAGCGCCTCGAAGACGGCGGTGAGGATGGCCAGGCCGGGCACGAAGATCCCCTGCCGTTGCGCTTCCAGCCCCGGCAGCTTCAGGTCGGACGCATGCCGTGCCTTCAGCACGCGGCGACGCAACAGGTGCAGCGAGCCGCGTGAAATGCCGTCGTCCTCGTAGCCGCAGGCGGCGATCACCGTCTGTATTGCCTTCACCGTGCCGGATGAGCCCACGGCATTCTTCCAGCCGGCGCGCCGGAACATCGTGCGCACCGGCAGCAATTCCTGGTGGGCGGCGGTTACCGCCGCGTCGAACTGCTTCTCGCTGATCGTTTCGCCCGGGAAATATTTCAGTGCATAGCTGACGCAGCCCATGTGCAGGCTTTCCATCAGCAACGGCTCGAAGCGCTCGCCGACGATGCACTCGGTGGAGCCGCCGCCGATGTCGATCACCAGCCGTTTGCCGCGGTCGTCGGCCAGCGTGTGCGAGACGCCGAGATAGATCAGCCGCGCTTCCTCGCGGCCGGCGACGATGTCGATCGGGTGGCCCAGCACCTGCTCTGCGCGCGCGACGAACTGTTCGCTGTTCTTCGCCACCCGCAGGGTGTTGGTGCCGACCACCCGCACCGATCCCGGCGGGAAGCCGGCGATGCGCTGGGCGTACTCCTTGAGGCAGGCGAGGGCGCGCTTCTGCACGTCGCGGGTCAACCGTTGCCCGGCATCGAGGCCGGCACCCAGCTGGATCTTCTCGCTGCGGCGTTCCTGCACGCGGATCTCGCCGCCGGCGAGGCGGGCCACCACCAGGTGGAAACTGTTGGATCCGAGGTCGATGGCGGCGATCCGCTGGAACGGCTTCTGGCTGCTGGGCACGCGGTTCCCCGGGGATTTCATCAGGTTGCCGCGATTCTAGCCGACACCGGCCGGCCGATAGCCGCATGCAATCGCCAGGATAGGCAGTCCCGGCGCGTGCGGGCATGCCGCCGACCTTGTAAAGGCGCGGTAGCCCCCCATAATTGCCGGGTCCGGCGTTATTGCCGCCAGTGGAAGCCAGGGGCCAGTCATGAGCGAACACATCGTCAACGTATCCGAGTCCTCTTTCGAGAACGACGTCCTGAAGTCCGACGTCCCGGTGCTGGTGGATTTCTGGGCCGAGTGGTGTGGCCCGTGCAAGATGATCGCGCCGGTGCTCGACGAAGTGTCGAAGGAGTACCAGGGCCGCGTGAAAGTGTGCAAGGTGAACGTCGACGATCACGGCGCGCTGGCCGCGAAATACGGCGTGCGCGGGATCCCGACGCTGTTGCTGCTCAAGAACGGCAACGTCGAGGCCACCAAGGTCGGCGCGCTGTCCAAGAGCCAGCTGGCCGCGTTCCTCGACAGCAACATCTGACGCGTCGCCTGCCGCTGTCTCCACTGCCCCCGCCCCGAGCGGGGGCAGTCGTTTCGCCCGGCCCCCGGCCGGCGCCCCTGCATTGCCATACCCGGAAAGGCGGTGCTAGATTTGGGCCTCGCAAGGATCGACCGTCCGCCGCCCGGCTCCCGGGCACCGGCTGCCACCGACAGGCAACCGGATGGCACGAGGGACGGACCGCTCCGCCGGCCTGATCCGCAGGCTACCCCGCCGGGAACATCGTTCCGCAGCAGGCCGGATACATCCCCACCCGAATACGTCTCCGCCCCGACGGGCGATTCCCCACTCCCTACCCGCAATCCCATCGCAGACCGACTCCCCTCTATGGACGAGCACCAGCAATCCGGGCACCAGCACGACAACGAGCAGGGCAATGACCAGGGCAACGGCAACCGCGCCCCGGCCAGGTCCGGCGAACAGGCCAACGGCAACGAGAACAATGGCAACAGCCAGCCTCGCCATGAGCGGGGTGACCGCGGTGATCGCGGCGACCGTGGAGAACGGGGTGATCGCGGCGAGCGAGGCGAACGCGGTGAACGCGGTGAACGCGAGCAGCAACCGCCACGACCGGTCGGCCCGCCGCTCAGCCTGACCGACCTCAAGCGCAAGCCGATCGCCGAACTGGTCGACATGGCCGACCAGATGGGCCTGGAGAACATGGCCCGCGCGCGCAAGCAGGACATCATCTTCGCCCTGCTGAAGAAAGCCGCCCGCAACGGTTCGGACATCGCCGGCGACGGCGTGCTGGAAATCCTGCAGGACGGCTTCGGTTTCCTGCGCTCCTCCGAGGGTTCCTACCTCGCCGGCCCGGACGACATCTACGTGTCGCCCAGCCAGATCCGCCGGTTCAACCTGCGCACCGGTGACACCATCGCCGGCCTGATCCGGCCGCCGAAGGAAGGCGAGCGCTACTTTGCGCTGCTCAAGGTCGATCACATCAACTACGACCGACCGGAAAACGCCAAGAGCAAGATCCTGTTCGAGAACCTCACCCCGCTGTTCCCGCAGCGACGGATGAAGATGGAGTCCGGCACCGGCTCCACCGAGGACATCACCTGCCGCGCCATCGACCTGATGGCGCCGATCGGCATGGGCCAGCGCGGCCTGATCGTGGCGCCGCCCAAGGCCGGCAAGACGATGCTGCTGCAGAACATCGCCCACGCCATCACCCGCAACAACCCGGAAGTCCGCCTGATCGTGCTGCTGATCGACGAGCGCCCGGAAGAGGTGACCGACATGTCGCGCACCGTGCGCGGCGAGGTCGTGGCATCCACCTTCGACGAGCCGCCGTCGCGCCACGTGCAGGTAGCCGAGATGGTGATCGAGAAGGCGAAGCGGCTGGTCGAGCACAAGCACGATGTCGTCATCCTGCTCGATTCCATCACCCGCCTCGCCCGCGCCTACAACACCGTGATCCCCAGCTCCGGCAAGGTGCTCACCGGTGGTGTCGACGCGCACGCGCTGGAGAAGCCGAAGCGCTTCTTCGGTGCGGCTCGCAACATCGAGGAGGGCGGCTCGCTGACCATCATCGCCACCGCGCTGGTGGAAACCGGCTCGAAGATGGACGAGGTCATCTTTGAAGAGTTCAAGGGCACCGGCAACATGGAGTTGCACCTGGACCGCAAGCTTGCCGAGAAGCGCGTCTACCCGGCCATCAACATCAAGAAGACCGGTACCCGCCGCGAGGAATTGCTCACCGGGGACGACGAGCTCAAGCGGATGTGGATCCTGCGCAAGCTGCTGCACCCGATGGACGAGATCGCGGCGATGGAATTCCTCATCGACAAGCTGCGCGAGACCAAGACCAACGACGAGTTCTTCGACCTGATGAAGCGCAAGTAGGCGGGTGTCGGGATGGCCGCGGGCCGGGTGATGCCGGAGCGCGGCAACTCGCCGGCCGCACCACAGCGCCAACTGCGTCACAAAAGGCTGCCGACCGGCGGCCTTTTTTTATTCCGTGCTGTCTTGCGCTGTCGGACACCGGTTCACCAGAATCGCCGCCGCCGGTCTTATGGTTGACCGGGTTCGTGACATGCCGGGATTGCCCATGAAAGCCATCGTCCTTGCCTTCCTTCTCCAGCTCGAAGCCATCGGCGGCGCCGATCCCGCGATGTACAACATCAACGTCCTGGCCGCCGTGCACCAGCCGATCCACGTGGCACTGGTCGAGGGCCGCGAGGCGCCGCTGCCGGCGCGCTTCGGCCTGGCCACCCCGGAGGGCGAGCAAAAACTGCACGCTGCGCTGGAGCAGTTCATCCGCGACGCCCGCGCCAACCGCGAGTACGCGGCGGCGCGCACCCCCGAGGCCCGGATCGACCTGCTGTTCAGCGAGAAGGTCACCACCCCGGCCGGCCACGACTACGACGACTACTTCGCCTTCGCCGAAGCCAACTGAGGCGCCCCCGCGGCGCCCGCGACCGGCTATCCTGCCCCCGACTTCCCGGGGGCCCCATGCAATACACCGACCTGCGTGACTTCCTGCGCCACCTCGAGGCGCAGGGCGAACTCAAGCGCATCGCCGCGCCCGTCTCGCCGAAACTGGAAATGACCGAGGTCTGCGACCGCGTATTGCGCGCGGGCGGCCCGGCCATCCTGTTCGAGAAACCGGCCGGCTACGCGATGCCGGTGCTGGGCAACCTGTTCGGCACCCCGAAACGCGTCGCCATGGGCATGGGCCAGGACTCGGTCGAGTCATTGCGCGAGGTCGGCAAGGTGCTGGCCTTCCTCAAGGAGCCGGAACCGCCGAAGAGCATCCGCGATGCTTTCGAGAAACTTCCCGTCTTCAAGCAGGCGCTCAACCTGACGCCGCGCGAAGTCGCGCGCGCACCCTGCCAGCAGAACGTGCTGCGCGGCAGCGAGGTCGACCTCGAAAAACTGCCGATCCAGACCTGCTGGCCGGGCGATGTCGGCCCGCTGGTCACCTGGCCGCTGGTGGTGACGAAAGGCCCGCACAAGGAGCGGCAGAACCTCGGCATCTATCGCCAGCAACTGATCGGGAAGAATCGCCTGATCATGCGCTGGCTGTCGCATCGCGGCGGCGCGCTCGATTTCCGCGAGTGGTGCATCGCCAATCCCGGCCAGAAATTCCCGGTGGCGGTGGCGCTCGGTGCCGATCCCGCCACCATCCTCGGCGCGGTGACGCCGGTGCCGGACACGCTCAGTGAGTACGGCTTTGCGGGCCTGCTGCGCGGTTCGCGCACGGAGGTGGTGAAGTGCCTCACCAACGACCTGCAGGTGCCGGCGAGCGCGGAAATCGTGCTCGAGGGTTACATCGCGCCGAATGACGTCGCGGAGGAGGGTCCGTTCGGCGACCACACCGGCTATTACAACGAGGTGGAGAAGTTCCCGGTGTTCACCGTGGAATGCATCACCCACCGCGACAACCCGATCTACCACAGCACCTACACCGGCCGCCCGCCGGACGAGCCGGCGATCCTGGGCGTCGCGCTCAACGAGGTGTTCGTGCCGATCCTGCAGAAGCAGTTCCCGGAAATCACCGACTTCTACCTGCCGCCGGAAGGTTGTTCCTACCGCATGGCGGTGGTGACGATGAAGAAGCAGTATCCCGGGCATGCCAAGCGGGTGATGCTCGGCGTGTGGAGTTTCCTGCGCCAGTTCATGTACACCAAGTTCGTGATCGTCTGCGACGACGACATCAATGCGCGCGACTGGAAGGACGTTATCTGGGCGATGACCACGCGCATGGACCCGGCGCGCGACTGCACGATCATCGAGCACACACCCATCGACTACCTCGACTTTGCGTCGCCGGTGGCCGGGCTGGGATCCAAGATCGGTTTCGACGCCACCAACAAGTGGCCCGGCGAAACGACGCGCGAGTGGGGTCGTCCGATCGCGATGGACGCGGCGGTGAAGCAGCGGGTCGATGCGTTGTGGCAGGAGCTCGGGCTTTGACGATCCCGCCCCCGGTGGATGTGCAGGCGCAGGTGGTCGCCGTCGAGCCGCTGAACTACAACGTGGTGCGGGTGCGGCTGCAACTGGATCGGGATGTTGCGCGGCTGGCGGGGCAGTACCTGGAAATCCGCGACGGCGATGCCGCGTACGCGTTCTCGATTGCCTCACCGCCGGAATCCGGCCGCGATCTCGAGTTGCATATTCGCCATGGCGCGGACAACCCGTCTTCGCTCGAGGTGGTGGCGTTATTACGCCGTTCTGCCGCGGTGCAGTTGCGCCTGCCGCTGGGCGACTGCGTGCTGGCGGAGGAGCCGGCGCAGCCGCTGGTGCTGGTCGCCGGCGCCACCGGTTTTTCGCAGGTGCAGGCTTTCGTCGGGCACGCCATCGACTGCCGCTGGGCGGTGCCGATCACGGTGTGCTGGGGCGCGCGCGACGCTGCGGATTTCTATCTCGCCGAGGTGCCGGCGCGCTGGCAGCGAGAGCACGCCAACATCCGCTGCCGGCTGGTGGTGTCGCAGGGTGTGCCGGCCGCCGGCATGCAGGCCGGGCTGGTGCACGAAGTCGCGCTGGCGGAAACCCCGGACCTGTCGCGGGCGCTGGTCTATGCCTGCGGTTCACCGCCGATGGTGTACGCCGCGCTGGATGCGTTCACTGCCGCCGGGCTGCCGCGTGCGCAATTCTTCTCCGACGTGCTGGCGTGGGCGCCGCGGTAATTCGCGCCGGGTCCTCGTGGATACCGCCAGTCGGCCGGGCCGGCAGGGACAGGGACACCGCGCCCGGGAGTGACCTGGAGTCCAACGCGGAAGCATCACGTGCCGATGCATGATCGCGGCGCGTAAACCCCGGCAAGAGGGAGAAGCATCATGGCGATGGCCCTGGATATCGTGCACACCAGCCTGCGGGCGCTGCGGCCCTACACCAACGAGGGCGAATTCAGCCCGAAGGAAACGCTGCACACCATCCGCAACATGATCATGACCGTCGACGATCCGTTCCGGTCGGATATTTCCCACGGGATCAACCGGCTCATCACCGATGCCGAGAAACGCGTCCGTCGCGACATGGGCGGCATGCCGGCCCGCGCCCGCGACGAGGCCATGGCCAGGTTGTACCGGGAGGGTTACGACCCCGAGCTGGACCTGGAAGCGCTGAAGAAGATGCCGGCCAGCACGCTGGGCAATCGTTACTACCGCTTCATCACCGACAACAAGTTCGATCCGCTCGAATCGCTGGCGCATATCCAGGCCACCGATCTGCTTTCCTACACCTATCGCCGCGCCTACAAGCTGCACGACATCATGCACGTGGTGATGGGCTGGGATGCCACCACGCTCGGGGAGTTCCGGCTGGTGGCATTTTCCGTTGGCCAATCCGGCGACGAACATACCCGGCAGATGCCGCTGATGGCGTTGATCGTGCTCTATCTGCACATCGCCCTGAAAAAGCCCTGGCTTTTGCCCGCCGCTATCCGCCTGGACCGGAAATATCGCCAGATGGGCATGGCGGCGCCGAACTACTCGAGCTTCCGGTTCGAGGAGCACTGGGAAAAGACCCCGGAAGAAGTGAGAGCGCTCTACCTGGCGTCCTGATCGTCGATCATCCCCGTGCTGTCGGCAGTGGCAGCCTGGGCAACTCAACAGCGGTAAGTTCGGCATGGCGGCGCAGGTATTGCTCGGCCTTCGCATTCTCGCCCAGTCGTGAATACAACCGGACGAGCTCCGCGCAAACCTCCGGCGTCGCCTGCCGTGCTGCGCTGGCCTCGAAATAATCGCGCGCCTTGCCCCACAGCCGGTTGCGCAGGCTGATGCGGGCAGTGGCCAGCAGCAACGCCGCGTGGGTCGGCCGCAACTGCAGCCATTTTTCCGCCAGCGCGAGTTGCTCCGCCGGCTTCTCGGCATCGAGGCGGCCATACAGGCCTACCAGTCGATCGCTGAACTGGCTGCCGGCCACGCTGTTGCCGAGCGTCTTTTCCAGCACCGACTGCGCTTCGCCGACTGCATCGTGCCGCAGCAGCAATTCCACGTAGGTGGCGAGCAGTGATTCGTCGGCACGGACTTCCGCAGGTGCCGCTTTCCAGGCGCCGGTGATCGCGTCGATGCGCGCCTTGCGGCTCGGGTAGCCGGCTTCCTCTGCGGTTGATTGCAACAAGCCCAGCCAGCCCCGCCGCGCAAGCACTTCCCAGTCGCCGGCGCGCAGCTGCGACTTCGCCGCCGGCAGCAGGTCGACCAGCGATTGCCACGATTCCAGTTGCGTGTAGACGTCGGCCAGCAGGCGCAATGCGCGTGGATGCTTCGGGAAGCGTTCGCGCAGCCGCTCAAGCACCAGCCGCGCGCCGGCGGCGTCGTTGTGGCGCAGCTTGAGCGCGGCGAGCCGCACGTCCACCAGCGGTGCCGCGGCGCCGGCAGCGAGCCGTGCTTCGCGCAGGATCTGCTCGGCGAGGTCGAGCCGACCTTCTTCCTCGGCAGCGCGCGCGCTGGTCAGCCGAACCAGCAGCGGTGCGTCCACCAGTTCCGCCGCCTTCATCAGCGTGCTGGTGGCCTTGCGCCAGTCTGCCTCCGCGTACTGGGTGAGCCCGGTCTCGGTCAGTTGCCGCGCTTTTTCGGCACGCCGTGCCGCACGCCCGCGCCGCCAGTAAGCGAGGGCATCGAGCAGCGAGTTGAGCAGGCCGAGCGAAAAAAGCACGGCGACGAACAACACCAGCACGCCAATCACCGCCACCCACAGGCTGGTGGTCAGCACCCAGTCGTGCCAGGACACCAGCAGGTAGCCGGGATCGTCGAGCACCAGCTGGCCGGCGACGGCGCCGATCGCCAGTGCTGCGAGCAGCCAGAGCAGTGCGCGTTTCATGGCGACGCCCCCGCAGCCGGCGCGGTTTCCGGCAACAGCCGCGAGGCGAGCGCACGCGTTGCCGCCAGCGAATCGCCGAGATCAGGCAACTGGCGGCCGAGCTCCAGTGCGCGCAGTGCGGTCAGCTCCTGTTGCACGCGCGCGCGCAATACCGGGTCGCCGGCGGCGATGCGATCCAGCCAGCGCGCGGCCTGCGCCAGCGATTCGCGGTAGATGGCGGCATGGCGCTGCAGCAGCGCGAGCTGCGCCTGCTCGATCAGCAGCCGGAAATTCTGCGCTGCCAGCTCGCGTTCGCCGGCGGTGACTATCGGCGCCGCCGGTTCATCGACACGGCGGATGGTGACCAGCGACAACAGCGCGTGGCGGAACCGGTCCCAGGCGCCGGCCGCGCCGACATCGGCGACCGGCGTCATCGCCGGCGCTGGCCCGGCGGAAGTCGCGGTGGCCGGTGGGCGCGCGATGTGGTCGACCCGGTCGGGCAGCGCGGCGAGCCGCAGCCACGCGGCCTCGATATCGATCGCTGCCGCGTCCTGCAGCAGTGCACGGTCGCGGGCCAGCGCGGCGCGCGCCGCGTGCGTGTCGGCGCCCTGGATCTCGCGCAGCGCGGTGTCGGCCGCGGCCAGCAGCGCGGCGGCGCCGGCCGGGTCCTGCATCAACGCCAGTCGTTGCGCGGCGAGCCGGGCGAGGTGCTCGGCTTCGGTGGCAAGCAGGCCGGCACGCCGTGTACCGGAGAGCGCGGCGACTTCCCGGGCCATGCGCTGCTGGGTGGCGGCGAGTTCCAGTTCACGCTGGTCGAGCGAAGCCAGTTGCGCGCCCAGGCGATCGCCGTGGGCGCTCTCGCGCAACTCCAGTTCACGCAGGCTGGTGAGCACCCAGATGCCGAGCGCGAACGCGGCGGCCAGCGCGGCAATGGTCAGGACCGGCATGGCGGACCGTCGCGTTGTGCGGCCGGGGAGCTGGAATTCATCCGTCATGGGCGATCCTCGCGAGACGTGCCGGTGCTGCCGGCGGAATCAGGGTGTGGCGTGGCCGGCATCGTCGGCCAGGTGAGTGAGCGCGTCGAGCAGGGCGTCGTCCAGTGCGCTGGCGGCGATGGTTACCCGGTGCAGCCCCGCCTCGCGCGCCAACGCGCCGATGCGGTCGCTGGCGACGACGACGTGCGTGTCATCCTCGCGCAACCAGGGCGCGAGCCGCAGCAGATTCTGCAGCGCGTCGCCGCTGGTCACCAGCACCGCGCGCGCGCGGGAACTGCCGGCGGAGCCATGGAACTCGTCGAGTGCGGCGCCGGCCCGGGTATCGGCAGCACGCCGGTAGACATCGAGCCGGGTGACGAGCGCGCCGCGCGCGGCGAGCGTGCTGTCGAGCAGGCCGCGGCCGCCCTCGCCGGTGATCAGCAGCACGCGGCGACCGGCAACGTCGTCCAGCGCCGGCAGTGCGAGCAGGCCCTCGGAACGGGCATCCGCCGGGGCGTCGGCATGAATGGCGTGCGCGGCCAGCGCGCTGGCCGTCGCCGTACCGACGGCCAGCCAGTGCAGATGCGCCGGCCACTGTGGCCAGTAATCCGCCAGCCTCCCAACGCCGTGCTGCACGGCGTGCCGGCTGGTGACGATGACGAGGTCAAACCGGTCAAGATCGAGGGCGATGGCGCGGTCGGCCGCGCTTTCCGGCAGCGGTTCGATCGCCAGCAGCGGGGCGCGGTGTACCTGCGCGCCGGCGGCGGCGAGCGATTCGCACAGCGCGTCGGCAACGCCGGCGGGGCGGGTGACCAGCACCTGCCAGCCGGCCAGGGTGCCGGCGTCAGCGTGGCGCGACGCCATGCCCGTCCTCGCCGGCGGCGGCGAGCAATTGCCCGGCGCCCTGCGCGAGCAGCGCTTCGGCGGCAGCGATGCCGATCTGTTCGGCATCGGCAGCGTCGCCACTTTGTTGCGCGCGCAGCACGACGCGGCCATCGATGCCCGCTACCAGCGCGCTGAGGTGCAGGCGGTCGCCATCGAGTTCGGCGTAGCCGGCGATCGGCACCTGGCAGCCGCCGGCAAGGCGACGGTTGAGCGCGCGCTCGGCGCGCACGCGATATGAAGTGGCCGCGTGGTTGAGCGGCGCGATCAGCGCGTTGACGCGGGCATCACCGGCGCGGCACTCGATGCCGACCGCGCCCTGGCCGCAGGCCGGCAGGCTGTCCGTCACCGGCAGCAGCGCGGCGATGCGTTGCTCCAGTCCGAGCCGGCGCAGGCCGGCGCTGGCCAGCAGGATGGCGTCGTACTCGCCGGCGTCGAGTTTCGCCAGCCGCGTCTGCACGTTGCCGCGGCAATCGCGGATGACGAGATCGGGGCGGCGCGCACGCAGTTGCGCGGCGCGACGCAGGCTGCTGGTGCCGACCACCGCGCCCTGTGGCAACTGGTCGATACCGCGATAGCGCGGCGAGACGAGCGCGTCGCGCGGATCCTCGCGCTCGCAGATCACCGGCAGCACCAGGCCGTCCGGCAATTCCATCGGCACGTCCTTCATCGAGTGCACGGCAATGTCGGCGCGGCCGTCGAGCATCGCCTGCTCGAGTTCCTTCACGAACAGGCCCTTGCCGCCGACTTTCGCCAGCGGCGCGTCGAGGATGCGGTCGCCCTGGGTCGTGAGCAGCAGCAATTCGGTCTGCAGGCCCGGGTGGAGTGCGCGCAGGCGGTCGGCGACGTCGTTCGCCTGCCACAGGGCGAGCGGACTCTTGCGGGTAGCGATGCGCAGGACTTCGACCATGGCGCGTGAAACTTCCTCTCGGCCGGGGTTGGGCGCCGTGGTCCCCCGCGGGGAGCCGGCGTCGGCATTCTGTGCCGGCATTCTGTGCCGGCATGGTATTGCCGGAAAACGAAAAAGGCCGCTGGAGGCGGCCTTTTTCCCGAACGCGTGACCGGGTCAGTTGCCGTAAACGACCACGGTGTAGTCGGTGACGATGCCCAGTACGTTCTGCGCTTCGTAATCGACGTGGTGGATCTCGGTGATGCCGCCGTTCTGCGCCGCGGTCTGGATCGAGGCGTCGCCGGTGGAGAAGGCGAAGAAGATCGAGCGGACCGTGGCGCGGCCGACGCGGGTCGGCTCCTTGCTGCTGCCGGTGGCCAGCATCGGGAACTTGGCGTTGGTGTAGACCCAGCCCGGAACGGGACCTACCACGCAGCCGGCAAGCAGGCCGGACAGCACGAGGGCGACAGCAAGTTTCAGGAAGCGATTCATGGGGTGTACCTGTTCTTGTTATGCGGGCTCCGGCCCGTCGTTCACGACCCGGGGGGAGGATAGCGGAAGCCGGAGGGGCGGGCCAGCCGGCCCCGGGGGTTACAGGTGTTGCAGGAGCCGGCGCAAACCGGATACATGCCGGCGGCTGACCGTCAGGCGTTCCTCGGTGTCACGCAGCCGGACCTGGTAGTGGCCGGTGCTGACCTGCTCCAGCCCGTCGATGAAGCGGCGGGCTACCAGCGAGTTGCGATGGATGCGCACGAAGCGCTCGCCGAACTCGTCTTCCAGCTCCTTCAGCGTCTCGTCGATCAGGACCTCGCCGCGGCCGGAGCGCACGGTGACGTACTTCTGGTCGGCGAGGAAATAGCGGATGTCGTCCACCGGCACCAGCTCGATGCCGCGATGGGTCTTGGCGCTGATGTGGGTGCGTTGCTTGCCGTGGGTCTGGTCGTTGGCGGCATTGACCTGCTGCAGCGCGGAAAGCTGGACGCGGTTGAGGCTGCGCGCCTTGCCGAGCGCCTCGGCCAGCGCTTCGCGGCGGACCGGCTTGAGCAGGTAGCCGACGGCATTGACGTTGAATGCCTGCAGCGCGTGGTCGTCGTAGGCCGTGCAGAAAATGATCGCCGGCGGCGCCTTCTTCTGGCTGATCAGCTTGGCGGCTTCGAGGCCGTCCATCTGCGGCATGCGGATGTCCATCAGGACGATGTCGGCGTCGGTCTCGCTCAGCCGCTGCACCGCCTCGGCACCGTTGACGGCCTCGCCGACGACTTCGTACCCGTCCATGTCCGAAACCAGCCGTGCCAGCCGCTCGCGGGCCAGCTGCTCGTCGTCGCACACCAGTACCTTCATTGGCGTGTACCTGCTTGTTGTTCTTGTCTTTTTTGGGCCAGCGCCAGCCCATGCCGGTCGATATTAAAAGGATAGTGGAGGACTGTGCCATAGGTGGCGCCCCGGCGCCCTCCCTCGATGCCCGCCCCGGGGCCGTACATGGCCCGCAGCCGGTGGCGGATGTTGTCCATGGCCATGCGGTTGCCCCGGTGGCTGGTCTCGGCCGGGGCCTCGGTGACCGGGTTCTCGACCTCGATCCGGACCTGGCCGTCCCGGTAGGCCACCGACACCGTGACCGTCCCCCCTTCCGGCAGTGGCTGGACCCCGTGATAGATGGCGTTCTCCAGCAGTGGCTGCAGGGTCAGCAGCGGGATGCGCAGCTCGGCCAGCGGGGCGTCACCCAGTTGCCACTCCACCCGCAGCCGGCTGCCCAGCCGCAGTTGCTCGATCCGTACATAGCGCCGGCACAGGTCCAGCTCGTGCGCCAGCGTGACCTCGCTGCCGGCGTCATGCAGGCTGGCCCGGAACAGGTCGGACAGGTCCTCGACCACCGATTCGGCGGTGTCCGGGTCGGTCACGATCAGGCTGGCGATGATGTTCATGCTGTTGAACAGGAAGTGTGGCCGGATCCGCGATTGCAGGGCCTGGATCCGCGCCTTGAGCTCGGCTTCCTGCTGCAGCCGCAACTGCTCCTGCACGTAGAAGTACCGCATGATCAGGCCGCCGATGATGGCGGCGATCAGCACGTGCGAGACCACCGTCGTCGTGGTCGGGCCGGTGGCCGGGTTGGCGGCGCCGATGGCTGCCCCGTAGATGTATTGCGCAGCCAGGCTGAAGACGAGGGCGTCGGCGACGATCACCCCGAACGCGGCCACCGCCGCCAGGTTGCGCTGCAGGGTGGACAGGCGCTTGCGGAGGCGGCAGAGGATCGCGGCCGAAGACAGGGCGATCCACTGCACGAACAGCGAGGTGACGGCGAGGTCGAGCCAGGCATCGGCGGTCAGGCCGCTGCGGGCCAGCACCAGCACGATGGCCAGCAGCTCGGCGACCAGCGCCAGTACGCCGATCGAGTTCCACCCGCACAGGTCGGGCAGGAAGAAGTTTTCCGTCGTGGTGTCGTCCGCGGGCCGGGCGGGGCCGGCCGGGCCATTGGCCCCGGACTTGTCGTTGCGTTCCATCGCCAGCGAGTTTCACGGCCACCGCCGGCCGTGGCAAGTGCCGCGACGGTATACTGCGCGACTGATTTTTCCGCGGCCCTCCGGGCTGCACGAGCACGGATTCCGCCATGAGCAAGCAGCAGGACACCAACCAGGCCTGGGGTGGTCGTTTCACCGAGCCGGTCGACGCCTTCGTGGCGCGTTTCACCGCCAGCGTCGGTTTCGACCAGCGCCTCTGGCGCCACGACATCATGGGTTCCGTCGCCCACGCGACCATGCTGGCGAAAGTCGGCGTGCTGACGAATGCCGAGCGCGACGCGATCGTCGACGGGCTGAAGCAGATCCAGGCGGAGATCGAGGCCGGTACGTTCGAGTGGCGCGTCGACCTCGAGGACGTGCACATGAACATCGAGGCGCGGCTGACCGAGCGCATCGGCATCGCCGGCAAGAAACTGCATACCGGCCGCTCGCGCAACGACCAGGTCGCCACCGACGTGCGCCTGTGGCTGCGCGACGAGATCGATGCGGTGCTGGCGGAAATCCGTCGCCTGCAAAAAGGCCTCGTCGATCTTGCCGAACGCGAGGCCGACACCATCATGCCGGGCTTCACCCACCTGCAGACCGCGCAGCCGGTGACCTTCGGCCATCACCTGCTGGCGTGGTTCGAGAACCTCGACCGCGACTACTCCCGTTTTGCGGACGTGCGCAAGCGCGCCAACCGCCTGCCGCTCGGTTCGGCGGCGCTGGCCGGCACCACCTACCCGATTGACCGCGACATGGTGCGCGGGCTGCTGGGCTTCGACGATATCTGCCGCAACTCGCTGGACGCGGTGAGCGACCGCGACTTCGCCATCGAGTTCTGCGCCGCCGCCGCGATCCTGCTGACGCACCTGTCGCGCTTCTCGGAAGAACTGGTGCTGTGGACGTCCGCGCAGTTCAACTTCATCAACCTGCCGGACCGCTTCTGCACCGGCAGCTCGATCATGCCGCAAAAGAAAAACCCGGACGTGCCGGAGCTGGTGCGCGGCAAGGCCGGCCGCGTCAACGGCGACCTGGTTGCGCTGCTGACGCTGATGAAGTCGCAGCCGCTGGCGTACAACAAGGACAACCAGGAAGACAAGGAGCCGCTGTTCGACGCGGTCGATACCGTGCGCGGCTGCCTGCGCGCCTTCGCCGACATGGTGCCGGCGATCGAGCCGAAGCGCGAGGTGATGCGCGAGGCCGCCCGCCGTGGTTTCTCCACCGCTACCGACCTCGCCGATTACCTGGTGAAGAAGGGCGTGCCGTTCCGCGAATCGCACGAGATCGTCGGCAAGGCCGTGCGCTTCGGCGTCGAGCAGCAGCGTGACCTCGCGCAGCTGACGCTGGACGAGCTGCGCAGGTTCTCGCCGGAGATCGGCGAGGACGTGTTCGGCGTGCTGACGCTGGAAGGCTCGGTGAACGCGCGCAACCACGCCGGCGGAACCGCGCCGGCGCAGGTGCGCAAGGCGGTCGCCGAGGCGCGCAAGCGCATCGGCGGTTGAGGATCGTGACCATGCGTACCGTCATGACCCCGCTGTTGCTGGCCGCATTGCTGCCGCTGGGCGGTTGCGGCCAGTCCGGTTCCCTGTATTTCGACGAGGCACCGCCCGCCGACCAGTTGCCGCCGTCGCGCAAGCAGGCGGCCGCCAGCATGGTGCCGGTGCCGGTGGAAAACCCGGCGCCGGCCGCGGAAGCTCCGGCCGCGGAAATTCCGGCTGGAAAAGTGCCGGCGGAAAACGCCCCGGCTGAAAAGAAAGCACCGTAACCCGGCCCCGGACGCCCCGCGCCAACCCGGCCGCGGCCGAGCCCATGATGGATTTCCCGATGGACCATTTTGCATATCGCGTCGTCGACGGACGCAACGAACTGTTTGCCGAGGACGTTGCCGTACGCGAGCTCGTCGCCCGCTTCGGCACGCCGCTGTACGTCTATTCGCGGGCGACGCTGGAGCGTCATTACCGCGCGTTCGATACCGCCTTCGGTGATCATCCGCACCAGGTCTGCTTCGCCGTGAAGGCGAACTCGAACATCGCCGTGCTCAACGTGCTGGCGCGGCTGGGCGCCGGTTTCGACATCGTCTCCGGCGGCGAGCTGGAGCGCGTGGTTGCCGCCGGCGGCGATCCGAAAAAAGTGGTTTTCTCCGGCCTCGGCAAGCAGGAGCACGAGATCCGCCGCGCACTGTCGCTCGGCATCGCCTGTTTCAACGTCGAGTCGGACGCCGAGCTGGACCGCATCAATGCCGTGGCCGGCGCCATGGGCGTGAAGGCGCCGGTGTCGCTGCGGGTCAATCCCGATGTTGATGCGCAGACGCATCCCTACATTTCCACCGGCCTCAAGGAAAACAAGTTCGGCGTCGACATCGCGAAGGCGCGCGAGATCTATCGCCGCGCGGCAGCGCTGCCGCACATCGTCATCACCGGCGTCGATTGCCACATCGGCTCGCAACTGACCAGCACCGCGCCGTTCCTCGATGCGCTGGATCGCGTGCTCGCGCTGGTCGATGCGCTCGCGGCCGATGGCATCCAGGTGCATCACCTCGACCTCGGCGGCGGCCTCGGCGTGCGCTACCGCAACGAGACGCCGCCGGAGCCGGCGGAGTACATCGGCAAGGTGCTGGCGCGCCTTGGCAACCGGAAGCTGCCGATATACATGGAGCCCGGCCGCGCGATCTGCGCCAATGCCGGCCTCTTCGTCACCCGCGTCGAGTTCCTGAAGAACAACGGCCACAAGCATTTCGCCATCATCGACGGCGCGATGAACGACCTGATCCGGCCGGCGCTGTACGGTGCCTGGCAGGAGATCATCCCGGTGGCGCCGCGCACCGACGGTACCCCGGCGCACAGTTACGACGTGGTCGGCCCGGTCTGCGAGACCGGCGATTTCCTCGGCAAGGAGCGCGAGCTGGCCATCCAGCCGGGCGACCTGCTGGCGGTGCGTTCGGCCGGCGCCTACGGTTTCGTGATGAGCTCGAACTACAACACCCGTGGCCGCGCCGCCGAGGTGATGGTCGACGGCAACCAGGCGCATGTCGTGCGTCGGCGCGAGACGGTCGAGGAGCTGTTCGCGCTGGAATCCCTGCTGCCCTGACCGCAGAATCGCTGCCATGCGCCTCAAGTTTTCCAAGATGCACGGGCTCGGCAACGACTTCATGGTCGTCGACCTCGTGACCCAGCACCTCGACGCGAAAGCGCGCGAGCGGTTCTTCACGCCGGCGACCATTCGCCGGCTGGCGGACCGCCACTTCGGCATCGGCTTCGACCAGTTGCTGGTGGTCGAGCCGCCGCAGACCCCGGATGCCGACTTCCGCTACCGCATCTTCAATGCCGACGGCGGCGAGGTGGAGCAGTGCGGCAATGGTGCGCGCTGCTTTGCCCGCTTCGTGCGCGGCCGCGGCCTCACCCGCAAGCGCCACCTCGAGGTCGAGGTGATGAAGGGGGTGATCGGCCTCGAGGTCACGAAGGAAGAGCAGGTCGTGGTCGACATGGGCCCGGCCTGGCTGCAGCCGGCGGAGATCCCGGCCGACCTCGCGCGGGCGAAGGCCCGTCATGCCACGGCGATCGGCGGCGGCACGGTGGCGGTGGTGGACACCGCGCTCGGCGAGCGCGAACTGACGCTGGTGTCGATGGGCAACCCGCACGGCGTGATGCGGGTCGACGACGTGGTCAGCGCGCCGGTGGAAGCACTGGGCCCGGTGCTGGAAACGCACCCGCTGTTTCCGAAGCGCGCCAACATCGGCTTCATGCAGGTGATCGACCGCGGCCACATCGCGCTGCGCGTATTCGAGCGCGGCAGCGGCGAAACCCTCGCCTGCGGCACCGGCGCCTGCGCCGCGGTGGTGGCGGGCCAGCTCAACGGCTGGCTGGACAACGAGGTTACGGTTACGCTCCCCGGGGGCAAGTTGTTGATCCGGCACGATCCCGCCGCGCCCGGTGCGCGCGTGCAGATGACCGGCCCGGCCACCACCGTTTTCCACGGGCAAATCGATATCTGAACCGGCGCTGCCCGTGCAGCGCGCACAGACCACAAACAGCCGCGAACGGAAGCACGCATGAGCGACGACCGCATCACCGCCGAACAGGCAGCGAATTTCCTGCGGGCCAACCCGGAATTCTTCAGCGAGCACTCCGAGCTGCTCGTCGACCTGAAGATCCCGCACGAGAAGGGCAGCGCGGTATCGCTGGTCGAGCGCCAGGTCGGCGTGCTTCGCGAGCGCAATGTCGAGCTGCGCGAGCGGCTCAACAGCCTGTTGTCGATTGCCCGCGACAACGACCAGATCTTCGACAAGACGCGCGTGCTGGTGCTTTCGCTGCTGGAGGCGGAAAGCCTCGCGACGACGGCGCAGGCGCTGTCGCGCTCGCTGCTGGGCGACTTCGGCATGGTGGCGATGTCAGTGATCCTGTTCGACGCGAAACCGGACGTGCTGCCGCCGCACGTGCAACTGGCCGACGCCGCCGATGCCGAGGCGCGCATGGGCGGCCTGCTCAAGGGTCGCCGCGTGGTCTGCGGCGTGTTGCGCCCGGAAGAACTCGGCTGGGCGTTCGGCAGCGACGCCGACGCGGTCGGCTCGGCGGCCATCGTGCCGCTGGTTTTCCACGGCAACATCGGCTTGCTGGCCATTGGCGCGCGCGATCCGCAGCACTTCAAGTCCGGCATGGACACGCTGTTCGTCAGCCATATCGGCGACGTGCTGGCGCGTCGCCTGTATGCGCTGCGCCCGGGCCGGGATGCCCAGGAGCGCGTACGCGCCGGGGGCTGAGGTGATCAACGCGCCGGCAGCGGGGATCCCCGGCAGTCTGCGCGATGACCTCGATGCCTTCCGCCGCCATGTAGAGATCGAGCGGCGGTTGTCGCCGCTCACCTGCGAAAATTACGCGCGCGACCTGGAGCGGCTGGCCGGCTGGAGTGCCAGCCAGAAACTCGTGCAGTGGTCGCAACTCAGGGGCGCGCACCTGCGGCAATTCGTGGCGTACCTGCATCGCAACGGGCTCGGCGGGCGCAGCATCCAGCGGCTGCTGTCGGCGGTGCGCACGTTTTATGAATTCCTGCTGCGCGAGGGCCGTGCCGCCGATAATCCCGCGCTCGGCATCCGCGCGCCCAAGAGTCCGAAAAAACTGCCGTCGACGCTGGACCCGGACGCGCTGGCGCAGCTGCTCGACGGCGAACCCACCGACGACGACCCCTGGCTCGCCGCGCGCGACCGCGCGTTGTTCGAACTCATCTACTCGGCGGGTTTGCGCCTCGCCGAGGCCGTGTCGCTGGATCTCGACGACATCGACCTGCGCGCCGGCGACGTGGTCGTTACCGGCAAGGGCCGCAAGACGCGGCAGCTGCCGGTCGGCAGCAAGGCGCAGGCGGCCGTTGCCGACTGGTTGCCGTTGCGCGCACAGACGGTTGCCGGCGGCGACAACCGCGCACTGTTCATTGACCGGAAAGGCGAGCGGATCAAGGCGCGCGCGGTGCAGTTGCGGCTGGCCCGTGCCGGGCAGGTGAAGGGTGTGCCGGTAAGGCTGCATCCGCACATGCTGCGACACTCGTTTGCCACCCACCTGCTGGAATCCTCCGGCGACCTGCGCGCGGTGCAGGAGTTGCTCGGCCACGCTGATATTTCCACCACGCAGGTCTATACCCACCTCGACTTCCAGCACCTGGCGCAGGTCTACGACAAGGCACATCCGCGGGCGAAAAAGCGCCGGGACGAGCAGCCGGACCAGCCGGCTGAATAGGTAGTTGCCGCGGTCCGGTTGCGTATTGGCAACTTGTGACGGCGCATCGTGCATGAAGACAATGACCGGGAAGGCCTGAACCCCTACCATCGCCCACTGTCCAATTCCCCCGAGACGCCGGTTGCCGGCGCCCTGGCTGACCAGGTCCACATGACCCGACCCCCGAACTTCCGTACGCTGACCGGCCTGCTGCTTGCCGCGGTATTTGCGCTGGGTGGCGTTGCGCCGTCCTGGGCGAACGCCGACGGCTGGAAACTTTCTGCCGACAGCAACGACGTTCGCGTGTGGAAGCGCGACGTGCCGGACTCGCCGTTCGTGGAGTTCCGCGCCGAGACCACGGTGAAGTCATCGCTGGCCGCGCTGGTCAACCTGTTCTACGACCTCGACGCCGCGCCGAAGTGGCTGGACCACACTCGCCGCGTCGTGGCGCTGCGCCGCGACGACACCATCCATGAATACGTGCTGCTGATCGAGACCGACATGCCGTGGCCGATCAAGGATCGTGACGCGGTGATCCAGGGGCGCTGGTGGCAGGAGCAGGAAACGCTGGCGGTGCTGATGCGGGCGCGCAGCGTCGACGTCCACCCGGTGAATCCCGACTACGTGCGGAACGTCATCCGTTCCGACTGGACGTTCATCCCGCAGGGTGGCGGCAGGGTGAAGGTGGTGATGGGTGGCCACGTCGACCCGGGCGGCAACCTGCCGATCTGGGCGGTGAACCTGCTGATCCAGGAGTCGCCGCTGGCGACGCTGGGCAACCTCCGGAAAATCATCGCCGACCCGAAGCGCCAGGCGAACCGTCACCCGGACATCGTCGAGCCGCCGGAAGATTTCGTGCCGCCGTCGGCGCGCTGACCGGATCGCGTTTCGTCGTTGCGGCTGCGTTGCCGCCACGCGGCGGGCGTCATGCCGGTCCAGCGGCGGAACGCCCGGTAGAAGGCGCTGACGTCGGAGAAACCACACAGTTCGGTGATGGTTTCCATTTTCTCGTCGGTCGATTCCAGCAACTGGCTGGTCATCTGCAGCCGGTAATCGTCGAGGATGCGGTTGTAGCTGGTATCGAGCGCGGCCAGTTCCATCTGCAGCCGGCGCCGTGAGTAGCCCAGTCGCGCCGCGATGGCGTCGATGCCGAAATCGCCGGTTTCCAGTGCCTGGCTGATGGCGCGGGTGACGGCGTCGACCAGCGCCATCCGGTCGATGGCTTCGAGCCGTTGCTCGGCCATCCGCTCGTGCATGTGCTGCATCGAGAGGTCGGCATGCCAGGCCTCGTGCCCAAGCGAGGCGTGGTTGAAATAAACGCGCGTTTCCGCGCAGCCCAGTTTCACCGGGCAGCCGTACAGCAACTCGTATTCCGCCGGCCTGGCGCCGCTGCGATGCATGAAGTGGATTTCCGTTGGCCGGAACGCGCCCTCGCTGATCTCGTGCAGGAAGCGGATCGCGCCGCCGACGAAACATTCCACCTGGTGGCGCGGGTGCGGCACGCCCGACTGGTCGACGAGGTAACAGTCGTCGGCCGTCATCACCAGTCGCACGTCCAGGCCTTCGTCCAGCAACTTCTGGTACGCCAGCGTGCGCAGCAACGCGCCGCCGAAGGTGCGGCTGCTCGAAAAGAAATACTCGACGACGTGGCCGCGCAACGGCGGCAGCAGGCGTCCGAGCCGCGCGCCGATGTCCGGGTCGGCCGAGATTTTCTCGGTGGCAGTCCAGAAGGCGGCTTCCCAGTTGGCGGGCGTGCGCTCCGGCGGCGGCAGGTCGCGATACTGTTGGCCGACCTCCGTCAGCACCGCGGAGACCGGGATGCCGGCGGTTTCCATGGCCTTGAGCCGCGCCTTGGCGAGCAGGGATGTGGAGCGGTGCAGCATCGGGTGTCCGGGAGGATGGCAGTCCGGCTAGCGTAGCGGCGGCAGGGCCGCCGGCGCCACGGTGAACGGGCGGCAGTCCCGGGCAATCCGGGATGTCGGTGGCGAAGTTCGCGCGGCGATGCAGCGCGGCATCAGGGCGCGGCGCCGGCCGCGTGTTGCAGCGGCAGCCATTCGCCCAGCCGCTGCATGCTGGTCAGGCCGATATAGAGGCCGCCGATGACGTCGTGGTGCGGCAGGTGGCGGGCGAAGCGCAAGACCAGCGGCGGTTGCGGGCCGATGCGGTAGCCGATGGTCATTGCGCCGAGACAGCGATTGGCGTCCAGCGCCTGCCAGTCCCACTCGCCGTCGATCCATGCGATGTCGCCGGTCTCGCGCCGGAAGCGCAGCGTCGACGGGCCGGCCTGCTGGTAGCCGAGCCGGTATTGCACACCCATCGAGAAAAAACCGAGGCCGATGCCGTAACTCCAGTCGACCGACAACTGCTCGCCCTTGCCCTTGCTGGTGGCCTTCAGCACCAGCGGCAGGAATTCCGGGTAACGCTCGAAGCGGATCGAATGCTGGTATGCGGATGCCAGCGGCGCGTCGACATGGCTGCCGACGGCGACGAATCGCTGCCGGTAGGTTTCGTCGTCGCGTCGCAGCCACTGGCCTTCGTCGACCAGCGCCAGCGGACCGGCCGCCGCCAGCGTTGCCAGCAGCGGATGTTCCTGCACGCGCGGGAACGCGGGGACGACCGGCTGCTCCGGGCACGACGCCGGTGCCGGCGTGCCGGGCGTGAATGCGCTGCGCATCGCATCCATTGCCACGAACGCCGCGCCGTAGGGTGCGGCCAGCGCCAGGTCCGGCTGTGCTTTCAGCAGCACCTGCAGCAGCAGGTTGGTGCTGGCGATGTCGGCCCAGTTGCAATAGACGAGCAGCGAACGATCGCGGCCCAACGGAATGATTTCCCAGCGGCTGACGGCGGCGTCGGCATCGCCATCCATCAGCCAGGCGGAAAGCGAGCCGTCGCGTTCGCGCTCGTGCTGCAGCCGGAGCCGGGTGTGGATGGTCATCATCGACAGGTGGAACGTGTGCACGTATTCCACCTGGGTGCGGGTGTCTGCCTGCTGCAGGATCTGCGCGCGGGTCGTGTTCGGGATCAGTGAGACGTAGCCCGCGAAGTCGAGCAGGCGGGCACGGATCTTCTCGGCCGAAGCGGGGACGACCACGGCGCTGCCGCGGAAGGTGACCCGTTCGTAACGGCGCAGCGTGCCACGCACCGGCACCTCGATGTCGCGCGGTGGCAGCGAGAACAGCAGCAACCGGTCGCCGGCCAGCCGCGCCAGCTCGCCGGCATCGATGCCGCTTTCGGCCAGCGTCGGTGTCGGGTTGCGCCAGTTGGCGGGAATGCTCATGGAAGTCTCGGCCGGGTGCGCCGACGGCGGATGCCATCGTTGGGGCCCGATCATAGGCGGCGGCCGGCGGGCGGTATTTAGTCGTTTTGTTGTCTATCAGGAGCGCCGGGTTATCCTGCCGCCATGACGCTGCAACTGCTCTGCTTCGATCTCGACAACACGCTGTGGCCGGTGGAGCCGGTCATCGCCCGTGCCGAAGAGGAATCCTGGCGCTGGCTGGCGCAGCAGGTGCCGGAGATCGCGGCGCAGCTCGATGCCGAGGCATTGCGGCTGCGGCGGCTGGCGTTATACCAGGCGCGCCCGGAGTACATCCACAACCTGACGGCGCTGCGGCGCGACGCGCTGCGCGCGGCGTTCGTCGATGCCGGCATGCACGAACCGGAAGCGCGGCTGCTGGCCGAGGGCGCGCTCGCCGAGTTCCTCGCGCACCGCAACCGGGTCGAGTTTTTCCCCGGCGCGCGCGAGGCGCTGGAAAGTCTTGCTGGCCGCTACCGGCTGGCCGCGCTCAGCAATGGCAACGCCGATCTCGCGCGCATCGGTCTCGATCACCTGTTCGACGTGGTGTTGTCGGCGGAAAAAGTCGGCCGCGCCAAGCCGGATCCGGCGATGTTCCTGCGGGCGCTGCGCGACACCGGCACCCGCGCCGACGCCGCGCTGCATATCGGCGATCACCCGGAACAGGATGTCGCCGCCGCCCGCGAGCAGGGTTTGCGGCCGGTGTGGGCCAACTTGCTGCAGTTGCCGCGCCCGCCGGCGCTGCCGGACGACGTGCCGGCGTTCGAGTATTTCCACGAACTGGAAAAGCTGGTCGACCGCCTCCACCATGGCGGAGACGACGCGGGCCGCTGACCGGCCGGCGTAACCGGGAGCCCATGTCGTGGACCAGTTGATCCGCCAGGAAATCGCCGTCGTGCTGCAGGAGCTGGAGCGCGAATTGCGGCGCATCGAGCGCTGGGAGTCGGCGATGCCGTCGCCGGAGCGGCTGGCCAGCGAGGTGCCGTTCTGCCACGACACGCTCGAGTTCACCCAGTGGGTGCAGTGGATCTTCATCCCGCGCTTCCGCGCCGTGCTCGAGGGTGGCCACGCATTGCCGCAGGCCTGCGCGATCGCGCCGGCGGCCGAGCTGGCGCTGGACCCGCTGGAGGCCGACACCAGCCGGTTGCTGGCGCACCTGCGCGAGGTCGATCGGCTGGTCACCGAGCGGACGCCGGCGGGCGGCCTCGGCCCCAACTGACAGCAGGTTGTCAGGAACGGCCCTGCACCCCTGCGGGGAGATTCGGGAATAGTACGCGCTGCTTTTTGCCGCCCCCCGCAGCACGTCGAGGTCCCCATGCGCACCCGTACCGTCACCTCCGGCGAGGTCCATCTCCACGTCGTCGAGGACGGCGACCCGAAGAAGCCGGGAATCCTTTTCCTGCACGGTTTCCCCGACTGCCACCGCGTCTGGGAACACCAGATGGCGGCGCTGGCCCGCAACTACCACGTGATCAGTTTCGACCTGCGCGGTTGCGGCCAGAGCACGCCGCCGTCCGACCGCGCCGGGTACCGCATCGAGCGCATCCTGCCGGACATCGAGGCAGTGATCGACGCCACCCGCGGCAAGAAGGGCCGCGTCCACCTGGTCGGCCACGACTGGGGCTCGGTGCTCGGCTGGGGCATGGTCACCGAGCCGCGTTACGCGGAGCGCATCATTTCCTGGACCAGCATGTCCGGCCCGCACGTCGGCCTGATGTGGCAGTGGCTGTTCCGGCGCATGCGCAGCGGCAGCCTCAAGCAGATGCGCGAGGCGTTCGACCAGTTCGCGCACAGCTGGTACATCTTTGCCCTCAACATTCCCGGCGCCGGCCGCGCGCTGTTCCGCTTTGCCGGCGTGGAAGTGTGGAAGCGTGCGCTGCAGGAAGGCGGCGTGCGCGCCGACGATCCGTATCTCGATATCGGCCAGGACGAGGTCGAGCGCATCGTCCTCAACACCATCGGCCTGTATCAGCAGAACGCGTTCCGGCCGCCGGCGCCGCCGGCGCCGCGATCGGTTACCCTGCCGGTGCAGTTGCTGGTGCCGATCCACGACAATTTCATCCGCCCGGCGCTGTTCAGCGACCTCGGCGAGGTCTGCACCCGCCTCGAGCGCGTGCGGATCAATGCCAACCACTGGGCGCAGCGCACCAACGCGGAAGAAGTGACGGTGCTGGTGCGCGAATTCGTGAAGCGACACGGAGAGAAGGATGAAGGAGTTCAACGGAAAGCTGGTACTGGTAACCGGCGCCGGTAGCGGCATCGGCCGCGAGACCGCGGTTGCCTTTGCAAAGGCGGGCGCGCGGCTGGTGCTCACCGACATCAACGACGACGGCACCGCGCAGACCGAGGCGCTGATCGAGCAGCACGGCGGCATCGCCAGCCGCTACGTAGTGAATGTCACCGACGCGGTAGCGATGAAGAAACTCGCCGAGCGCGTGCAGCGCGAGCTCGGCGTGGTCGATGTGCTGGTGAACAACGCTGGCATCGGCTCCGCCGGTCGTTTCCTCGACACCACGCTGGAAACCTGGCGCAAGGTGATCGACGTCAACCTGATGGGCGTGGTGCATGGCTGCCACGCGTTCCTGCCGGCGATGGTCGAGCGCGGCGAGGGCGGCCACGTGGTCAACCTGTCGTCGATGGCCGGCTATTTCGCGGCGCCGGACATGCCGGTGTACGCGGCGAGCAAGTTCGCGGTGCTCGGATTTTCCGAGTCGCTGCGCGGCGACATGGCCGAGCACGGCATCGGCGTCACCGCGATCTGCCCGGGCGTGATCAACACCGGCATCATCGCCGCCACCATCATGGAAGGCGACATGGGCAAGGAAAGCGTGCGCGGCAAGGTGCAGGCGCTGTACGAGAAGCGCAATTTCACCCCGGCACAGGTGGCCGCGGCGATCCTCGACGCGGTGCGCAGGAACCAGGCGGTGCGGCCGGTATCGCCGGAAAGCTGGGCGATGTACTACGCCAAGCGGCTGGCGCCGGGCCTGGTGGCCCGGGCGGCGCGGATGGAAAACCCGTTCACGAAGTAATCGGCGCGGGCGGCGGTTCCCGGGCCGCCGGGGCAGGCTATACTCCCCGGCCCACCAACAACCAACCCGATCCGGAGATACCCATGGGCCGTGGTGACAAGCGTTCCCGCAAGGGCAAGATCTGGCGCGGTTCGTTCGGCAACAGCCGTCCGACCGAGAAGAATGCCCGTGCCAAGCAGGCTGCCGCCAAGAAGGGCTGATCGCCCTGCGTGCAGGAAAAACCCGGCGTTTGCCGGGTTTTTTGTGCGCCACGAACGCGCAGGACAGGGGGAAGCATGGACAGGGGCTTGATGACCGGGATCTATCGCCGCGAGGGCGAGTGGACCCTGGTCGAGATGAAGGTCAGCCACCCGGCGCAACTCTTCAACTCGCTCGACCCGTCGCCGTTCCGCGAGCGGGACCTCGATGCCGAGGCTGCCGCCTGGCTGGTCGACGCCCTGCGCGAACTGCATGGCCACGACAAGGTGAAGGTCGTCGTTTACCTGCCGGGCGCCGCCGATGAGCGCACCCATGTCGCCGTGACCGATGCCATCCGCAATTTCTTCCGTTACCGCGAGCAGGCGGCGCAATTCGCGCTGCGCCAGGTGCTGCGCTACGGCCGGCTCAGCCTGGCGGTGGGCCTGCTGTTCCTGGCGGTTTGCACGGTGTTGTGGCGCTTCGTGTTCACCGGCGAGGCGCTGGTCGACCGCATTCTCGGCGAGGGTTTCCTGATCATGGGTTGGGTGGCGATGTGGAAGCCGCTGGAGATCCTGCTGTACGACTGGTGGCCGGTGCTGCGAGACATCCGCCTGTACCGGCGGATCGCGGCGCTGCCGGTGGAGATCCGGTCGCTGGCGCGGCCGTCCTGACGCCGGCAACCGGCCGCGATTTTCGATCGACTTCTCATTGCCGAAACCGCAATCGCCCGTCGCGCCGCCGCCTTGCTAGACTGCCGCCACCGTCTTGATGAGGGTTTTTTCCATGCGTTTCACGTGGTTGCCGTTGCTGCTGGTGGCGCTTGTCCAGCCATCGTCCGTACTCGCGGCCGATGCCGCCATCGATCCCGATGATCCCGAGGGCATCGGCAGCGAGATGGGCTACCGCATGTACGGGCCGGTGAAAAAGAACCGTCCGTTGCTGCTGCAGAACTCGCGGCCGTTCCCGGTGCAGGTGTTCGACGAGCGCAAGGGCGTCTACGTCGACATCCCGGCGTATTCCGATCGCGAATTCGGTTGCAGCGGCAAGGCGCGGCTGCTGCACGTGCGCTACCGCGACCAGTTCGGCGAGAGTGCGCCGTTCCAGGTCCGCATCGGCTGCGGCCGCGAACTGCAGTTCATTGCCAAGAAACAGGTTGCCGCACCGGTCGTGGCGCCGGCAGTGGCACCGGAGGCCGTGCGGCCCGCCGCCGACCCGGTGGTGATCCTGCCGTACGATCCCGCCGCGCCGGCGGCGTCGCCTGCATTGCCGGCCGCGCCGGCCGACGTGCCGCCTCCGGCACTGGCAGAACCGCCGCCGCCGTTCCTGTCCCCGGTCAATTGATCCGCCGGCGCCGGCCGGCGCTGGTCCCGGTGTTGGTGCCCGCGTTTTACTTGCGGTTGCGACCGTACTTGTCGTGGCTCGACACCCACTGGTCCGACACGATCGCCGCCGCCAGCGAGAGCTCGCCGCACAGCACCGTCGCGGCGACGATCTCGGCGAACTTGCGCGACTTGCCGGCGCCGACGCAACCCAGCACACCCAGGCACTCGCGTTGCGTCGGCAGCGCGGTGCCGCCGCCGTAGGTGGCGACGATCAGCGACGGGATGGTGACGCTGAAATAATAGTCGCCGTTGTCCTTGAGCTCGCCGTACACGAAGCCGGCCGATGACTCGGCGACGTTGGCGACATCCTGGCCGCAGGCAATGAACAGCGCGGTGATGCCGTTGGCGAAGTGCGAGCCGTTGTTGATCGATCCCGAGAGCAGCGTGCCCATGTTCGACAGCTGCCGCTGCTGGTGGATCTTCGCGCCGGTGGTGTGCATTACTTCGCGCACCAGCTTTTCCGGCAGCGTGATCTCCGCCACCACCCGCTTGCCGCGGGTATGCAGGTTGTTCAGCGTCGAGTGCTTCTTGTCGGTATCCATCTGCGCGGCGAGCGTGAAGTGTTCCAGCCCGGGAATACCGTTGCCGATCATCCACTGGCAGGCGTGTCGCGTTGCCTTGCTGACCATGTTCTGGCCGGCGGCGTCGCCGGTGGTGTAGTTGAAGCGCAGCCAGCGCATCTTGCCCAGCGCGTACTGTTCGATGTTGCGCAGCTTGCCGCTGCTGGTGGTTTCTCCGGCCACCGCGGCGATGGCGTCGAAGTTGGTATCGACCCACTCGCCGAAATCGCGCGCCGCACGGGCATCGCTGAACACGAACAGCGGCGCCCGCTGCATCGCGTCGTCGATCACCGTGGTGCGGATGCCGCCGGCCTCGCGGCAAAGCCGCATGCCGCGCGAATAACTGGCGACCAGCGTGCCCTCGGTGGTCGCCATCGGCACGTAGAACTCGCCCTGCGCGTGCTCGCCGTCGACCAGCAGCGGGCCGGCGAGGCCGACCGGCACCTGGGCGACGCCGATGAAGTTCTCGATGTTGCCCGGCAGCACCGCCGGGTCGAAGGAAAAGCCGCCGACGTGATCGAGTGCGGCACCGGTTTCGGCGGTGGCGACGGCGCGGCGCGCCTGCGCCATCTCGCGGGTGTAGTCGTTGTCCTTGTCGCGGGGAAGTTTCTGCATGGCGCCCTCCGGGATTGCCCCGGAGGGTGATAGCACGAATCCGTACGGTGGCGGACTGGCCCGGCGGCCCCGTCGCTCAGCCGGCGGAGCCACCCGCGGCGGAGCCGCCCAGGCCAAAGACGACAAAGAACAGGTACCAGAGCCCGAGCGAGCCGAGGAAGTTAACCAGGATCGCCGGCATGAACTTCAGGTGGGTGGCGAAGGTGTAGGTCTTCTCCAGCGACATCGCCATGATGCCGGCGGCCGAGCCGATCACGGTGAGCGAGCCGCCGACGCCGACCATCAGCGCGTTCAGCGCCCACTGGTCCGGCGACAGCTGCGGGTCCGACATCAGCGCCGCCGCTTCCACCGGCACGTTGTCGAGCAGGCCGGACAGCACACCGAGCGCGGCGTTGACCAGCACCGGGTCGATATTGGCGAACAGCCAGTTGATGTAGGTGAGCCAGCCGACGTGGTTGAGGCAGGCAACGGCGGTAATGATGCCGATGAAGAACAGCAGCGTGTTCCACTCGACCTTCTGGAACTGCTCGTTGAACGGGATGTGCACCTGCTGGTTCTGCTTCAGGTACCAGCCGTAGAGGGCGACGATCGACAGGCCGATGCCCAGCGCGAACTCGATATCGATCTTCAGCACCATGTTCATCAGCACCGCGCTGACCACGGCGATGAACGCCACCACCGTCAGGCCGATGCCGCCGGGCTTGACCACGTAGCAGACGTCGGCGTCGCGGAAGATCTTCTGGTCGCCGATGTCTCGCAGGTACATGAAGTGCAGCACTGCCGCCGACATCGCCCAGCCGAGGAGCGCCGCCGGCGCCAGCAGCAACAGGCCGCCGATCGAGATCTTGCCGGCCAGCACCACCATCAGCGAGGTGGAGGTGCCGATGAACCAGACGCCGCTGTTGGAGCCGAGGATGATGTTGCACAGCGCGACGTGCTTGTACTTCTGGTGGTCGGTCAGGTTGGTGACCGACTTGCCGAAGATCATCGCCGTGGTGATGTTGTTCAGGAACGGCGACAGCAACGCGGCGAGGCCGCCGGTGGCCCAGAACATGCCCTTCGGGCCCAGGCCCATGCCCAGCAGGCGATCGTTGAGCGCGTTGAACACGTTACGCTCGTTGAGCACCTCGACGATCATCCACATGAACGCCATGAAGGCGATCAGCGCGAACAGTTCCTTCTTGATCTCGCTCTGCGACTCGGAGAAATGCGCGAAGCCTTCCGGGTTGCCGCTCGCCCAGTAGAACAACGCGATCACGATCAGCGAGCTGGTCATGAACAGTGCCGGCTTGAACTTGTCCATGTGGATGACCGCCTCGAGGGCGATCAGCACCATGCCGATGACGAAGATGGCGAGGACGATCAGGCCGACGGCGGAAAACGGTTCGATGAACATCGGGATGTCCTGGTGCGGGGTGGTTCCCGGGCGGCGCGATTATAGGTAGTCGTTGCCGGCGCGGCGTCCGTATGAACCGACAATCGCCGACTCACCGGTCGGCATCCGCGACTCGCCGGTCGGCGGCGCTCAGTCGGCAGCGACCGGCACCGGCGTGCCGGCAGGTGTCGCCACCGGCCGCTGGTAGAGGAAGACCAGCGGCATCGCCAGCAGGTTGGTCAGCGCCAGCAGGCGGAAGTCGTTCAGGTAGCCGATCAGCGCCGCCTGCTTCACGACTTCCGACTGCACGAACGCGGTGAGCGTGTCGCCGGCGAGCGGCAGGCCGTCGGCCAGTGCGCGGAAGGCGTCCGGGTCCAGGTGCTCGCCCAGTTGCGCGGTATTGATGGTGATCGCCCGCGCCAGTTCCGCCACCACGATCGAGATGCCGAAGCTGGAGGCGATGTTGCGCACCAGGCTGTACAGGCTGGAGGCGTCGGTGCGCAGCGCCGGATCGATGGTCGAGGTGGTCAGCGTCGTCATCGGCGCGAACACCAGCCCGATGCCGAGGCCCTGCACGATGCTGGTCCACAGCAGGTCGGCCACCTGCACGTGCATGGTGAAGTTCGCCATGCCCAGCAGCGACAACTCGATCAGCAACAGCCCGGCCAGCATCACGTAGCGCGGGTCGTGGTTCGCCAGCGTCTTGCTGGCCAGGATCATCGCCACCGCCACGCCGAAACCGCGCGGCGCCAGCAGCAGGCCGGTGTCCAGCGCGGAGTAGCCGCCGAGTTGCTGCAGGAACGGCGGCATCAGCGCCATCGTCGCCAGCGTCATCACCCCGACCGCGAACGCCAGCCCGAGGCTGGTGAGGAAGTTGCGGTCGCGGAACAGCGCGTGCGGCAGGAACGGGTTGTCGGTGGTCGTCATGTGGACGATGAACAGGTAGAACGCGCCGGCGGACAGGATCGTCTCGATCCAGATCTCGGTCGATTCGTACCAGTCGAGCGTCTGCCCGCGGTCGAGCACCAGTTGCGCGCAACTGATGGCGACCGCCAGCAGCACGAAGCCGGTGGCGTCGAAGCGCACGCCCGGCGCCGGCTCGCTGCGCGGCAGCGACGCCGCAAGCCCGGCGACCGCGAGGATGCCGATCGGCAGGTTGATCAGGAACACCCAGTGCCAGCTGTAGTACTCGGTGAGCCAGCCGCCGATGGTCGGGCCGAGGATCGGGCCCAGCATCACGCCGGCGCCCCAGGTCGCCATCGCCGTGCCCTGTTTCTCGCGCGGGTTGATGTCGAGCATCAGCGATTGCGCCAGCGGCATGATGGTGGCGCCGGCGGCGCCCTGCAGCGCGCGGTAAAGCACCATCTCCGGCAGCGTCTGCGCGATGCCGCACAGCACCGAGGCGAGGGTGAACAGCGCGACGCTGGTGACGAACACGTTCTTGCGGCCGAAGCGCGCAGCAAGGAAGCCGGTGAGGGGCATCACCACCACGCTCACCACGATGTAGGAGGTGAGCACCCAGTTGACCTGTTCCTGGGTGGCGTTGAGCGAGCCCTGCATGTGCGGCAGCGCGACGTTGGCGATCGTCATGTCCAGCGTCTGCATCACCGTGGCGAGCATCGCCGACAGCGTGATCAGCCGGTGGCGCGCCGCCGAGACCGGCAGCGCGGGCGGCGTCAGTGGCGCAGCAGAAGCCGTGGTGGACATGCGCGGGTGGCAGCGGTTCGGCGGAGCAGGCGCTCAGCGGAACATCCGCTGCAGCCGGTTGCTGCCGGTATCGATGCCGACCTCCGCCGACAGGCCGGCGCGCAGCGGCGGCTGGCCTTCCTGCACGTCGATGCGGATGCGCACCGGGATGCGCTGCACGATCTTCACCCAGTTGCCGGACGCATTCTGCGGCGGCAGCAGCGCGAATTCGGCGCCGGTGGCGGGCGAGATGCTCTCCACTTCGCCACGGTAGTCGACGCCGGGATACAGGTCGAAGTGGATCGCCACCGGCTGGCCGACGCTGACATGGGTCAGCTCGGTTTCCTTCAGGTTCGCCTCGACCCAGATGCCGCTGTCCTCGACGATCGACAGCACGGCGCGGCCGGCGCCGACGGTGTCGCCGGCCACGACATTCTTGTTGGTGACCACGCCGTCGGCCGGCGCCAGCACGCGGGTGCGCCCGAGATCGAGCTTCGCCTGGTCGAGCTTCGCCAGCGCGGCGGTGTAGAACGGGTGCTTTTCCTTCGGCAGGTTGACGTTGTGGCCGAGCGCGACGCCGGCGCGCTGGTGTTCCTGCACCAGTGCCGCCGCCTCGGCGCGGGCGGCATCACGCTTGTGCCGCATGTCGTCCAGTTGCGATTCGGACACGGCCTGCTTGTCGCGCATGCTTTCCAGTCGTTGCACTTCCCGCGCGTAGTATTCGGCCTCGCCCTCGGCCTTGCGCTTTTCCTCCAGCATCGCCCGGTATTCCGGTCGCAACGCCTCGACCCGCGCCCACTGGATATACAGCTCGGACTCGGCGGCGCGCACCGCGATCTCGTAGTCGGCCGGGTCGATGGCGAACAGCAGGTCGCCCTTCTTCACCCGGTCGTTGGTTTTCACCGCTACCTCGATCACGCGGCCGCCGACCTGCGGCGCGACGTCGACGGTCACCGCCTTCGCATAGGCGTTGTCGGTGTCGACGGTCCGGCCGGACAACAGCCACGTGGTGAGGCCGATGGCGAGCAATGCGCCCGGCACGACGATCATCAGCAGGCGACGTTTTTTTGCGACTTCGGCGTTCATGGATTTTCTGCGGGAGGTGAAGGATGGCCGCCGTCGCCGGCGGCGAGGTTGCCACGGATGCGCCTGAGCGCGTCGAGCAGGAATTCCTGTTCCTGCTCCGTGAAGCCGGCGAGCGCGGTGGCGCGCACGTCGATGGCGATGCTGCGCATGGTTTCCATGCGTGCGCGCGCGCGCGCGGTGAGCGCCAGCCGCCAGGCGCGGCGATCGTTCGGGTCGGGATGACGGGTGAGCAGGCCCTCGGCCTCCATGCGGTCGACCAGCCGGGCGATGGCGATCGGCGAGACGTCGGCCAGTTCCGCCAGTTGCGATTGCCGCAACTCCGGCTGCGCGGTCAGCCAGACCAGCACGCGCCACTGCGCACGCGTCACGCCGTGCGGCCGGGCGCGGCGCTCGAAGTCGTTGCCGAGCAGCCGCGCGGCGTCATAGAGGTTGAAGCCGAAACTGCGGTCGGGGTCGTAACCGGGATCCTGGTCGGGGTCTGGGGCAGGGTCGCGCATGGCTGCCGGCGCCGGGGCTGGTGATAAGCGTGCCGATCATAAGCACGCTTACTAATTGGGCGTCAGCGGGGATATACGGAGACGGGGTGGCGGTCCGGGCGGGGCGGGGCGGGGGGCGGCCGGGG
>JBKHWA010000141.1:0-3971 GCA_046566765.1 Gammaproteobacteria bacterium
TCGCGAGATGACAGTTGAGGATGGCGCTGACCTTGTCGGTGCCGCCGCTGGACTGGTTCACGCCCTGCGACCAGCTGGTGACGGTTTTCGGCGTGCGCGCGAACCAGTCGAAGAAGCGGCGCAGGTCTTCGGCGGCGACGCCACAGAAGGCCGCGAGCGCGTCCGGGGCGGCTGCATCGACAGCGTCGCCGCCGCGCGCCGCGTTGAGCGCGCCGTGGTAGCCGGCGGTATGCCGCGCAATGAACGCCGCATCCAGCGCGCCCTGCGCCGCGAGGTGGACGAGCAGGCCGTTGAACAGCGCGGCGTCGGTGCCCGGACGGATGGCCAGGTGCAGGTCGGCAATGGCGCAGGTGGCGGTGCGGCGCGGGTCGATCACCACCACTTTGGTGCCGTGTCGCGCCTTCGCCGCCTGAATGCGCTGGAACAGCACCGGATGGCACCAGGCGGTGTTGCTGCCGACCAGCACAACGAGGTCTGCCAGCTCCAGATCCTCGTAGCAGCCGGGCACCACGTCCTCGCCGAAGGCGCGCTGCTGCGCGACCACCGTCGACGCCATGCACAGCCGCGAATTGGTGTCGATGTTGGCAGTGCCGAGGAACCCTTTCACCAGCTTGTTGGCGACGTAGTAATCCTCGGTGAGCAACTGGCCGCTGACGTAGAAGGCGATGGCGTCCGGCCCGTGGTCGTGCCGCACCTGGGCGATCTTCGCCGCGACCGCGTCGAGGGCTTCACCCCAGAACACGTCGCGGCCGCCGATCTTCGGGTGCAGCAGGCGGCCTTCTGTGCCCAGTGTTTCGTTGAGCGCCGTGCCCTTGCTGCACAGCCTTCCGCCGTTGGCGGGATGCGCCGCGTCGCCGGCGATGGCGACCAGCCGCGCCCCGGCATCACGCACCGTCGCCGACACGCCGCAACCGACGCCGCAGTAGGCGCAGGTGCTGCGCAGCGCCGGTCGCGCGCCGCCGTCCATCTCAGGCTACCCGCTTGCCGTCGGCGATCGGTTCGCTGCCGACCTCGATGCGCCCGCGCAGGGTACGCACCGGATAGACCGGCACCCGAACGTCGGACTTTTCCTGACAGCGGCCACTGACCAGGCTGAAGTGCTGCTTGTAGATGGGCGAGGCCACCACCAGCTCGCCTTTCAAATCACCGACGATGCCGCGCGACAGCACGTTGGCGCCGCTGAACGGGTCCAGGTTGCCGATGGCATACACCGAGCCTTGTGGCAGCCGGAAGATCGCCACCTGCGCGCCGTTGACCAGCGCGCAGGTGCCACGGCCTGGCACCAGGTCGTCGACGGCGCACACCGGGATGTATTCGACTCCGATACGTCTGGGACTCATGTTCGCCTCCTCAGGCTTCCTGTGTTGCGCCGGCGGTCTTTTCGTCGGCGGCAGCCGGACGGATCTGCCCGCGCTCGCGCACGAACACGACGTTGGTATCCACCGCGTCGCTGTTGACGAAGGCGCGGAAGCGGGCACGTTTTGCCGGGTCTTCCACCGTGCTCTTCCACTCGTCCTGGTAACTGCCAATGACCTGCGCCATCTCGGCCTCCAGTTCGGCGCCGATGCCCAGCGAATCCTCGCAGACGACCTGCCTGAGGTAGTCGAGCCCGCCTTCGAGGTTGTCGCGCCAGGTGCTGGTGCGCTGCAGGCGGTCGGCGGTGCGGATGTAGAACATCAGGAAGCGGTCGATGTAGCGCAGCAGCGTCACGTCGTCGAGATCGCTGGCCAGCAGTTCGGCGTGGCGCGGCTTCATGCCGCCGTTGCCGCAGACATACAGGTTCCAGCCTTTTTCGGTGGCGATGACGCCGACGTCCTTGGACTGCGCCTCGGCGCATTCGCGCGTGCAGCCGGACACCGCCATCTTGACCTTGTGCGGCGCGCGCAGGCCCTTGTAACGATTCTCGACGAGGATCGCCATGCCGACAGAATCCTGCACCCCGAAACGACACCAGCTGGAACCGACGCAACTTTTCACCGTGCGCAGCGACTTGCCATAGGCATGGCCGGACTCGAAGCCGGCGGCGACCAGTTCTTCCCAGATCGACGGCAACTGCTCCAGCCGGGCACCGAACAGATCGATACGCTGCCCGCCGGTAATCTTGGTGTAGAGGTCGTATTTCTTGGCGACATTGCCGATCACCAGCAGCGCGTCCGGCGTGATCTCACCGCCGGGAATGCGCGGAACCACGGAATAGGTGCCGTCCTTCTGGATGTTCGCCAGCACGTGGTCGTTGGAGTCCTGCAGGTGCGCATGCTCGTCCCGGAGCACGTATTCGTTCCAGCAGGACGCGAGGATGGAGCCAATCGCCGGCTTGCAGATATCGCAGCCCAGGCCGCGGCCGTGACGGTTGCGCACCTCGTCGAAGGTCCGGTACTTGTTGACGCGCACCAGGTGGTAGAGCTCCTGGCGGGTGTGCGCGAAGTGTTCGCAGAGATCCTTCTTCACCTCGACGCCGAGCTTTTTCAGCTCGCTGTTCATCACCTGCGTCACCAGCGGCACGCAGCCGCCACAGGTGGTGCCGGCGCGCGTGCAGTCCTTGAGCGCGCCGATCGTTTGCGCGCCGTCGCGCACCGCCTTGCACAGTTCACGCTTGCTCACCGCGTTGCAGGAACAGATCTGCGCGGTGTCCGGCAGAGCCTCGACGCCGATGCCGGCCGAGGACTTGCCGTCGGTGGCCGGCAGGATCATGGACTCCGGCTGGGCCGGCAGCGTCACGCCGTTGAGCATGATCTGCAGCAGCGAGCCGTAGTCGGACGCTTCGCCGACCAGCACGGCACCCAGCAGCCGCTTGTTGTCCTCGCTGACCACGATTTTTTTGTAGACGCCGTTCGGCTCGTCTATCCAGGCATAGGACTTCGCGCCCGCGGTCTGCGCATGGGCATCACCGATGCTGGCGACGTCCACGCCCATCAACTTCAGCTTGGTAGACATGTCGGCGCCCTGGAACAGCGCGGCTTCCGGCATCGCGCGCATTTTCTGCGCGGCAACCTTCGCCATCTCGTAGCCTGGTGCCACCAGGCCGTAGATGCGACCACTCCACAACGCGCATTCACCGATCGCGTAAACCGACGGATCGCTGGTGCGGCAGGCGTCGTCGACGACGATACCTCCGCGCGGACCGATCTCCAGTCCTGCGCTGCGGGCGAGCGCATCCTGCGGCCGGATGCCGGCGGAAAACACCAGCATGTCGCAGTCCAGCACAGTGCCGTCGGCAAACTGCAGCCGGTGGCGCGCCCCTTCGCCGTCGATGATCGCCTGCGTGTTGCGACCGGTGTGCACCAGCACGCCCAGCGCCTCGATCTTGCGGCGCAGCATGGCGCCGCCACCATCGTCTATCTGCACCGCCATCAGCCGCGGGGCGAACTCGACGACATGCGTTTCCAGGCCCAGGTCACGCAGCGCCTTGGCGGCTTCGAGGCCGAGCAGGCCGCCGCCGATCACCACCCCGTTGCGCGCCTGTGCCGCCGAAGCACGTATTGCATCGAGATCCTCGATGGTGCGGTAGACATGCACATGTGCGCGGTCGTGGCCGGGCACCGGCGGCACGAACGGATAGGAGCCGGTGGCCAGCACCAGTGCGTCGTAAGGCAGGACGCTGCCGTCGCTGGCGCTGACGGTCTTCGCCGCGCGGTCGATCGCGGTCGCCCGCACGCCGAGCCGCAGGTCGATGCCGTGCTGTGCGTAAAATCCGGCGGGTGCGAGCAGCAGGTCATCCGCGGCGCGGCCGGTGAAGTACTCGGACAGGTGCACGCGGTCATAAGCCGCACGCGGCTCCTCGCCGAGCACGGTGATGGAAAAATCCTGTCCGGTGGCGGCCACGGCCTCCAGGAATTTCTGGCCGACCATGCCGTTGCCGATCACTACTACGCGATGCCTACCCATTCACCACCTCCGTCCCGGCCGTTCCGGGGAAATTTTGTTGGCTTTGTCCTGCCGCCCCTCTCCCCAACCCCTCTCCCCGCACGCGG
>JBKHWA010000142.1:0-24235 GCA_046566765.1 Gammaproteobacteria bacterium
CGGCCGGATCGGCGCCGCGGGGGCTGGCGGCGGGTTTGGCAGGTGGGGTTTTGCTCATGGCGCGGCATTCTAGCCGTTGCCGACCGTCCACACCTCGGCAAATACCCCTAAAAGCTTCCCGCTTCCCCTGCCGCTTCAAGCAGTTACGCATTGTCGGACAGGTTTTCCGTTGCTATAGTGCGCCGTCACTTCTGACCGGACGACGTCCGGGTCGGCAGCGCGGCCCCCCTCAAACGCAAGTTGTGCGCGAGGAGCCAGGAGCCATCCAGCGCCCCGACCGGAACCCCGCGAGTAGCATGGGGGGTCGCCAGGAACGAGGTTGATGCCCCGGATGCCGCTTTTTCCCTGCCCAAACACAAACGATGGCCAGGTCGATGCGTGCTCCGGGCAGGGTCCCGCCTGACGGCTGTGGCGGGTAATTAAAGAAAGAAGCCCTGAAGCCGCGGTATTTTCGAGGTGTTCGCCAGGTGCCACCGCCAAGGTGTGCTCGCGACCCGGCCCGCTCCCGCCCCAGGCGGTGACGCCGATGGCCCGGTCAGCCAGTCACCCGAGCGGGCTCAGGACGAGCGCCCGACGAAGAGAAGGTCAAACGAACTGACGCGGCCATAGCCTGGCCGCTGCCTGTCGCGCGAAACCCACGGTCATCCGGGTGCGCTGCGACGGTGCCGAGCCGCAGCGCGCCCGTACCTGGCGCCCTGCGGTCGCTGTTTTGCCCGACCCCGCGGCAAATGCAGGGCTTCTCCGGGATAGGAGTTCTATCCGTGAAGAGAATGCTCATCAACGCAGCACACGCTGAAGAAGTGCGTGTTGCCCTGGTCGATGGCCAGCGCCTGTACGATCTCGACATCGAGCACCGTGCGCGCGAACAGAAGAAAGCCAACGTCTACAAAGGCCGCATCACCCGCGTCGAGCCGTCCCTCGAGGCCGCGTTCGTCGATTTCGGCGCCGAGCGCCACGGCTTCCTGCCGCTGAAGGAAATCGCCCGCGAGTACTTCCAGAAGCAGGGTGGCGAAGGCCGCCTGAACATCAAGGAACTGATCCGCGAGGGCCAGGAAGTCATCGTCCAGGTCGAGAAGGAAGAGCGTGGCAACAAGGGTGCCGCCCTCTCCACCTTCATCTCGCTGGCCGGCCGCTACCTGGTACTGATGCCCAACAACCCGCGTGCCGGCGGCATCTCCCGCCGGATCGAGGGCGAGGAGCGCGCCGAGCTCAAGCAGGCCCTCTCCTCGCTCAAGTTGCCGGAAGACATGGGCGTCATCATCCGCACTGCCGGCCTCGGCCGCGCCGCGGAGGAACTGCAGTCCGACCTCGACCAGCTGATGGAGGTCTGGGGCAAGATCAAGGAAGCCACCGCCAGCCGCAAGGCGCCGTTCCTGGCCTACCAGGAAGGCAACGTGATCGTCCGCGCCCTGCGCGACTACCTGAAGGAAGACATCGGCGAAGTCCTGGTCGACAACGAGGAGGCCTTCAACGAGGCCATCAACTTCGTCCGCCGCTTCATGCCGGCCTTCGAGTCGCGGGTGAAGATGTACCGGGACTCGGTACCGCTGTTCAACCGCTACCAGATCGAGAGCCAGATCGAGACCGCCTACGAGCGCGAAGTGAAGCTGCCGTCCGGCGGCGCCATCGTGATCGACCAGACGGAAGCGCTGGTGTCGATCGACATCAACTCGGCGCGCGCCACCAAGGGCTCGGACATCGAGGAGACGGCGTTCAACACCAACCTCGAGGCAGCCGACGAGATCGCCCGCCAGCTGCGCCTGCGCGACATCGGCGGCCTGATCGTCATCGACTTCATCGACATGTCGTCGGTCAAGAACCAGCGCGAAGTCGAGAACCGGGTGCGTGACGCCACCGAGTCCGACCGCGCCCGCATCCAGCTCGGCCGCATCTCGCGGTTCGGCCTGATGGAACTGTCGCGCCAGCGCCTGCGTCCGTCGCTGGAAGAGACCACCACCATCACCTGCCCGCGCTGCTCGGGCCTCGGCACCATCCGCAACGTGAAGTCGCTGGCGCTGTCGGTGATGCGGATCATTGAAGAAGAGGTGATGAAGGACAAGACCGGCGAGATCCAGGCACAACTGCCGGTCGCCGTCGCCACCTACATCCTCAATGAGAAGCGCCCGGTACTGCGCGACATCGAGTCGCGCTACAACGTGCGCATCCTGGTCATCCCGAACCCGAACCTGGAAACCCCGCACTTCGACATCCAGCGCATCCGCAGCGACAAGCTGGCCGAGCGCGGCGCCGACGTGCTGAGCTTCGAGATCGCCCACAACACCGGCATCGTCGAGGCGGCGGTGGTCGGTGACGACGCGCAGCCGGTTCGCCGCGCCGAGCCGGCGGTGAAGATGGTGATGCCGAACATGCCCGCTCCTGCCCCGCAGGCCGCCGCACCGGCGACCGCCGCAGCGGCACCCGCAGCTGCAGCACCGGGCGCGCTCGCGCAACTGCTGGCATGGCTGAAGGCACTGTTTGGTGGCGCACCGCAACCGGTTGCCGCCCCGCAACAACCGCAGCGCCAGCAGAACGCCGGCCAGCAGCGCCAGGGCAACCGTGACGGTCGCGGCGATCGTGATAACCGTGGCGATCGCGGCGGCAACGACCGCAACCGTGGTCGCGGTGACCGCAATCGCGGCCCGCGCCAGGATCGTGACCAGCGTGGTGAGCGTGGCGACCGTGACCAGCAGCCGCGTGGCGATCGCGATCAGCAACGCGGTGGCCGTGACCAGCAGCCGCGAGGCGACCGCGACCAGCAACGTGGTGGCCGTGACCAGCAGCCGCGCGACCAGCAACAGCCGCGTGGCGAGCGGCCGGACCGTGGTGAGCGCGACCAGCAGCCGCGTGGCGACCGCGATCAACAGCGTGCCGGCCGCGACCAGCAGCGTGAACCGCGCGAGGCACGTGAACCCCGCGAGCCGCGCGAACCGCGTGCCGATCGTCCGCAACAGCCGCGCACGCCGGAAAGCGATGCGCAGGCCGGTGATGATCGCAATCGCCAGGCGCCGCGCCGCGATCGCAGCACGCCCCCGCCGCCGCCGGCGCGCATCGAGGCCACGGTTACCGGTGACCTGCTTGAAACCCAGGCCGGCATGGCCGGCGAAGAAGCCGCCGCGCCCGGCGAGCAGCGTGAGGGTGGTGGCGGTGGCCGTCGTCGTCGTCACCGCTCGCGTCGCCGTGAGCGCGAAATGGAGCGCCAGCAGCGCCGCGAGCATCCGGAAGGCAGCGAGGGCGTTGCGGAAATCGCCGGCGACGAGGGTGATGGCGGCGCAGAACTGCCATCGACGCTGTTCAGCGCCGATGTCGCCGCGACCGGATCGGCAGCGACCGAGCCGGCAACAATCGCTCCGGCAATGTCGCCGGCCCACCCGCCAGCCACCCAGCAGCCGCTGGCGGCCGCCTTGCATTCCCCGGCTTCCGAGCCGGTGGCGTACGAAGCGCCGGTCGTTGCCGCACAGGTGGCTGCACAGGTCACCGCGCATGCAGCGGCGACTCCGGCTGCCGAAGAACCGGCCGCGGTTGTCGAGCCGGCAACCCTTGTTGCTGCGACACCGGTAGCCGTGGTCACCACCAGCACGCCGGAGGCAGCTGTGAGCGCACCGGCTGCAGCGGCCGCGCCGGCCGATGACGGCCGTCCGCGTCGTGCCGCCAACGACCCGCGCGAAATCCGCCGCCGCCAGCTCGAGGCCGAACGCCTGGCCCAGCAACAGGCGTCGACGTCCGGCAGTGACACTACGCCGGACAACGCCAACGTCTGACGCGGTCGCCTTGAACAAAAAAGCGGGCCCAGGCCCGCTTTTTTGTTGCGTGTCATTTACCGAAACATTGACGGCGCATCACCCGCCAGTTAACCGGCAGGCCTCGCATCAAAGCACGACCGGCTCCATCGCCAGCGTGACACCATAGCGCGCCCGCACGTCATCGACGATCCGCTGCGCCAGCGACAGCACTTGCGCTCCGCTCGCACCGCCGTGGTTGACCAGCACCAGCGCCTGCTTTTCATGGACGCCGACAGGGCCGTCGCGGAATCCCTTCCAGCCAGCGCGATCGATCAGCCAGCCGGCAGCCAGTTTCACGCTGCCATCTGCCTGGGCATAGGCCACCAGGTCTGGGAAATGCTCGCGCAGCGCCGCGTACCCGGCCGCGCTCACCACCGGGTTCTTGAAAAAACTGCCCGCGTTGCCGATCACCGCCGGGTCAGGCAGCTTGCGCCGCCGTATCGCACAGACCATGTCATAAACATCGCGGCGAGTCGGCGTTTCGATGCCGCGCGCGGTGATCTCGTCGCGCAGGTCGCGGTATTCGCAGCGCAGCGGCGCCGCCGCATCGAGGTCGAGCCGAACCCTGACAATCGCCATGCCGCGGGCGGCGTGCTTGAAAATGCTGTCGCGATAGCCAAGGGCACAATCCGCCCGGGCATAGGTACGAAACTCGCCGCTGGCAAGATCCACCGCGTCCAGCGAGTGCAGCACGGACTCCAGTTCGATCCCGTACGCACCGATGTTCTGCACCGGCGCCGCGCCCACGGTGCCGGGAATCAGCGCGAGATTCTCGATCCCGCCGAGACCGCCATCGACACAGGCGGTAACCAGCGCATGCCAGGCCATCCCGGCATCGGCTTCGATGCGCGCATGCGTTCCATCACGTGCCACGATGCGCCAACCGGCCGCACACAGGCGGATGACCAGTGCATCGACCTTTCCGCCACGGAGCACGACATTGCTGCCGCCGCCGAGCACCAGTCGCGGCAAGCCGCTGAACCGTGGATCGCGCAACAGCCCCGGCAATTCATCGAAGTCGTCCACCTCCGCCAGCCAGCGGGCACGCCCGGGCAGACCGAAGGTGTTGAGCGCCGACAAGTCGGCGTCGGCCAACAGTCGAATCACGCGAGCCGCTCCCGCAATCGCCCGAGCAGCCCGTCAGCGGCCTGCTCCACCAGGTCCAGCACGCGCGCGAAATCCTCGGCACCACCGTAATAGGGATCGGGAACCTCACGCACGCCGGCAGCCGGCGCATGATCAAGAAACAGCGCCACCTTGTGCCGCTGCGCCGGCGGCGCCATGCGCAAAAGCGCTTCGCGATTGTCGTTGTCCATCGCCAGCACGACATCGAATTGCAGAAAATCGGCCGGCGCCACCTGCCGCGCACGCAGTGCTGAAATGTCGATACCGCGCTGCGCGGCGTAGCGGATCGAACGTGCATCCGGCGGCTTGCCGGCATGCCAGCCGGCGGTACCGGCGCTGTCGATGCGGATGCGATCGGCGAGGCCGGCCGCAGCTACCCGCGCGCGGAATACGCCCTCGGCAGTCGGCGACCGGCAGATGTTGCCGAGGCAGACAAACAGCACGCCGACCTGCGTGCTCATCCGTTGCCGGCCTGCACGAAGTGTTGCCGTACGCGCTCCAGGTCCGCCGGGGTATCGACCCCGCCGGGCGCCGACACCGCCGCCGTCGCGACATGGATGCGGTGGCCGTTCCACAGTATCCGCAACTGCTCCAGCGCCTCGATGTTTTCCAGCGGGCAGGCGCCCCAGCCGACGAATTCACCGAGCAACGAAACACGATAGGCATAGATGCCGATATGGCGACGATAGGCGTCGCCGACGCTGGCCGGCAGCGCCCCGCCGGCGAGCTTCGCGTAGCCGTCGCGATCCCAGGGAATCACCGCCCGCGAGAAATAGAGTGCCTCGCCGCTGGCAGCCGCCACCAGCTTGACAATGTTCGGGTTGAATACGTCGGCGGGCGAGGAAATCTCCTCGCACAGGGTCGCTGCGCTGCAACGCGCGTTGGCGGCAAGGTTGGCCGCGACCTGGTCGATATTCTGCGGCGGGATCAATGGCTCGTCGCCCTGCACGTTCACCACGATGTCATCGGCGCCATAGCCCATCTTCCGCGCGACTTCCTCGATGCGGTCGGTACCGGACGGGTGCGTCGCCGCGGTCATGCAGACCGTGCCACCGAAAGCCTGCACCGCGTCGGCGACGCGCTGGTCGTCGGTGGCCACTACGACTTCGCGCGCGCGCGAACGCTGTGCCTGCCGATACACATGCTCGATCATCGTCCGGCCGGCGATTTCCGCCAGCGGCTTGCCGGGCAAACGGCTGGACGAATAACGCGCCGGAATCACCACCACGAAACCCATGTTCAACTCCTGTCGTTGCCAACCGCGCGCGCGAACACGCGGGAGAAAAATTCCGCGGGCAGCACCGCGTCGACCTCCAGGTACCAGGCGTCGATGCCCACCACCGCGACAAGGTCAGCGCATTTCACCGCATCCTTCTCCGTCATCAGCAGCAGGCGACCTGCAAACGGGCGCAGGTCGTCAACGGTATAAGCATGGTGATCGCCGAACGGATGGCCCTCGGCGTCAATGCCGAGCGACTGCAGGGTAGCGAAGAAACGCGACGGGTCGCCGATGCCCGCCAGTGCCGAGGGTGGCGCGACGCAGCGCGCCCGCATCGCCGCGGGATCCAGCGTTTCCGCCGGTACACCGACGCGACGGAACAGCGCCGGCTGCAGCCTCATGGACGTGACCGCGGCCACCGGCAACGAAGGACACTCACCGCCGTTGACCACCACGAAATCAACGCGCGACAAACGGGCCGGGGGTTCGCGCAGCGGTCCGACCGGCAGGCAGCGCCCGTTGCCGAGCCCGCGCCGGCCGTCGACTACCGCAATCTCGACGCTGCGCTGCAAGGAGAGGTGCTGCAGGCCATCGTCGCTGATGACAACATCGACACCCTCGGCCAGCACCGCGGCGAGCGCCGCACGCCGGTCCGGCGCCACGAACACCGGCACGCCCTGGTGGCGGCGGGCCACCAGCAGCGGCTCGTCGCCACTCGCCGCCGCAGCGGTATCGATACCGACCTTCAACGGAAACGGGCCACGACCACCATGGCCGCGGGCGATCACTCCGGGCCGCAATCCCTGCTGCCGCACGGCGGCGACCAGCGCCAGCACCAGCGGTGTCTTGCCACTGCCGCCGACGGCCAGGTTGCCGACGACGATCACCGGCACCGGTGGCCGCACGCCGGTGGGACTGCCCCGCCATGCAACGACCAGCCGGTACAGCCACTCCAGCGGCAGCAACAACCACAGCACGCCGGGCTTGCCGAACCAGCGCGCCAGCAACCAGCGTTCGATCGCGGCGCGCATGGCTCAGGATTCTTCCGGCGCCGGGTCGTCGGAGAAATTGCGCTTGTACAACCGCGCGTACTGGCCGTCACGGGCCAGCAACTGCGCATGCGACCCCTGCTCGACGATCCGGCCCTCGCTGATCACGAGGATCAGGTCGGCACGCTCGATGGTCGACAGGCGGTGGGCGATGACGAAGGTGGTGCGCCCTTTCATCAGGTGCTCCAGCGCATTCTGGATATGCACCTCGGACTCGGTATCCAGCGCACTGGTCGCCTCGTCAAGGATCAGGATCGGCGCATTGCGCAGCAGTGCACGGGCGATGGCGACCCGCTGCCGCTGGCCACCCGACAATTGCGCGCCATCCTGGCCGATGCGGGTGGCATAACCCTGCGGCAACTCCTCGATGAAGCCGGCGGCGTTCGCCGCCCGCGCCGCGGCCTTCACCGCATCCATGCCGGCATCGGCTGTGTCGCCGTAGGCAATGTTGGCGGCCACCGTGTCGTCGAACAGCGCGACGCGTTGCGGCACCAGCGACATCTGCCGGCGCAATGCCGGCAGCGAATATTCCCGGATCGGCACATCGTCGATCAGGATCTCGCCGCCTGTCACGTCATAGAAGCGCGGCAACAGGTTGGATAACGTCGTCTTGCCGCCACCGGAACGACCGACCAGCGCCACCGTTTGCCCCGCCCTGACCTTGAAGGTCACGCCGCACAGCACGTCGGCGCCCTTGCCGGGGTAACGGAAGGTCACATCGCGGAACTCGACGTCGCCGCGCACATGTTCCGGCGCGTAATCGCCGCCGGCGTCCTCGGCCTGGGCATCGATCATCTCGAACACCGAGCGGGCGGCGATAATGCCGCGCTGCAGGCGATCATTGATGTCGGTGAGCGACTTGACCGGCTTTACGATGATGCCCAGCGCGCCGATGTAACTGATGAAATCGGCCGCGGTCATGTCGCCCATGATGTCGGGCTGCAGCGCGATCCAGACGATGATCGCCAGCGGGAACGCCAGCACGGTCTGGATCGCCGGCGTGTTGATTGCCTTGGTGATGGTCATCTTCAGGCTCTGCTGCAGGTTCAGCCTGCTGGCCTTCTCGAAACGCTGTTGCTCGTGCGCCTGGCCACCGAACAACTTCACCACCGGCACGGCGTTGATCGCCTCCGACGACACATGGGTAATCTGGCCGACCGAGACCTGCAGCCGCGCACTGATCTTGCGGAAACGACGACTCGCAATCCGCACCAGCAGGCCGACTAGCGGCAGGAACGCGAACAGGATCAGCGTCAGCCGCCAGTTCATCCACAGCATGTAGCCCAGCAGGCCAACCACGGTCAGGCCGTTCTTGATCAGGATCTTCGCCGATTCGGTGGCGGCTGCCGTCACCTGCTCGACGTTGTAGGTAAGCTTCGAAGCGAGGTACCCGGTCCCGCTCTCGGTGTAGTACTGCGCCGGCAGCATCAGCATACGGCCGAACATCTCGCAGCGCAGCGTATTGACCAGGTTGCGCGCCGCTACCGACATGCCGTAATCGCCGAGGAACGACCCCACGCCGCGACCAATCGAAATGGCGATGATCAATGCCGGGATGGTGAGCGCCATGTCCGGCGAACGCTCGCTGATCTGCTTGACCATGAAGCCGAGGAAACTCGCCGCCGCGGCTTCCATCGCCGCGTACAGGAGGTACCCGAACATGGCCAGCAGCAACACACGCCAGTAGCGCAAGGTATAACCGAGCAGCCGCTTGTAAACGGTAAAACCATCCGCCTCGGCGGGCACATCGGTTGCATTGTTGTTCATGTCGTTCAGCGCGCCGGTTCGCGGGTAACGATATTGACGTTCACGAAGCCGAGTTCACCGGCAGCATCCAGCACGCTGACCACCGACTGGTGGGTCGCCCGCGCATCGGCCGTCAGGAAGAACGGCACGTCCTTGCGGCCGCGGGCCGCATCGCGGATCGCCGCGATCAGCGTCTTGCGATCGGTATTCACCAGCGCAAGTCCGTTCACCGCGAACTCACCGGACTCGGATACCGAGACCTCGACGGAGTTGGCGGAAGGTGCCGGCGCCTGGCCCCGAGCCTCCGGCAGGTCGATGCCCAGGCGGGTCTGGTGGGCAAAGGTGGTGGCCAGCGCAAAAAACAGGATCAGCAACAGGAACAGGTCGACCATCGGCGTCAGGTCGATCAAGGCATCCGGTCGGCGACGGCGACGGCCGAAGCTCATGCAGCTTCCCGCCCCGCATCGCCCGCGGCGCCGGCGCCGCGGTCATTGGCAAGGCGATCGACGAAATCGAGCGCCTCGGTTTCCATGCGCATCGCCAGCGTGTCGACCTGGCGGGTGAAGAACCGGTAGAAAAACTGCGCCGGGATGGCGACGCTGAGGCCACCGGCGGTGGCGACCAGCGCCATCGCGATGCCGCGTGCCATGGTGACCGTCTCGCCGCCACCGGCTGCGGTGACGGCATTGAAGATGTGGATCATGCCGATCACGCTGCCGAGCAGGCCAAGCAATGTCGCCACCGAGGCAATCGCGCCCAGCGTGGTCAGGTAGCGTTCCATCTCGTGCACCACCTGGCGACCAGCCTGGTCGACCCGCTCACGCATCACGTCGCGGCCGAGGCGCGCGCCGGCAATGGCCGCCGACAGCACGTAGCCCAGCGGCGATTCCTCGCGCAGCCGCAGCAGTTGTTCGCGCTGGAAATTCCCTTCGCGGATGCCCTGCAGGGTACGCAGGGCAAGGCCGGCCGGGACGATGCGGCTGGTGCGCAGCGTCCAGAATCTTTCGAGGATGATGGCGATCGAAACGATGGAAGCGATGACGATGGGCCACATGACCCAGCCGCCCGACTTGAGGATGTCCAGCACAGGCATTGCACTCCGGATGCGAAAGCGCCGGTAATTTACCACAAGGGCACGCGACCCCGGCCGTCGGCGTGCGGCTCGCTGACGTCAGTCCCGCCAGAATCTGCGCTCCCCGGCTCGCAATGCCTGCAGTTGCGGCGACCGGTCCGGACGCAGGCGGAAACAGGTCGCTCCGGCCTCCGCCGTCAGGTATGTCCGGGCACCCAGCCGGCGGGCAGTTGCCAGCGTCGCCGGGTGCGGATGACGAAAGCGGTTGCGGTAACCGGCGGAGTAGACCACGTCGCGCGGCGACACACGGTGCAGAAACGTCAGCGACCCCGAACTGCGGCTGCCATGGTGCGCCGCGACCAGCACGTCGGCGGCCAGCGCATCCGCTGCCGGGAATGCCGCCGCCAGTTCCAGTTCGCGGCGGGCGGTGATGTCACCGGGCAGCAGGACCGCATGCTTGCCGGCGGCAATACGCAATACGCAGGAGCGATCGTTGTCGGCACCCCGCTCCGCGCCCGGCAGCAATGACAGCCGGACACCATCGAAGTCCTGCTGCCAGGCCCGCTCGCAGCGCCTGCCCCGCCCGTCCAGGCGCGACCGCAAGTCACCGACCACGATGTCGCGTGGCCGCATGGCCGCAGCGACCGACGCGGCGCCGCCAACGTGGTCGTTATCGTGGTGGCTGAGCACCAGCAGGTCCAGTTGCCGCGCGCCCATCGCGCGCAATGCCGGCACCACCACCGCGCGACCGGCATCGCTCTCGCCGCTCCAGGCCGGGCCGGCGTCGTACAGCACGGCGTGACGGGAAGTGCGCGCCGCCACCGCCAGGCCCTGGCCGACATCCAGCACGCAGACCTCCGCCTCGCCATGCGGAACCGCCGGCGCCACCGGCCACGCGAGCACCGCCAGCGCTGCAACCGCCAGGCTCAACGCCATGCCGCGCGCCAGCGCCAGCGCACCCACCGCGACCATGAACAGCAGCACGCCGGCGGTGGTGAATCCCGGCGCCGCCAACGGCGACAACAGGTCAGGCCCGTCCATCCATGCCAGCAATCTCCATAACAACGCGAGCACCGCCGCAGCGAAGTCGAGACAGGGATCGGCCAGCGCCGGCGCAAACGGAGCCAGCAGGAAACCGGCCAGTGCCGGCGGCAACGCCAGCAGGTTGACCAGCGGGATCGCCGGCATGTTGGCCGCGACACTGCTCAGGCTGGCGCTGCCGAACAGCGCGAACAGCAACGGCGCCAGCAACAGCGACAGCGCCGCCTGGCCGCGCACTGCCAGCCAGCTGCCGCGAACCACGCGACGCTGCCAGTCCGGCGCCGGCGGCCGACGGCGATGCAGGTCCGCCAGCAGCAGCAACATCGCCACTGCGCCGTGGCTCAACCAGAAGCCGGCGCCGTGCACCGCCAGCGGATCGAAAGCCAGCACCACGGCCGAGGCCAGCAACAGCACGCGCCAGCCCGACGCGCGGCCATCGCGCAGCACCAGTACGGAAACCGCGGCCAGCATCAGCGTCGCCCGGGCCGCCGGCAGCGGCATGCCGGCCAGCGCCGCGTAGGCCACCGCCGCGACCAGCGCCAGCGATACCGGCAGCACCCGGTAGCGGAGCGTGCCGGCACGGCGTCGCAACAGAAACGTGGCTATCCACAGCACGCCGCCCCACAGCAAGGCGACATGCAGGCCACTGATCGCCACGAGATGAGCAGTGCCGGTATCGGCCAGCAGACGCCATTGTGCCGGCGCCAGCCAGCTGCGCTCGTCGAGCACCAGTGCCGGCAGCACTGCCCGCGCGAATCGCTGCGCATCGTCGGCGGCGATGTCGCCGGGCCCGGAGCCCAGCAACGGCAATGCGGCATCGAGCAGCCGCGCACGCCACGCGGCGAGGCCCGACGCCGCAGCCAATCGCCGGTGCTCGCCGTCCTCGCGCAGGTAGCCGGTTGCCACCGTGCGCTCACCCAGCAGGAAGCGCTCGAAATCGGCCACCCCGGGGTTCTGCGACGCGTGCGGCGGCTTCAGCCGCACGACCAGTTGCCAGCGCTCGCCGACCTGCACGGCGGCCGGAAAGCGACTGCTGATCCGCAGCGTCCAGTCGCCGTGCCGGCCATACCAGGGGAGCTGGTCGACGGCGACCAGCCAGGTCATGCCGCCATCGGCATGCAGGCGCGCGCTGCGCACGACGCCTTCTATGCGGTCATCCTGGACCGCCCTCGATTCCGGCATCCGCGCATCGATCACCGCGTGCGCGGCCAGCGCCGACCACCCGATGCCCAGAGCCATCCCGAACACAGCCAACGCGATGGCGCGGTGCATCCGGCCCCGATTTCCCGCTGCGCAAACTGCTGCCAGCAGCCCCGCCAGCGACAGCCAGTCTGGGTCCGGCATGACCGGCCAGGCCGGTTGTGACATCACCCCGGCCACGAAGCCGGCGCACGTTGCCAGGAGCATTCCCTGCCCTCCCCGCCCGGCCGCGGCGCAATCGCCCGCCCGTATCGCGGCTCACGAGGCTGTGCATAATAGGGACGCCGTCGGCCTCACGCTGTGCGCCAATCGCCCGATGCCTCGCAAGTTTTTCAGGAAATACCTGCCCGATCCGGCGACGCTGCGCGAGCACCGTCACCTGCGCTTTTTCGGCCACCGGATCGCCGATCCCAACCTCTGGCACCTGAACCGGCGCTGCGTGGCGAACGGCATGCTGATCGGCATCGTCTGTGCGCTGGTCCCGATCCCGTTCCAGACGCTGCCGGCAGTCATGCTGGCGGTTCTGTTCCGCGCCAACATCCCGCTGGTGCTGTTCCTGGTCTGGCTGACCAACCCGCTGACCGCGGTGCCGGTCTGGTACGGGACGTACATGCTCGGCGCGCTGATGCTCGGCATGCAGCCGGACTGGCAAATGGACAACGCATCATTCGAAGCGATGTGGGATTCGATGCTGGCCAACTTCGGGCAGATCTACCTGCCCATGGCCTTCGGCGCACTGGTGCTTGGCGCCGTGCTCGGCATCGCCGGCTGGTTCGGCGTGCACTATGCGTGGAAGGCGCACGTGCGCCACCAGTGGAAGTTGCGGCTGGCGCGCCGCGGGAAAAAGCCGGACTAGCGGGATGCCGCGCAACGCGGCATCAACCCGTCAGCAAACGCGACGATCACCGGCGACGTTTCCGGTCAGGCGCGCGGCGCCAGCAACCCGTCCTTGAGTTCCAGCACCCGGTGGCAGCGGGCCGCCAGCGCCAGGTCGTGGGTCACCAGCAGGAAGCTGGTGGCGAGATCGCGGTTGAGTTCGAACATCAGGTCCTGCACCGCTTCCGCCGTGCGACGGTCGAGGTTGCCGGTAGGTTCGTCCGCCAGCACGATCGCCGGCCGGGTGACCAGTGCGCGGGCAATCGCCACCCGCTGGCGCTCGCCACCGGAGAGCTCGCCCGGCTTGTGTCCGGTGCGCGCCGCCAGCCCTACCCGCGCGAGCAGCGCATCCGCCATCTCGCCGGCCTCGCGCGGCGCCCTCCCGCCGATCAGCAACGGCATGGCGACGTTTTCCCGCGCGGTGAATTCCGGCAGCAGGTGGTGGAACTGGTAGACGAAACCGATCGCGCGGTTGCGCAGCCGGCCGCGCGCCCGCTCATCCAGCGCAGACAGTCGCTCGCCCATCACGTCGACGCTGCCGGAGGTGGGCTGGTCCAGCCCGCCGAGCAGGTTCAGCAAAGTGCTCTTGCCGGCGCCGGACGCACCGAGCACGGCAACGATCTCGCCGCGCCGCACCGCCAGTTCGACGCCACGCAGCACATCTACCTGCAGCGGTCCCTCGATGTACTGCTTGACCAGCGATTTCGTCTGCAGCACCAGGTCGGCGGCGTCACTCATAGCGCAAGGCCTCCGCCGGGTGAATCTTCGCGGCACGCAGCGCCGGGTAGACGGTGGCGGCAAAACTCAGGGTGAAGGCAATCGCCGACACCATGCCGACGTCGCTCCAGCGCAACTGGGAGGGCAGGAAATTCACGAAGTAGGCCTCCAGCAACTGCGAGCCGGTGGCGCGCTCGATCCACAGCACGATGTCGCTGATGGTCAACGAAAGCGCCACCCCGAGCAGCACGCCGGCGAGGGTCCCGAACAGGCCGATCACCACGCCCTGCACCATGAAGATCCGCATCACCTCGCCCGGGCTGGCGCCCAGCGTGCGCAGGATGGCGATATCGCCCTTCTTGTCGGTGACCACCATCACCAGGCTGGAGACGATGTTGAAGGCGGCGATGCCGACGATGAACGACAGCAACAGCGCCATCATCCACTTCTCCATCTGCACCGCCTGGAACAGGCTGCCGTGGGTACGCGTCCAGTCGACGGCGTAATAGTCACCGTCGGCGCCGGCCACCAGGTCGCTCATGACTTCCGGCGCGTCGAACAGGTCATGCATCTTCACCCGCAGCGCCTGCGCGGTGTGGGGATGCCGCAGCATCACCGCCGCATCGTCGAGATTGACGTACGCCAGCGAGGCATCGATGTCGGCGCCGACACGAAAGACACCGGTGACTGTAAAACGCTTGAACCGCGGCATCACGCCGGCCGGCGACACCGTCGCCTCCGGCAGCACGATGGTCACGCGGTCGCCGACCGCAACGCCCAGCCGGCGGGCCAGCCCCGAACCCAGCACGATGCCGAAACTGCCCGGCACCAGCGTGTCCAGCGAACCGGCCACCATGTGCTGCGGGAGGATCGACACCGCGGCTTCGTGCTCCGGCAGGATGCCATTCACCACCGCACCCTCTACCGAGCCGGCGGCCGAGACCATCGCCTGCATCTGGCTGAACGGCGCCACGCCGTCGACACCGGGATGCCGGGCAACCTGCTCGGCGAGCGGCCGCCAGTCGGACAGCGGCTCGTAACCCACCAGACTGCCGTGCGGCACCATGCCGAGGATGCGGTGCTTCAGCTCACGATCGAAGCCGTTCATGACCGAAAGCACGACAATCAGGACCGCGACCCCGAGCCCGAGGCCCACGATCGAGGTCAGCGAGATGAAGGAGATGAAGTGGTTTCGACGGCGGGCCCGCGTATAGCGGAGACCGACGAACAGGGAGACTGGTTTGAACATGGCGCGGCATTCAAGCACAAGCCCGGCAGCCACTCCAAGGAGTTTTGCCCGTCGGGAGAACCGGCTGGCCGGCCCGCGGCCACTACTCCAATCTGGTTGAATAGTCGCACGTAACTCACTACTATCCCTTGAATTCTGCCGCGCACTCCCGGGGTTGGGAATGATCACGAAGACGACCCGCAACTACCTTATTGCCGCTGCCTTTGGCCTGCTGCCCACCCTTGCGCTGGCGCTCGAGATGCCGAAGCAGGGCATGTCGATGGACGAGGTCCGGGCCAAGTACGGCAGCCCCGAGCGGGACCTCGGCGCCATCGGCAAGCCGGCGATCACCCGCTGGGTTTATGACGGTTACACCGTTTATTTCGAGGGTCGCCGGGTAGTCCACACCGTGCGCACCCAGTCGCTGCATGGCAGCGCCACCGCCGCACCTGCCCGGCAACCGGCTTATGAGCCCGCGTACGAGCCGGCGCCGGCCGCGCCCGCACTGTCCAATCTCCGCGAGGAAGAGGCACCGGCCCCGGCATTCGCACCGGAACCCGAGCCGGCAGCACCCGCCCCCTACGTCAGCGAGCCGGCCCCGGCCCTTGCCGCCCCGGCGCTCGCACCGGAACCGGTGGCCACCCCGGCACCGTCCACCTCCACCTCGGTTGGTGGTGGCTTCCGCTTCGATCCGGTCACCGGCCGCCTGATCATCGACAGCGAGTCCGAGTCCGCCGCCGAACCTGCGGCCGAGCCGGCGCCGGCAACCGCACCGGAGTCGGACGCATTCGCCGCGCCTGTCCAGGAGTCCGCCCCGGTCGCCGAAGAACCTGCCCCTGAGGAGCCGGTAGCGGCGGAGCCCGCGCCCGCCGCCGAACCGTCCCCGTTCGCCGAACCGGCCGCAGAGCCTGCAGCCGAAGTTGCGCCGGCTCCGGCTCCCGCTTCCGGCGGCACCAGCGGCAGCGCACTCGACGACACCCTCGAGTTCGACCCGGAAACGGGCACTTTCCGCCCCCGCCAGTAATTCCCGCATGACGTTCCGCCTGCTGCCCGAGTGGGCGCCGCAGTGCGGCGTCATGCTCACCTGGCCCGCCGCCCACACCGACTGGGCGGCGCTGCTTGACGACGCCGAATCCAGCTACGCCGCCATCGCCTGCGCCATCGCGCGCCGCGAGACCTGCGTCATCGTCTGCGTCGACGCTGCCCACCGCGACCACATCCTGCGGCACCTGCGCCAGCGCGGCGTGCGCGAGGAAAACCTGCGCTTCGTCCACGCCACGTACAACGACACCTGGATCCGCGATTACGGCCCGATCACCGTCAGCGACGGCAACCGCCTGCAGTTGCGCGATTTCGGCTTCAACGGCTGGGGCAACAAGTTCCACGCCATCGAGGACGATGCCGTTACCCGCGCGCTGGCCGCGCAGGGGCTGTTCAAGGCGCCGCTCGATACCGTCCCGTTGTTCATCGAGGGCGGCAGCATCGAGACCGACGGCCGCGGCACCCTGCTCACCACCAGCGCCTGCCTGCTGTCGCCGGAGCGCAATCCGCATCTTGACCGCGCCGGCACCGAGCGCGAACTTAAGCGCCTGCTCGGAATGGAGCGCGTGTTGTGGCTGGAGCACGGCCACCTCGCCGGCGACGACACCGACAGCCACATCGACACCCTCGCCCGCTTCTGCGACGAGCGCACCATCTGCTACGTCGCCTGCGACGACCGCGAGGACGAGCACTACGCCGACCTTGCCGCGATGTACGAGGAACTGCGCGCGCTGCGCGATGCCGACGGCAACCCGTACAAACTGGTGCCGCTGCCGTGGCCGGCCGGCAAGTACGAGCAGGACGGTCACCGCCTGCCGGCGAGTTACGCCAACTTCCTCATCATCAACGGCGCCGTGCTGGTCCCGACCTACCGTGACAATGCCGACCCGGAAGTACTCCGCACCCTCGCCGGCTGCTTCCCGCACCACGAGGTGATCGGCATCGATTGCCTGCCGCTGATCCGGCAACACGGCAGCCTGCACTGCGTCACCATGCAACTGCCGGCGGGCGTGCTGTGATCGTCATCGGTCATCGCGGTGTCCGCGCCGAGGCACCGGAAAACACCCTGCCGTCGTTCCTGCATGCGATGGAATCCGGCATTCGTCATTTCGAACTCGATGTGCGGCTGTCCTGGGACGAGCGCCCGGTGGTGATCCACGACGCCACCGTCGATCGCACCACCGGCGAGAGCGGCGCCGTCGCCGACCTGCCGGCCACGCAACTCGCCGCGCTCGATGCGCGCCACAACACGCCCGGCTGGGCCCACCCGGCCGGCATCCCGACGCTGGAGGAAGTGCTGGTCGCCTGCAGCGCGGTGGAAAGCTGGCAGCTGGAAGTGAAGAGTGACGCGCCGGCACGCATTCGCGTGCTGGTGCGTCGCATGGAAGAACTGGTCGCGCAGTTACGGCTGGGCGAGCGCGTCGTGCTGACGTCGCTGGACCCGGAAGTGCTGAAGATCGCGCAGAAGGAAGCACCGTCGCTGGCCCGCGCCTACGTCGCCGAGCAGGCCGAACCCGAGCCGGTCAAGACCGCGCAGAAATACGAAAGCACCCTGCTGGTGTGCAACTGGAAACTGGTCGACGAACCGCTGCTGGCTCGCGCCCGTGCCGCCGGCCTGCCAGTCTCGGTGTGGACCGTGAACGACCTGATGGTGGCCGAGCGGCTGGCCAATCTCGGCGTCGACAGCCTGATCACCGACTTCCCCACCGCCATGCTCGCGCATTTCAACATGCGCGCCCGGATCGGCAAGCGCTGACCGGTTGCGCTCAGCCCGCGACGACCGCCGGCTCGCCCGCGCTCGCCGGCCGGGCCTGCGGGATGCCGAGGAAGCTGGCGATTTCCTCCCGCCGCGAAATCGCATCGGTGTAACCGAGCGCCATCAGCTCCCGGCAGAAGCCCTGCTCGAACAGCAGGTAACTGACCGCCGTCCCACCGCCGCGCTTGAGCGCACCGGAACCGGAGAGCAGCGCGCGGATATTTCGCGGCAATTCATGCGCGTGCCGCGCCGCGATCTCGTCCAGCGGCTGCGAGGGCCAGATCTTCAGCAACTCGACTTCGCGCAACTCCATCTGCGCCGAGTGCCGCACGTCCTCCGGCACCATCCGCACCGTCCGGTTGATGCGTTCGAGCCGTTCGACATCGGCTTCGAAGGAATCGACGAAGGCGCTGTTCATCACGTGGCCGATGATCTGCGCCGGGCTCGGGTACACGTCGCCGGGAACGCGGCGCGGACCGCCGGCGGCAATGCCGCTGACACCGACCACCAGGATCTTGCGCGCGCCCAGGTGCAGCGCCGGGCTCAGCGGCGCCAGCTGGCGGATCGCGCCGTCGCCGAAATATTCGCGGTTGATCTTCTGCGCGGGAAACAGGATCGGCAACGCGCTGGAGGCCAGCAGGTGCTCCCGGCCGATCTGCGCCGGCACGCCGATGCGCCGCGACCGGCGCCAGGGCGGGATATCGGCCGCCGACTGGTAGAAACTCACCGATTCGCCGCTGGAATAACCGGCGGCAGTGATGCTCAGCGCGTACAGGTGGCCGGCATCGAGCTGGCGCTGGATCTTCTTGAAGTTGATCACCTGCTCGATCAGTTGCCCTAGCGGCGCATTGTCCAGCAGCGAATAGGCGAGATGCGATTCGCCCCGCCGCAAACTGGCCAGCAACCAGCGGAACACCAGCCCGGCGAACGACGACCAGTCCGTGCGATAAACGCTCTCGGCGGTGAGATTGCCCCAGATGCGCTCGAGGCCGCGCACGCCGGTGCGGAAGTGCACCGCCTGGCTGGCCAGCGCGGTGGCGTTGATGGCGCCGGCGGAGGTGCCGCAGATGATGTCGAACGGGCACTTGATGTCGCGCGGCGAGATCTCGGCGATCGCCATCAGCACGCCAACCTGGTAGGCGGCGCGGGCACCACCGCCGGACAGGATCAGGCCGGTGCGGCGCGGGCCGGCGGCATTTGCGTCGGCGTTGCCTGCAGTCCCGTCCATTGGACTTCCCATCGACACTGCCCCCGTTCAGCGCTGGTCGCGCGGATCAAAGCGCTCGACCTTGCCGGCCCCGTCGGCCGCATCTGCCTTGCCGGCAACACCGCTTTCGCACCTGGCCGGATCACCGCCGCAGATCTCGCAGGTACCGGCGGTCAGTGCCGCCATCCCGCCGCAGGAGCCCTTGATCGGCGGCCGGCCCAGCATGATGCCGATCGCCATGGCAGCGAACAGCACGAGGAAAAAAACGATCGCCAGCAGGATGGTGGTCATGGCTGCCTGCTCCCTTGTTTACGTCGACCGCTACTCGGTAACCAGGAACGGCCGGAACGCTTCATTGTAGCGCTCGGCCAATTCGCCGTTCGCCGTACGGATGATCATGAATACCGGCAGTCGGCGTGCCTCGGCCCAGGCCATGCCGCGCTCCGGCCCGAGCACCATCAGCGCCGTCGCGTAGCCGTCGGCGGCAAGGCCGTCGGCGGCGATCACCGTCACCGACGCCAGCTCGTGCGTCACCGGCCGGCCGCTGACCGGGTCGAGCGTGTGCGAGTAGCGGTGGCCGCCGATCTCGACGAAGTCGCGGTAATCGCCCGAGGTTGCCACCCCGCCGTCGTGCACCGCGATCACCTGGCCGACATCGCCGCGCGCCATCACCGGCCGCTCGATGCCGATCCGCCAGCCGCCGCCGTCCGGCCTGGCGCCGCCGGCGCGCATCTCGCCGCCGATTTCCACCAGGTGATCCGGCAGGCCGTGCGCATCGAGCCAGCCGGCGAGCACGTCGGCGGCGTAGCCGGGCGCCACCGCATCGACATCGACATCGACGCCGACCGCCGCCAGCCGCCGCACGCGGGTGCCGTCGGCAGAGATCTCCAGCTGGCGGGCACCGGTGCGCGCTTTTGCGGCGGCAATCTCGGCGTCGGTGGGCAACGTGCTGCGCGGATCGGCCGCGCCGAATCCCCAGAGGTTCACCAGCGGCTTCACCGTCAGGTCGAAGGCGCCTGCGGTGTCGTCGTGCAGTTGCCGGCCAAAGCGCAGCACGGCGCCCAGATGCGACGGCAATTCCACCCACTCGCCCACCGGCGCATTGTTGAGCCGGCTGAGCGCGGTGTTGTCGCGGTAGCCGCTCAACTGGCTGTCGAGTTCACCGAGTTGCGCTTCCAGCTGCGTGCGCAGCGTCACCAGATCGAGGTCGCGCGGACCGGCAACGCGCAGGCTCCAGGTCGAGCCCATGGTCCAGCCATTGATGGCATGCACCACCGGCTGCTGCGCGCGATACCAGCCGGCGATGACCACCGCCAGCAGCACCGCCACGATGAACGCGACAGGCAACAAACGGAAAGGGCCGGTCGCCCGGCCCTCTCCTGTTTGCTTCGCGCCTGCTTCCGGCATCCGGGGCACCGGTCAGCCGCCGAAGTCGTCGAGGAAGATGTTGCTGCGCTCGACGCCGAGGTCGGTGAGCATCTTGATCACCGAGGCATTCATCATCGGCGGGCCGCACATGTAGTACTCGGCATCTTCCGGCGCCGGGTGGTTCTTCAGGTGGTTCTCGTACACCACGTTGTGGATGAACCCGGTGTAGCCCTTCCAGTTGTCCTCCGGCTGCGGCTCGGAAAGCGCCAGGTGCCAGGTGAAGTTCGGGAACTCCTTCGCCAGCTGGTCGTATTCCTCGACGTAGAACGCCTCGCGCAGCGAGCGGGCGCCGTACCAGAAGGTGATCTTGCGGTCGCTGTTCAGCCGCTTGAGCTGGTCGAAGATGTGCGAGCGCATCGGCGCCATGCCGGCACCGCCGCCGATGAACACCATCTCGTTCTTCGTGTCCTTGGCAAAGAACTCGCCGAACGGACCGTACACCGTCACCTTGTCGCCCGGCTTCAGGCTGAACACCCAACTGGACATCTTGCCCGGCGGCAGGCCGGTGGTGCGCGGCGGCGGCGTGGCGATGCGGATGTTGAACTTGAGGATGCCGTATTCCTCCGGGTAGTTCGCCATCGAGTAGGCGCGCACCACCAGCTCATCGGTCTTCGATTCCATGTTGAAGAAGCCGAACTTCTCCCAGTCGCCGCGGTATTCGGCGCCGATGTCGAAATCCTTGAACTTCACGTGGTACGGCGGACATTCCAGCTGCACGAAACCGCCGGCACGGAAATTCACCACCTCGCCTTCCGGCAGCTTCAGCACCAGCTCCTTGATGAAAGTGGCGACGTTGTCGTTCGACACCACCTCGCACTCCCAGCGCTTCACGCCGAGGAACTCGTGCGGCACTTCCAGCTTCAGGTTCTGCTTCACCGCGACCTGGCAGCCAAGGCGCCAGTGATCCTTCACCTGCCGCTTGTTGAGGTGCGACATCTCGGTCGGCAGCACGTCGCCACCGCCCTCGAGCACGCGCACCTTGCACTGGCCGCAGGAACCGCCGCCGCCGCAGGCGGAGGACAGGAAGATGCCATTGTCGGCCAGGGTAAACAGCAACTTGCCGCCGGCGGCGCAGTCGATTCCCTTCTCCGGGTCGTCGTTGATGTCGATGTGGATGTTGCCGCCGCTCACCAGCTTGGCGCGGGCGAACAGGATGATCGCCACCAGCGACAGGACGATCGCCGTGAACATGGCGACGCCAACGTAAATCGTGCTCATCTCGCTCATTCGGACTTCTCCCCTGCGGCGCTCAGAGCTGGACGCCGGCGAACGACATGAAACCCAGCGACATCAGGCCCACGATCAGGAACGTGGCGCCGAGGCCCTGCAGGCCGGCGGGGATGTCGCTGTACTTGAGTTTTTCGCGCACCCCGGCCAGCAGGATGATCGCCAGCGCCCAGCTGGCGCCCGACGCCACGCCGTACACTGCGCTTTCCGGCAGGTTGTAGTCGCGCTGCTGCATGAACAGCGAACCGCCCATGATCACGCAGTTGACGGTGATCAGCGGCAGGAAGATGCCGAGCGCGTTGTAGAGCGGCGGAAAGTATTTATCGAGCACCATCTCGAGGATCTGCACGATCGCGGCGATCACCCCGATGAAGGTCAGGAACGCGAGGAAGGTCAGGTCGACATCGCCCATCCCCGCCCAGGCCAGTGCGCCCGGCGCCAGCAGGCTGTGCAGGATGAAGTTGTTGGCCGGCACCGTGACCGCCTGCACGACGATCACCGCGACTCCCAGGCCAACCGCGGTTTCCATCTTCTTCGACAGCGCCAGGAACGAGCACATGCCGAGGAAGAACGCGAGCGCCATGTTCTCGATGAACAGGCTGCGGACGAACAGGCTTACATAATGTTCCATGACGATTCAGCCCTCAGTGCGCCGCGGCTTTCGATTGCGGGGCCATGACGAAGTCCGGCTTTTCCTGTTGCTCCGGCTTCCAGCTGCGCAGCGCCCAGATAAACAGGCCGATGATGAAGAACGCGCTCGGCGGCAGCAGCAGCAGGCCGTTCGGCTCGTACCAGCCGCCGTCCTTCGCCAGCGGCAGGATCTCGTAGCCGAGCAACTTGCCGGCGCCGAACAGCTCGCGGAAGAACGCCAGCGCAATCAGCAGCGCGCTGTAGCCAAGGCCGTTGCCGATGCCGTCGAGGAAGCTGATTCCCGGCGGGTTCTTCATGGCGAACGCCTCGGCGCGGCCCATCACGATGCAGTTGGTGATGATCAGGCCAACGAACACCGAAAGCTGCTTGCTGATGTCGTAGGCGAATGCCTTGAGCAACTGGTCGACCACGATCACCAGCGACGAGATGATCACCATCTGCACGATCATGCGGATGCTGCCCGGGGTGACGTTGCGCACCATCGACACGAACAGGTTGGAGAAACCGGTCACCAGCGTCAGGCTGATCGACATCGCGATCGCCGTCTCCAGCTTGCCGGTAACGGCCAGCGCCGAGCAGATGCCCAGCACCTGCAACATGATCGGGTTGTTCTTGAAAATCGGGTCCAGCAGGACCGACTTCGCCGTCTGCGTCTCGGCCATGTCAGATTCCTCCCTGCTTCAGGTTCTTGAGGAACGGGCCGAAGCCGTGCTCGCCCAGCCAGTAATGGATCAGGTCGTTGACACCGTCGCTGGTCAGCGTGGCGCCGGCGAGACCGTCGACCAGGTGCGCCTTGTCGAACGGGTTCTCTGCATCGACACCACCCTTCTTCAGGCCGGCCACCACCTTGCCGTCGGCGTCGTAGACCTGCTTGCCGGGCCACTGCGCCTTCCACTTCGGGTTGTCGACCTCGCCGCCGAGCCCGGGCGTTTCGCCGTGCTCGGTGAAGGTCAGGCCGACCACGGTGTTGAGGTCGCTGCCAAGCACGAGGTAGCCGTACATGGTCGACCACAGGCCGTAGCCGGAAACCGGCAGCACGACTTTCTCGAGCGCGCCGGTATCGTCCTTGATCAGGTAGACCTTGGCGTAGTGCGGCTTGCGCTTGATCGCGGCAATGTCTTCCGCCGCCGGGATCGCCGACGACAGGGCCGGGTTCTTGGTGGCGAGTCGCTGGTCATAGGCAACCACGTCGGCGACACCGGCCGCGGCCGCCTCGGCGAAGGTGCCGTTGCGCAGGTCGACCAGCTTCACCTCGATGCGCTGCGCGAACACCGCGCCGACATCCATGCCGTCCTGGTGCAGGCCGGCGGCGTCGAGGATGTTGGTCTGCACGTCGAGGTTCTTGTTGATGTCCTGCACCGGGCGCAACAGCACCACCGCGCTGGACACCACCACTGCACTCACCAGGCACACCACGAAGGCGACGGTGAATACCCGCGCAATCGAATCCTGCTTTTCAGCCGACATGGCCGTCCCCCTTCACTGCGGCGGCGGACTGGCGCGCGAGGCGCCGCTTGATGTTCGCCTGCATCACGTAATAGTCGATGGTCGGTGCCACGAGGTTGGCGAACAGGATCGCCAGCATCATGCCCTCCGGGTACGCCGGGTTGACCACCCGGATCATGACCACCATGAAGCCGATCAGCGCGCCGAAGATCCACTTGCCGGCATCGGTCATCGCCGCCGACACCGGGTCGGTGGCCATGAACACCATACCGAAAGCGAAGCCACCGATGGTCAGGTGCCAGTACCAGGGCATGGCAAACATCGCGTTCGAAGTGCTGCCGATGGCATTGAACAGCGCCGACATGGCAACCATGCCAAGGAACACGCCGAGCATGATGCGCCAGCTGGCAATTTTGGTGAGCAGCAG
>JBKHWA010000143.1:0-4969 GCA_046566765.1 Gammaproteobacteria bacterium
CGCCCGTGCACCGTATCGCCCGCCAGCTCGGCTACGACGATCCGTATTACTTCTCGCGGCTGTTCCGCAAGGTAATCGGCGTGGCGCCCGCCGAATACCGCAAGCTCGCCCGCGGCTGAGCGGCAAACCCACCGAACCGGAGCACTCGTGGAACTCGTTTTCGTCCTCGTCGGCCCGAAACACCCGGGCAACATCGGTGCTGCTGCGCGCGCGCTGAAGACCATGGGTTTTTCACGGTTGCGGCTGGTGAATCCCTGCGAGTACCGCGACGACGCCCGCCACTTTCCCGATCGCGGCCCGGCCTGGCAGATGGCGATGTACAGCCACGACGTGCTGGAAAACGCCGGCGTGTTCGGCTCGCTGGCAGACGCCACTGCCGATTGCGAGCTGGTGATCGGCACCACCGCCAAGCTTCGCCACCACCGCCACAGCGTGCTGACACCGGCGCAACTGAAAGACACGCTGGTCGACAAGCGGAGCATGGTGCAGCGCGCGGCGCTGGTGTTCGGCCCGGAAGACACCGGCCTCACCAACGAGCACCTCGACGCCTGCCAGCTGCTCACCACGGTGCCGCTGGCGGCACCGCAGCCGAGCATCAACCTGGCGCAGGCAGTGATGATCTACAGCTACGCGCTGAGTGATCTGCCGGCACTGGCCCGCCATGCGCCGGAGGCGGCAGCGACGTCCTATGCCGCGGCAGTGGGCGAAATCGAACGCGCGGCACGCGCACTCGGAATCGAAGGCGACGAACGATTGACCGCCTGGCTGCAGGAGCGCGTACCGCTGCTGCCGGCACGCGACCTGAAGATGCTGTTCAACCTGCTGAAACAGCAAAAAGGGCCGGCGCGACCCTGATCGCACCGGCCCCGTTCAACACCGGAATTTTCCGCCCCCGCATCAGCCGTTGATGCGGCGGAACGGCTTCGCTGCTTCCAGTTCGAGGCCCAGCGACAACAGCAGGTGTTCGTGGCCGTGTGCCGCCTGCAGTTGCACGCCGATCGGCAGGCCATTGGCACAGGCACCCATCGGCAGCGAGATCGCCGGCGTGCCGGCCGCGTTGTTGAGCGGCGTGAACGACACGTAGCGCATCAGCCGCTCGAACAGCGTATCGAACGGCACATCCGGGCTGAGGTGGCCGAGCTTCGGCACGGTGTGCGCCAGCACCGGCGACAGCACCGCGTCCCAGCCACGCATGCTTTCCGCGTATTGCGCAGCGGTGCGATGCAGGCGGTACAACACCATCGGCGTGCGCAGCGCACGGCGCTTGTAGTAACCGGCGAGACCGCGGCTGAACGGGTCGACCCGGCTGGCGTCGAAGTCCGGGCTGAGCGTGCGCTTGCCGACCAGGCCGAGCATGAACGACAGGAATCCCCAGTAGGTGGTGAAGTCGTCGACGAACGACTGCGTCACCGGCAGCGGCATCGGCTCGACGCGATGCCCCATGCCCTCGAGCAGCCGTGCGGTTTCCTCGACCGTCGCGCGCGTCTCGGCGCAGGTGGGATTGCCGGTGATGGAATCGACCACCAGGCCTATGCGCAGCCGGCGCTTGACCGGATGCTCGACCAGCCCCACCGGCGGCAGCTTGCGGTTGCGCCAGGTTTTTTCCATGCCGGCGAAGAACGCGGCCTGGTCGCGCACCGAGCGCGAGACGATGCCCTCGCCGACGATGTTGACCGGCAGCGAGCGCGCCATCTCGCCATCGATGAAGCGGCCGCGCGTGGGCTTGAGGCCGACCAGTCCGCAGCAGGCAGCGGGAATGCGGATCGAACCGCCGCCGTCGTTGGCATGCGCCACCGGCACCACGCCCGCGGCGACCAGCGCCGCCGAGCCGCCGGAAGACGCGCCGGAGGAATATTCCGGGTTCCACGGGTTGCGCGTCGGGTGCTCGCCGGCGAACTCGGTGGAGGCGTTGAAGCCGAACTCCGGCAGCGAACTCTTGCCGAGCACCACGAATCCCTGCGCCAGGTACTGCTCCGCGAAGGCACCGTGCTTTTTCGCCGGCTGCGGATTCACCGCGCGCGAACCGTGGCGGGTCGGCAGGCCCTCGAGGTCGGTGTTGTCCTTGATGAAGGTCGGCACGCCGGCGAACACGCCCCGGGGCGGGTGGCGCGCCGCCGAGTGCGCCGCCTTGAAGGTCGGCAACTCGATGGCATTGAGAATGCCGTTCACGTGCCCGGCGCGGCGGACAGCCGCCTCGGTGGCCTCGACTGCGGAGATCTCGCCGCGGGCAATCAGCCCGGCCAGCGCGACCGCGTCGTGGTCGGCGAGAACGTCATCGGTGAAGGCATGGACACGGGGATCACTCACGGGGGCACCTGCAGCGTTCGGGGAACCGGAGCGGAACTATAGTCCGGAACCGGTCCCCGGCCGCATCCCCCTCAGCGCACGGTGATGGTTCGCGCCTCGGCGCCCTTCGGCTGCGACTTGGGGATGGTCAGCTTCAGCAAGCCATCCTCGAACTTCGCGTCGACCTTGTCGTCCTGTACATCGGGGCCGATGGCAAAGCGGCGCAGGAACTTGCCGTAGCGACGCTCGCGGCGGATCACCTGGCCTTCCTTCTTCTCCTCGGTTTCCGACTTGTTCTCGGCGCTGATGGTGAGCACGCCGTCATGCAGCGACACCTTGATGTCTTCCTTCTTCATGCCCGGCAACTCGGCCGTCACCTCGTAGCCATCCTTCGTCTCGCGGATGTCGGTGGACGGCATGTGCAGTTCGTTCTCGAGGTCACGCAGCCGTACCGGCGACATGAAGTTCTCGAACAGGCTGTCGAAGCCGGAAAACGGATCGAGCGCGGACAGGCCGCGCGGGGAACGACGGATCATGTTCATGGCGGATTCCTCCATTGATTCCAAGCCATTACGTCGCCGGCACCCTGCCGGCCACGCCAGCCTACGTCCGCCGGGATGGAGGCGGCGTTGACGGGTATCAAGGCCCGGAGATGCGCCGATAAACGGCGGGAATCAGGGGTTTCCGGCAACGTCCCCGTGGCGGCGGGCGAGTTCCCGCAAGCGATGCCGCTCGATGGCCTGCTCGGCCAGCCGGGCCATGGCCTTCAGGTGGGGCTCCTCCGGGTTGCCGTCGCACAGCGGCGAGATCCGCGCGATGTGGCGGCCGGTGACGACGATGATCTCGTCCACCGTGAGGTCGCCGGCCAGTTCTTCCCCCAGCGCCAGCAGCGCGGCATCGATCGCCGCCCGCGTCTCGATCAACCGCGCCTTGCGGCGCATCCGCGCCTTCATCCAGGAGATGGTCGCCGCCGTCGCCAGCATGACGGCCAGCATCAGCAGGTGTTCGGACTCCTGCCGGGAAAACGAGAAGTGCGGTCGCACGTGGATGTAATCGAACAGCACCACGCCGAGCAGCGAGGTGGCGACTGCCGGCCAGAAGCCGAGCGTCACAACGACGACGATCACCGCCACCATGTACACCATGGCGATGCCGACCTCGTCGAAATGCGGCTGCATCAGGTACGCCAGCAGCATCGCCACCGCGACGGCAAGCAGCGACCAGAGGGCCCGGGCGGCTGGGGAAAGGGAGTAGCGGGTGGCAAGCATGGGCCGGAGTCTAGCCACTGGCCGACACCCACGCCATCCGGCCGCGGCACGGCCGGATGGCGCCGGGCCTGCGCGGCGACCTGGCCGACGTTCACTCGGATGCCAGGCGGTAGCCCACACCCGGATCAGTCAGCAGGTAACGGGGCTGCGCCGGCTCGGCCTCGATCTTGCCGCGCAACTGGCGCATGTAGATGCGCAGGTAATGGCCATCCTGCTCGTGCAGCGGCCCCCACACCTCGCGCAGCAGTTGCCGGTGGGTGCTTACCTTGCCGGCCCGGCGGGCCAGCGCCGCCAGCAGCCGGAACTCGACCGGCGTCAGGTGGACCGGCCGGTCGCCGACCGTCACCTGCCGACGCGCGATGTCGATCACCAGCGCACCACAGCGGTAGCCGGCCGTTGCCGCGCTCGTCGCCGGATCATCCCTCGCGGCACGACGCAGCGCGGAGCGCATCCGCGCCAGCAATTCGCTGACGCCGAACGGCTTGGTCAGGTAATCGTCGGCGCCGGCATCCAGCGCACGAACCTTCTGCTCTTCGCTGTCGCGCGCGGAAATGACGATGACCGGTGCGGCACTGACTTCCTTCAACAGCGGGATCAACGCGGCACCATCGAGATCCGGCAGGCCCAGGTCCAGCAGCACCAGGTCGAGGTCGGATTCACTGGCAATGCGATGCGCGGCAGCAGCCGTGGTCGCCATCGTCACCAGGTAACCGCGCTCGCCGATCACGGTATTGAGCATGATCCGCAGGTGGTCGTCGTCTTCCACCAGCAGCACCTGCACGCGGTCACCGGGCGTGGACATCAGCCGTGCCTTTCGCCCGGTTCCGGCTCGCTGGCCAGTTCCGGCGGCTCAGCCGGCAACGGCAGCCGCACCACGACCCTCGCCCCGCCGCCGGCAGCGGTCCCGAGCTGCACGCTGCCGCCGTGCGCCTCGACAATGCCACGGCAGATGGTCAGGCCAAGACCGGAGCCGGCGTTATCGCCGGCGCGGAAAAACGGCTCGAACACCTTGTCGCGAAGATCGGCAGGCACGCCCGGTCCCTGGTCGCTGACGGCGATGACGATTTCGCGATCATCGACACCAGCCTGCAGGGCGATGCGCGAGCCGGCCGGCGAATACTTGATTGCGTTTTCCAGGAGGTTCACCAGCACCCGTTCAATGAGCACGCCGTCACAGCGGAGCAACGGCAGGTCAGCCGGCACATCGACGGCAAACACCCGGTCGACCGGGCGCCGCCGCACCGCCTCCAGGCTGCTGCCGACGATTTCCTCGATCGCCTGCCAGCTTCGCTCGCCGCCCGCGTCGCCGCTGCGCAGCCGCGCGAGGTCGAGCAGGTTCTCGACCATCCGGTGCATCTGCACCGCTTCGTGGTAAACCACCCCGAGCAGGCGCGCGCGCGCATCGTCGGAATGCG
>JBKHWA010000144.1:0-10096 GCA_046566765.1 Gammaproteobacteria bacterium
GCCTTGGTCATCGCCAGGTGGATGCCGGCGATGTAGTCGTTGGCGGTGTCCAGCGACTCGCCTTCCCAGTACGGCAGGAAGTGGGCGGCGATGAAGTCGGACTCGCGCGCCAGCGCCGGGTTCTGCTGCCACAACACCCAGGTCTCGGCGGTGGAAACCGGCACCTTCACCTGCGCTTTCACGTAGCGCAGGTATTCCACCAGTTTCTCGACGCTCAGCTCCTGGCGCAGCAGCACCTCGTTGCCGACGATCACCCGGTCGACATTCGGGTTGGCGTTGGCGATGCGGATCAGCTTCTCGATTTCGATCGCGTTCTGCAGGTAGTCGCCGGACAGCCAGGCGCCGACCGTCACCTGCATGTGCAGCGGCCGGGCGATTTCCGGGATCTCGCCGAGTATCCCGTCGACCGAGTAGGTGCGGATCCGCCGCGTCTGGCCGGACAGCAATTCCAGGTCCTGGCGGATCTCCTCGCGCGAGGGGTGGATGCCCCGCAGCGGGTCCTGGCCGTCGCGGTAGGGCGAGTAGGCGTAGCCGGCCACCTGGTCCGGCCAGTCCGGCTCCAGCATCGGCCGGTTGAGGATGGCCCAGAGGCCCAGCGTGATCGCCGACAGCGCGAGCAGCACGAACAGGGTGGGGGCGATGCGGAGGACGCGATGCGGCATGGGGCTCGGTGACGTTGTTGTTCAGGAAATCGCGCAGCGCAGAAAAAGATTCATCGACAGCCGGCCGCGTCGCGGGTTGCGCAGCAGCAGGTCGGGGCGGGTGAGGTGCGGCGTGTGCGGGACGTCGCCACGGTAAAAGATCATCCGGTTCCACGCGGCGGGGATCACCCGCTGCAGCTCCACGAACTCGTTGGAGCCGGTCAGGTAGCAGGGGGGCGCGGCGAGGAACGGGTAGCTCGCCGCGAGTTCGCGTTTGCGATCGGCATCAGCCCGGCTGTATTCCATGGCGGTGGCGGCGTAGTCGGTGCCCGGGCGGTGCCGGTAAAACGCGGTCCCGCCCAGTTCCGGGTTGTGGAACAGGTACAGCACGCCGGCCATGGCCCGCATCCCGGGCGGGCAGGTCTTGTCGTCGGTGTGGCACAGGCGCTGGTGCGGATAGAGCGTTTCCGGCGGCTGGGTGGCGATCGACAGCCGGGCGTGTCCCTGCGGCGCGGTGTCTGCCAGCCCGAACAGCGGCTGGATGCGCTCGACGAAAAAATTCCGCGCCGCGTCCGCCACCGCCGGCGGCAGCACCAGTTCCGGGCCGGGGTAGTTGTTGGCCATGTTCACCCGGAAGGTGTCGATGGTCCGGGCCGCGAACTCGACCAGTTCCTCGCCGTTGAGCAGCGCGTTGTCGACGATGGCCACCCGAAAATCATCGAAGATCGGTTCGACGGCGATGGCGCAGGCCGGGTTGAATTTCGGCAGGACCATGGTTGGTGCAAACCTCGGCGGCGGATAACAGTCGGCGGCTGAGTGTACCCCGGCCGCCGCCGCCGGCGCGGGTGCCGGCAGGAAGCGCTTGCCGGGACGGCGACAGCGGCGGATGGCGACGCCGGCGCGGGGCGGCCTGCTTTTTCTCCTAGAATGGGCGACCGCCGACCGGAGCCGCCGATGAAAGATTTCCTGATTGCCCCCTCGATCCTGTCCGCTGACTTCGCCCGCCTGGGCGCCGAGGTGGACGCCGTGCTGGCCGCCGGTGCCGACATCGTCCACTTCGACGTGATGGACAACCACTACGTGCCCAACCTCACCATCGGCCCGATGGTGTGCAAGGCGCTGCGCAAGCACGGCGTGAAGGCGCCGATCGACGTGCACCTGATGGTGCGGCCGGTCGACCGCCTGATCGGCGATTTCATCGAGGCCGGCGCCTCGTGGATCAGCTTCCACCCGGAAGCGTCCGACCACGTCGACCGCTCGCTGCAACTGATCCGTGCCGGCGGCTGCAAGGCCGGACTGGTGCTCAACCCGGCGACGCCGACCACCCACCTCGAGCATGTCTATGACAAGCTCGATTTCGTGCTGCTGATGAGCGTGAACCCGGGCTTCGGCGGCCAGGCGTTCATCCCGTCGACACTGCCGAAGCTGAAAAAGGTCCGACAGATGCTCGACGCCAGCGGCTACGACATCCGGCTGGAAGTCGATGGCGGCGTCGGCGAGAAAAACATCCGCGAAATCGCTGCCGCCGGCGCCGATACCTTCGTTGCCGGCTCGGCGATCTTCGGCAAGCCGGACTACAAGGCGGTGATCGACGCCATGCGCGCGGAGCTGGCGAAGGCCTGAGCCGCATCGTGAGCCTTGCCGGCATCCGTGCGCTGCTGTTCGATCTCGACGGCACGCTGGTCGATTCCGTTCCCGACATCGCGATCGCCATCGACCGCATGCTGGCCGATCTCGGCCGTCCTCCCGCCGGCGAGGCGCGCGTGCGTTTCTGGGTCGGCAACGGCGGCCGCATGCTGGTGCGGCGGGCGCTGGCCGGTGATGTCGCCGGCGTGGCCGATGACGATCCGCTGCTGCCGCGGGCGATGGAGATTTTTTTCGCGCATTACGACGACACCAACGGCAGCATCTCGCGCCTGTACCCGGGTGTTGCCGCGGCGCTGGACGGCTTCGCGGCGCGCGGCCTGCCGATGGCGGTGATCACCAACAAGCCGCATCGCTACATCGAGCCGCTGTTTGCCCGGCTGGGCATCCTCGGCCATTTCCCGTTGCTGATCGGCGGCGACACCCTGCCGGTGAAAAAGCCGGACCCGCAGCCGTTGCTGCTGGCTTGCCGTGAGCTCGCGGTTGCGCCGGCCGCGGCGCTGATGGTGGGCGATTCGAAAAACGACATCGACGCTGCCCGCGCCGCCGGCTGCCCGGTGGTGGCGGTCGACTACGGCTACAACTACGGCCGGCCGATAGGCGAGGACCGGCCGGACCGGGTGGTGTCGGACCTGCGGGAATTGCTGTGACGGTCCGCCGGTCGACCTGCCCGCGGTTGGGGATTGTCCGGGTCGGACGGTTCACCTATAACCCGGACGCCTGCTAGGCCTAAAGGCGTACCGGCGTCCCTGCCCCGGGCGCCCTTCCCCGGCCTCTGCCTCGGCGTTCCCCCACCCCGAACAAGTACCCGGAAGCAGAAGGAGCTCCTCCATGCGTACCCTGACCAGCCTGAAGGCCCTGCTGGCGCCCGTGTTGCTGCTCGCTGCGGCCGCAGCCGACGGCGGCGCGCTCGAGGGCAACGTCTATGGCAACGGGATGACCCTGGCGGGGGTGGAAGTCCGGCTGTATGCCGCGGGCGAGGCGACGCCGATTGCCAGCGCAATCACGGATGGCGCCGGCCGCTACGCGTTCGCCGACCTGGCCACCGGCACCTACGACCTGTTCGTCAGGCCGGTTCCGGCCACGCGCTACCGGGGGGTCACGATGGCCGGCGTGGCGGTGCAGGACGACACCTGGTACTCGTCTTCCACCACGACCCAGCACGTGTTGCTGCTGCACGCCAACGCGGAGCTTTTCGGCTCGGTGACGGATGCCGCCGGCAAAGCGCTGGGTGAAGGCCACAGCGTGTTGACGTTCCGCGATGCGGACTCCGGCCTGCGTGTCTACGAACTCGACTCCCGCGATACGTCGTGGTGGTCGTCATGGGGCGGCACGGACTTTCATGCGCCGCTCGGCAACGGGGAATATGCCGTCGACTATGAGCGGCAGCTGGTTGCGGGCGTCACCGAGGGCGCCGGTGGCCTGCACTCGTCGCTCGCCTGTTTCTGGCCCGACCCGCAAACCGCGGAATCCCTGGACCCCGACACCGTTGCCTGCCGGGAGCAGGTCCGGATCACCGGCGTGGAAACCAACCTGCTGGTCGATGGCCCGACGACGGCGCCCATCAACCTGCCGCTGGTGCGCCTCTCCGGCACCGTGCGCGATGCCGACGGCATCGCGATGCCGAACGAGACGATCATCGTCCAGCGCACGCTGATCGATGGCGCGCGCGAGACCAGGATCGATTCCGTGGTCAGCACCGACAGCAGCGGGCAATACAGCCTGGTGGTGCCGGCCGGCCTCGATTCGTTCACGGTGTACCAGGCGCCGGAGCCGATCCTCTACGCGTACCCGCGCGCGCGGATGACGGTAGAAGTCGTTTTTGCGCCGCTGGCTGCGGACGCGGTCGTCGACGTGACGATGCCGCGTGCCGGGCGCGTGCACGTGGCCCACGGCAACTGGGCGGGCGATCCGCTCGATTACGAAGGAATGTACGCGGTTTACGTCCTCGAGTCGGGTGGTTACCAGTCGTATGGACAATTTGATTCGTCCGGATTCCTCGAGGTGGAGAACGGCGTCGTCGTTGACCTGGTCGTCGTCCTGGCCGACCTGGTGCCGCTGGGCAGCAACCTGTCGCTCACTCCGTTTGCCGGCCTGGCGATCAGTGGCGACACCTCGGCAGATCTCGATACGCCGCTGGTCACGGTTTCCGGGGTGGTGCGCGATACCCTCGGCAACCCGGTGCCCGGTGCCCGCGTCCGGGTGTTCGATGACATGCTGGTGAGCCTGGCGGACACCATCCTCTTCAACGAGGAGAATCCATTCGGCGTCCTCGCGCCGGCTCATTGGGCAAATGGCACCTCGGTGATCGAGGTGGTTGCCGACGTGAACGGCAACTACCAGTTCGTGGCGTTGCCCGGCATCGAGCACGTGATGGTGCTGCCGCCGGAAGGCAGCGTCACGCTGTGGCCGACCATGGTCACCGGACTCAACGTGACCGCGGACCAGGTACTCGATCTCGCCTTCACGGCGCCCCGCACGTTCAGTGGCGTGCTCCGCGACCTGGACGGCAATCCGGTTGCCGATGCTGCCATCGCGGTGGATTTCGTGCCGGTGATCGAGTGGTATTTCTATGACAGCGGTGACTGGCGCAGTGATGGCGCTTCCCGCCGCGTCGTGCAGACGGATGCCAATGGTGCGTTTTCCATCCCGCTGGCGGACGGTGCCTATGACGTTGAAGTGCATCCGCCGGGCATGTCCGGTGCCCGGCGGTGGAATTTCGACCCGGTACTTCCCGATTGCACCGGCGTCACGCTTGACGAATTCACGATTGCGGGTTCAGACCTGAACTGCGACATCCAGATCAACGCGCGCCGGATCACTGGCCTGACCAGGGACGCCGATGGTGTGCCGGTTGCCGGCGTCACGATCGACTTTTTCAACGGCGATCGGGCGTGGATTGACGAGGCTCCGGACGCCTTGCGTTCGATCGGTGTCTCCGACGAGAGCGGCGCCTACGCAATGTACATCTGGGACTTCGGCTTCCCCGGTAGCTGGGGTGCCGACTTGCTGCTGACGCCGCCGGCAGGCTCGCCGTACGTGGCGACAGCCAATCACCTGTTTGGCCTCGACGATTGCTCGGGCAGTTACACCGGCTGCGACCTGCCGGTGTTGTCCGCTTCCCGGCTGGCCCTGGGCCTCGATCTCTGGGCTACCCCGTACGCCGCGGGCGGCAGCAGCCTGTTGCCGCGTGTATTCGACCCGGCGGCATTCCGTGTCTCTTACGCGGTGGTGGCCAATGACGTGTACGAGGCGTTGCGCGTGGAAGAATCCTGCACGCCGTTCTGTAGCACGGACTGGATCCCGACGCCGTGGATGCCGGCGAACTACGCATTGCGCGACGCCGCTTACCAGGCCGACGAGTTCAACCCGTCGACGGGGAGCTGGATGCTCGACCTGGCACTCGGCTACAACTACGAGATCGTCGTCGAGTACCACTACAGCCAGGTCGACGAATTCCTCGGGGAAACCTGGCAGGACGAGGTGATCCGTTTCGCGCTCGGCGGCGGCCCGTACAGCGGCGAGCCGGAATTCAAGGCGACTACGCCCGGCGACTGGAGCCTGTCCGCGGGGTTCGATCTCGCCACGCTGCGTGGCCGCGTCATCGACGAGAACGGTGTGCTGGTGCACAACGTCGTGGTGCGCGCCGAGTCGGTTGATTCGACGGACCTGATGCGTTACGGCGGCCTCAACTTCGACGGCAGCGTGTGGGCGACCCAGCAAGTGATGACGGACTGCAGTTTTGGCTCGGGCGGCTGGAACTGCGAGCGGACCGGCGGCTACGAGATGCTCGTGCCCTACGGCGTCATCGACCAGCTCGTCGTCGAGCCGCGCTGGACCGGTTTCCCGATCACGATGCTGCGCGATGTCGCCGTCACCGGCGACACGTTGCTCGATATCGTGCTGCAGGTCCCGGACTACGATGCGCCGGAGATTCTCGGCGGCCCGTACGTCATCGATCTCACCGATACCACGGCCACCGTTGCGCTGCAGACCGATGAGCCGTCGGTCGCGACGATCACGGTCGGTGCCACGACCTACACGTCGCAGCCGGACGGCAAGTTCGGGACCTCGCACATCATCCTGGTCGAGGGGCTCACGCCGTCCACGCCCTACACGCTGGATGTGCTTGCCAGCGACGAGTACGGCAACGGGCCGACGACGGCGGCGGTGGCGTTCACCACCGGGGCGACGCCGGACACGCGCGCGCCGACCTTCGTCTACGGCCCGGTCGTGACGGCGATCGGCGACAACCGGGCCGTTGTCGAGTGGGAGACCGACGAGGCGACTGCCGGCGAGGTGCATTTCGGTATCGGCGGGATGTCCGGCTCGGCCGGTGGCGGCGACCCGGCGGGCACCCGCCACCAGGTCGTGCTCGAGGGACTGGCGGCTGATTCGACCTACGACTTCGAGGTGGTCGCGACCGATGCGGCCGGCAACACCGCGACATCCGGGGGCGGATCGTTCGCGACGCTGCCGGTGCCCGACACCAGTGCGCCGGTCATCGTCGGCGGGCCGGTGATCCTCGATGTCAGCGACAGCGGCGTGACGATCGGCTGGACCACGGACGAACCGGCGCGCAGCGGCGTATCGCTGACTGACGGCACCGCGCACAAGGCTTATGGCGACGAGACGCCGGTGATCAACCACGTCGTGCACATCACGGGCCTCGACGCCGCGACGACCTACGAGTACGCGGTGTCGTCCACCGACGTGCACGGCAACGGCCCGACGCTGAGCGGTACGCAGTCGTTCACGACGCGGGCGGCGCCCGATGCGAATCCGCCGGTACTGGTGGAAGGCCTGCGGGTGCTGGGCATTACCCACCAGTCGGCAGTCGTCCAGTGGCGGACCGATGAACCGGCGGGCAGTGTCGTCGAGTACGGGTTGTCGCCGGGTGCGCTGACGCAGGTGGCGGTCGACACGAAGATGAAGACCACGCACATCGTTCACCTCACCGGGCTTGCCGACGGCACGACTTACTACCTGCGCGCGCGCTCGGTCGATGCGGCCGGCAACGAGGTCGTCTCCGCGATCGAGTCCTTCACCACCCACGTCCAGCCCGACACGGTGGCGCCGAAGTTCACGGTGACGCCGTCCGTGATTGGCCGGACTGACCGGAGCGTGACCATTGCCTGGTCGACCGATGAGGTCACTGTGAGCCGGGTCGAATATGGCGTCGGAGCGGTGGGCGAGCGCAGTCTCGTCGACGGTCGCGCGCTGCAGCGGCATCGCGTCACGTTGACCGGGCTGTCGGCGGGGACGAACTATTCGTTCGCCGTGACCGCGACGGACGTGGCGGGCAATGCCACGCGCTACGAAAGCCTGGTGGCAACGGTCATGGCCCCGCCGGCCCGCCCGGCGCTGGACGTCGCCGCGTTGTTGCTCGGCGCCGGTGTCGCGCACGCCGACGGCATCCTGCTGTCCGGGTTGGCTACCGATACGGTTGTCGATCTCTCGGCGCCGGCATTCACCAGCGGACCGTCGGTGACGTGGGCGACGACCAATCGCGCACTGCTGCAATTCACCACCGATGAGCCGGTGAGCGTCGAGGTGCGTTATGCGCCGGCCGGCAGTGGCGCCTGGACGTATCGTGCGCTGCTGGCGCCGGCGCTTTCCGACTGGGTGATGCTCACCAATCTTGATGCCGGCGCGAGTTACGAGTACGAGCTGACGGCGCGCGATGTCGCTGGCAACGCAACGACCGCCAGCGGCACGTTCGATACTCCGGGCAGCGCCGACGTGTCGGCGCCGGTACTGTCCGGGATCGGTGCCGCGCCGGGCGCCGTCGGCTACGCGATGGTCAGCTGGTCCTCGGACGAGCCTGCGACGCACGAGGTACTGTTCGGGACATCGGCTGCCGCGCTCGATGACACGGCCTTCGTCGAGGGCTATGACGATGCCCACGACGTCGTGCTGACCAATCTCTCGGCTGGCGTGACGTATTACTACCGTGTCCGTTCCGTTGACGCGGCGGGCAACGTGGCGCTGTCGCCGGTGAGCAGTTTCACCGCAGCGGGTGGCAGTGGTGGTGGTTCCGGCGGTGGCGGCGGCAGCGGTTCCGGCGGCGGCACTGCGGGTGGTGGTGGCGGCGGTGGCGGCGGCGCCGTCGGCGCCGGGCTGCTGCTCACGGCCGTCGGTGTACTGGCGCTGCGTCGCCGTCGATGCCGGGTGCGTGTCGCGCCGTAGCCGCGCGACGAAACCGCGTGACGAAACTGTGCGCTGGCGGGGCCGGCGGGTCCCCGCCCTGCGCGCGGGCCGGCGTGCAGGGTGGCGGCGGCCCGCGCCCGCTTTGCCAGCCCCCGGGCGGCCGGGTACCATGGCCGCCTTCCTTTTGCGGTGACGGATGCGTCCACCCATGAACCTCGACAGCAGGGTCCAGAACGACAAGCGATGGCGCTGGTGACGCCAGCCCCGCGACCGCCCGTACACCGGGTGCGCCGCCCGTTCGCGTTTGCCGTCTGACCCGCTGAAACGAGGCTTCACCATGGCCACCGAGTCCACCCGCGACCAGTTCCTGTCCCACGCCCGCGCCGGCTACAACCACGTACCCGTCGTCCGCGAAGTCCTTGCCGATCTCGACACGCCGCTCTCCGTCTACGCCAAGCTGGCGCGCGGGTCGTATTCCTACCTGTTCGAGTCGGTCCACGGCGGCGAGAAGTGGGGGCGTTACTCGATCATCGGCCTGCCGGCACGCACGCTCATGCGCGTGCACGGCTACCAGGTCACGCTGATCGAGAACGGCAAGCCGCACCCGCCGCAGCAGGTGGATGACCCGCTGCGCTACGTCGCCGAATTCCGGAAGCGCTTCCGCGTGCCGCACGTGGACGGCCTGCCGCGCTTCACCGGCGGCCTGGTCGGCTACTTCGGCTACGACACCGTGCGCTACGTCGAGAAGAAGCTGGTTGCCCCGCAGAAGCCGGACCCGATCGGCACCCCGGACATCCTGCTGATGGTCAGCGACGAGGTGGTCGTGTTCGACAACCTGCGCGGCGCGATCTATTTCATCGTGCACGCCGATCCGGCGGTAGCCGGCGCCTGGGAGCGGGCGCAGGCGCGGCTGGACGAACTGCATGCGCAACTGCGCAGCGGCGCGCTGCCGGAGCGCGAGGCGGTGCAGCCGGCGCTGAAGGAGAGCGACTTCGCCTCCAGTTTCCCGCAGCCGGAATTCACCGCGGCGATCAACCGCATCAAGGAATACGTGCTGGCCGGCGACATCATGCAGGTGGTGATCTCGCAGCGGATGACGGTGCCGTTCACCGCGCGCCCGCTCGATCTCTACCGCGCGCTGCGGTACCTGAACCCGTCGCCGTACCTGTACTTCCTCGATCTCGACGACTTCCACATCGTCGGCTCGTCGCCGGAAATCCTCGCCCGTTTCGACGCGCAGCCGGAGTCGCGCAAGGTCACCGTGCGGCCGATCGCCGGCACCCGCAAGCGCGGTCGCACCGAAGAGCAGGACCAGGCGCTGGAGCGCGAGTTGCTGGCCGATCCGAAGGAAATCGCCGAGCACCTGATGCTGATCGACCTCGGCCGCAACGACGTCGGCCGCATCGCCGACACCGGCAGCGTCGAAGTCACCGCGAAGATGGTGGTGGAGCGCTACTCGCACGTGATGCATATCGTGTCCAACGTCGAGGGGCGGCTGCAGCCGCAACTGGACGCGCTCGACGTGCTGCGGGCCACGCACCCCGCCGGCACGCTGTCCGGTGCTCCGAAGATCCGGGCGATGGAAATCATCGACGAGCTGGAGCCGGTCAAGCGCGGCATCTACGGCGGTGCCGTCGGCTACCTCGGCTGGGACGGCACCA
>JBKHWA010000145.1:0-12122 GCA_046566765.1 Gammaproteobacteria bacterium
CAACTGATAAACGCGCTCAGCGCTCCATATCTGTCGCTTATGCCCGCGGAGCATGTCACCCCATCGCGGACTACGCGCATGGCACGGCCGTGAGAGCGGCACCGATTTGCTTTTGATCTTCCTGCGAGAGCGCAGTTCGTCCTTCACGCGGCGGGGTGCCGGTCCGTGGAGGCGGCATGTGTCGAGGGAAGGTTGCGCCGAGGGGTCAGGGCTCACGACAACACTGCAACGCAACCGTCGAGACACTCAGCCGCCGGAACGGACCGGCAGCACGCCGCCACACTGAAGTACGCAACAAGCAAAGCCCGCTTTTAACCAGCAACGTGGCACGACGCGCTGGTTCCGGCCTGCGGCCGATCAGGGTAGCTGCGGCCTGCGGCCGGTCGCGGTTAAGGCCGGGGGATGCGCACCGGTTCCGGCCCGCCGGCCGATCCCGGTGCGAGCGGGTCACTTCATCAGGTGATCCCGGTATTTCTCCCGCAGGTCCACCTTCAGCAGCTTGCCGGTGGCGGTGTGCGGCAACTCGCCGACGAACACCACGTCGTCCGGCAACCAGAACTTCGCGACGTGCTTGCCGAGGAATTCCAGCAGCTCGTCCTTCGACGCCGACTGGCCGTCCTTGAGAATGCACAGCAGGATCGGCCGCTCGTCCCACTTCGGGTGCGGCACGCCGATCACGCAGGCTTCCTTCACCGCCGGGTGGCCGACCGCGGCGTTCTCGAGGTCGATCGAGCTGATCCACTCGCCGCCGGACTTGATGACGTCCTTCTTGCGGTCGACGATCTGCATGAAGTTTTCCGGGTCGATGGTGGCGACGTCGCCGGTGTCGAACCAGCCGTCATGGAACGAGGATTTATCGTCTACCTGGTAATACTTCCCGACGATCCACGGGCCGCGCACCATCAGCCGGCCGAAGGTCTTGCCGTCGCGCGGCAGCTCCAGGCCCTTGTCGTCGATGATTTTCATGTCGACGCCGTACACCGGGCGACCCTGCTTCAGTTGCTTCTGGTAACGCTGTTCCGGCGGCAGCGACATGATGTCTGCGGACGGGCCGTTGACGGTGCCCAGCGGGCTCATCTCCGTCATGCCCCAGGCATGGATCAGGAACGCGCCGTGCTTCTGGTCGAACGCCTTGATCATGGCGAGCGGCGCCGCCGAGCCGCCGACCACCACGTGTTTCACCGTGGTGAGTTTGGCGTTGATGGAGTCGAGGTAGTTGAGCAGGCCCAGCCACACCGTCGGTACGCCGAGCAGCAGCGACGCTTTTTCACGCTCGATCAGTTCATGCAGGTTCTTGCCGTCGAGGCCGGGGCCGGGCAGCGCGAGGTTGGCGCCGCTCATCGCGGCGGCATACGGCGTGCCCCAGGCGTTCACATGGAACATCGGCACCACCGGCAGGATCACGGTGTCGCGGTGGATGTCGAGCGCGCCGCGGTGCAGCGTGCCCCAGGCGTGCAGCACGGTGGAACGGTGCGAGTAGAGCACGCCCTTCGGGTTGCCGGTGGTGCCGGAGGTGTAGCACAGCGAGCCGGCGGTTTGCTCGTCGAGATCGGGCCAGTCGAAACGGGTACCGGCGGCCTCGACGAATTCCTCGTAGCAAACCAGGTTCGGCAGTTTCGACGACGCCGGCATGTGCGCGCGGTCGGTCATCACCACGATTTTCTCCACCTTGCCGAGGTGGGCGGCGATGCCTTCCACCAGCGGCATGAAGGTGAGGTCGACGAACAGGAAGCGGTCTTCCGCGTGGTTGACGATCCAGGCCACCTGCTCCGGGAACAATCGCGGGTTCACCGTGTGCAGCACCGCGCCCATGCCGGAAACGCCGAAGTACAACTCGAGGTGGCGATGGTTGTTCCAGGCGAGAGTGCCGATGCGGTCGCCTTTTTTCACGCCGGCGGTGGTCAATGCGTTGGCCAGTTGCTTGGCGCGGCGCTCGATGTCCACCCAGGTGCAATCGTGGAAACCGCCCTCGGTCAGGCGGCTGGTGATGCGGGCGCGGGGGTGGTTCTGCACTGCGAATTCCAGCAGCGACGAAATCAGCAGCGGGCGATCCATCATGTTGCCGAGCATGGCCTGGTCTCCGGGTGTGTGTTCGGGATGGTGGCAGCGGCCGCCGCGGGCTGGCCGCCGGCCGGTGAGCGACCGATTATGCCCAGCGCCCCGGCAGGCGGTAACCCGCGCTTTACCCTGACCGCCCGGTCGGGCAAAGTTCTGGCCCGAACTGACACCAGACCCGCGGAATTCCCATGCCCCGTGCCAGCGAAATCAAGCGCGCCGACGTCATCGAGATCGACGGCCAGTTGCTGATCGTGCGCGAGATCGACGTGCAGAGCCCGTCGGCGCGCGGGGCGGCGACGCTGTACAAGATGCGCTGCTCCAACGTGCAGACGAAGCTCAAGCACCAGCAGACGTTCAAGGGCGACGACATGGTGAAGACCGTCGACCTTACCCGCCACAAGGTGACTTATTCCTACCTCGACGGCGACGAGCACGTGTTCATGGATGCCGAGGACTTCAGCGAGTACCGCTTCGCGACGGAAGACATCGCCGAGGAACTGCCGTTCATCACCGAGGACATCCAGGGCTGCCAGGTGCTCACGGTCGACGGCATGCCGATCGGCATCGAGCTGCCGTCGACGGTGGAGATGACGATCGTCGATACACCGCCACCGATGAAGGGCGCTTCCGCCACCTCGCGTTCCAAGCCGGCGACTTTCGCCACCGGCCTGGTGGTCCAGGTGCCGGATTACATCGAGAGCGGCGTGCGCGTCCGCATCCACACCGGCGAACGCCGCTACACGGGTCGGGTCGAATGACGCGAGCGCTGTTGCTGGCCTGCTGCGCCTTGCTGCTGGCCGGCTGCGAAACGCTGTCCTATTACGGCAAGGGTGTCAGCGGCCAGTTGCGCTTCTACAACGCCCGGGTGCCGATCGCCGAGGTGTTGCAGCGCGACAACCTGTCGGAGGACGTGCGGCGCCGGCTGGAACTGGTGCCGGCCATCCGCCGTTTCGCGCGCCATGAGCTGAAGTTGCCCGTCGATGGCCAGTATCGCGATTACGTGCAACTGGAAAACGCCAGTGCCGCCTGGAGCGTGTTCGCGGCGCCGGAGCTGTCGCTCAAGCCCTACCGCTGGTGTTACCTGTTCGGCTCGCTGTGCATGGAGTATCGCGGCTATTTCCGCCTGCGCGATGCGCAGCGCTACGAGGGCAAGCTGCGCGCGCAGGGTTACGACACGCACATCGGCGATGTCGCCGCGTTTTCGTCGCTGGGCCTGCTCGACGACCCGGTGACCAGCGTGCTGGTGTCCTACCCGGACGACCTGCTGGCACTGGTGCTGTTCCACGAACTGGCGCATGTCGCGCTGTACGTGAAGGACGACACCGCGTTCAACGAGAGTTTCGCCGAGGCGCTGGGCGAGGAGGGCCTGCGGCGCTGGCGGCTGGCGCGCGGCGAGGGTGCCGCCAGCGTGGCAGTACAGCGCTGGCGCGCGCAGCAGGCGCTGGTGACGGAAATCGCGCTGGCTACCCGCGGGCAACTGGCGGCGGTTTACGCGTCGGCGGACGATGATGCCCTCAAGCGGGCGCGCAAGCGGGAAATCCTCGCCGCCGCCGGCAGCGCCTACGCGGCGCGCTGCGCTGCCTCGGCTGATACCGCCGACTGCAGTTTCGCCCGCTGGTTCGATGCCGGCCTGAACAATGCGCGACTGAATGCGGTGGCGACCTACCAGCACTGGGTGCCGGCATTCACCGCGCTCATCCGTGCCGGCGATGTCGACGGCCGGCCGGGTGATCTCCGCCAGTTCGTGCGCACGGTTCGGGAGCTGGCCCGGCTGCCCCGGCGCGAGCGCGATGCGATCCTGCAGGCGCTGTCGAGGACGGCGACGAAGCCGGCCGGCGAGGAGACTGCCCCATGATGCTGGCCCGCTTCGACAATCCGCGGCTGGCGCAGGCCTTCAGCGATTACCTGCGCAGTCGTGGCCTCGCGCATCGCATGGAGCACGGCGAGGACAGGTTCGTCGAACTGTGGGTGGACGACGACACGCAACTGGACGAGGTGCGCCGCGAGCTGGCGCGCTTCCGCGAGGACCCGACCCATCCGCGTTACCTCGGCGCCAGCTGGCAGGCGCCGCCGCCGGCCACCGAGGTGGAACGGTTGAGCAGCCGCTACGGCGGCGCCGGCGACCTCGCGCCCGGCACGCTGCTGCGCTCGCGCGGGCCGGTGACGCTGGCGGTGGTATTCGCCTGCCTGGCGGTCGGCGTGTGGACCGGTTTCGGCAGCCAGGAGCACGAGGCGCAGGTGCGCATGCTGCTGTTCCCGTCGATGCCCGGCGATCCGTTGTGGCGGGCGCTGTCGCCGGTGTTCCTGCACTTCGGCGCCATGCACCTGGTGTTCAACCTGCTGTGGTGGTGGATGCTCGGCGGCATCATCGAGCGCTACCAGAGTTCGTTCCAGCTGGCGATGCTGGCGATCGGCATCGGCCTGGTCAGCAACGCGGCGCAGTACCACGTCAGCGGCCCGGAGTTCGGCGGTCTTTCCGGCGTGGTTTACGGGCTGGTCGGCTACCTGTGGCTTTACGGGCAGGTGAACCCGCGCGCCGGTTACCGGCTGCAGCCGGCGCTGGTGAATTTCTCGCTGGTGTGGATGGCGCTGGGCTTCACCGGCTGGTTCGGGCCGGTGGCCAACACTGCACATTTTTCCGGGCTGGCTGCCGGCGCCGTGATCGGCGTGGTGTTCGGGCTTTATCGTCGCCGCGTCTACTACCGGGACGAGTAATCGCGAGGGCCGGGACCGGCCGGTTCCGCCCGGCGCCGACCCCCTGCTAGAGTACGGCCCACCGCCGCAACAGAACGGCGGTTTTCAGGAAGGAACCCCGCATGCTCGCCAATCTGCGTTTCCGCCGGCACCGTGAGCGTCTCTACACCTGGGTGATCGCCATCACCGGCATCGCGGTCGCGCTGGCGGCGGCGTGGCTGGCGCGCGATTACGCCACGCGCATGGCCGAGGACGGTTTTCGCCGGGAAGTCGCTTCCCGCAGCGCGGCGCTCGATTCCGCCGTTGCCCGGCACGGCCAGGCGGTGCGCTCGCTGGCGGCGTTCGTCGCCACCCGCGACAGCATGACGGCCGACGATTTCCGCGCCTTCGTCACCGGCATGGGCGGCGCCGATCCGGGCGTGCAGGCCATGCAGTGGATGCCGCGACTGGCCGGCGGTGAGCGGGCCGCATTCGAGCAGGCGGCGCAGGGCGATCGCCCCGGGTACCACCTCACCCAGCAGATCGGCCAGTGGGAACTGGGCGCCGCCGAGATGCGTCCGCTGTACGTGCCGGTGCGCTACATCGAGCCGCTGGCCGGCAACGAACCGGCGGTGGGCTTCGACTTGCTGTCAGATCCGCTCTATGCCGATGCGCTGGCACGCGCCGACCAGGCCGGTGGCGTGGTGGCGACCGAGCGGCTGGTGCTGCTGCAGGAGGAGGGCGTGCACTACGGCGTGATGCTGGCGATGGCGGTGCGCGGGCAGGATGGCGACGTGCGCGGTTACGTGGCCGGCGTGTTCCGGGTGAGCGACCTGCTGCAGTCGGCGATCGCCGGGCTGCCGCCGGTGGGCCTGCACGTCAGCGTCACCGATGCGACCGGTCCCGGTTCCGAGCGGTCGCTGCACGTGTTCAGCGATCGTCTCAACGATGTCAGCGACTTGCTGGCGGTGCCGCTGGAGGCGAAGTTGTCGCCGGCGGCGTCCAGCCTGTTCGCGTCCTACGACCTGAAAGTCGCCGATCGCACCTGGCGCGTTTATTTCGAGCCGGGCCCGGGTTATTACGCGCCGCTGCCGGCGGTGCCGGAGTGGATGGCGGCGCTGCTGGTGCTGCTGGTGACCGGGCTGTTGACGATGATGTTGCTGCTGATGCAGAAGCGCTCGCAGTTGCTGGCGCGCTCCAGCCTGTCCGACGGCCTCACCGGGTTGGCCAACCGCGCTTTCTGCGATCGGATGCTGCTCGCGGAGTGGGACCGCGCGATCCGCTACGGCAAGCCGCTGTCGGTGGCACTGGTCGATCTCGACCAGTTCGCCGACTTCAACGCGAAACTCGGGCCGCTGGCCGGCGACGACTGCCTGCGGCGTACCGCCGCGGCGCTGTCGCAGGTGCCCGGCCGTTCCTCGGACCTGGTCGGCCGTTATGCCGGCGACCGTTTCCTGGTGATCCTGCCGGAGACGGCGCAGGAAGGTGTGGGCCAGGTCGCCGAGCGCGCGCTGGATGCGGTGCGCGGTTTGCAACTGGCGCACCCGGGCCGCACCCCGCCGACGGTCACCGCCAGCGTGGTGGCCGCCACCGCCCGGCCGCAGCGCGGTGATTCGCTGGCCGCGTTCATGGCCAGCGCCGTCGACCTGCTCGACTCCAGCGACCGCGACGGCGGCAACCGGGTGATGACGATGTCGGTGGCGGCGTGATGCCACGGTTCGTTGCGCTGGCGTTGCTGCTGTTTCCCGCTGCCGGATTGGCGGTCGAGCCAATGGTTGGCGCGGAACTGACCTGGGGCCACATCAGCGTGGCCGATGAAACCTTCAACCCGCTGGCAGTGCGGGCGCGGCTCGCGCTGGCGCTGACGCCGGAATGGGAAATCGGCGGTGCCATCGGCGCCGGTGTCGGCGACGACAGCGAGGTGTCGGTCACCACGGAGATCAGCAGTCTCGCCGTCGCCGGCGTGCGTTACAGCGCCTCGCTGGACGACAACGCGCGGCTGGTGCTGAGTGTCGGTTACGGCGAGATTGCACTCGACGCCGAGGCGGCCGCCACGCCTGGCCTGCCCGGCGAGGAAACCTACAGCGGCGTGGTCTGGGGCGTGTCGCTGCAGGAGCGGCTGGGGCGTTACCCGAACTGGATCGGTTCGCTGGATTTCGAGCGCTGGTACGACGAGGACGACCTCACCATCAGCACGCTCAGCTACGGCTTCCGTTATGAGTTCTGAACGACGTTCGTGGCGGGCGTTGCTGCTGGCGCCGCTGTCGGCCGTGCTGTTCGCGTTGCTGCCCGGATGCTACGAGGGTGATCCCACCGGCTTGCGCGACGCGGTGGTGGTTGGCAGCGAGCGCGTGACGGCGCTCGCCGTCAGCGGCGACGGTTCGCTGATCGAGGTTGGCAGCACGCTGCAACTGGTTGCCACCGGCACCACCCCGACCGGAACTGTCGACCTCAGTCGCGACGTCCGCTGGAGCAGTTCCAACCCGGCCGCCGTCGCGGTCGGTGCCGATGGCCTGGTCACCGGGCAGGGCAATGGCAGCGCGGTGATCACCGCCACCATCGCCCAGTTCTCCGCCAGCGCCACCATCACCGCGTCCAATGCGTTGCTCACGGCCATCACCGTCAGCGGCGATTCCGCCGTCGACGAGTGCGGCACCGGCACCTACACCGCCACCGGTGACTACGACGACGGTAGCGTTCGCGATATCACCGCGCTGGTTGGCTGGTCGGTGACCGACGGCACCGTCGCCCGCATGAGCACGCTCGCCGTCGACCGCAACATGCTGTTCAGCAAGCTCGCCGGCAGCACCGGCGTGGTGGCGAGCCGTGCCGGCATCAACTCGTTGCCGTTCGCGGTGACGGTGGCCGACAACCTGCAGTCCATCGATGTCACCCCCGATACGCCGGCGCAACTGCACGAGGGCGATGCGCTGACGTTCACCGTGACCGGCGACCATGGCGCCGGCCCCGTCGCCATCCCGCGAGCCACCACCTGGGCGGTGGCCAGCGACGACCTGCTGGCACCGGCGATCGCGACGGTGGCGAACGGCGACCTCGCGCCCGGCAGGCTGGTAGCCGCCCACGGCGGTACCGGCACGTTGACCGGCAGTTGCGGCGGGCTTTCCGACAGCGTGCCGGTCACCGTCGTGTACCTGGCGTCGCTCGCCATCACCAACACCCAGCCGGTGCAGATGGCGCCCAACTCGACGCTGCAACTGGTGCTGCAGGGCACTTATTCGGATGGTTCCAGCAAGCCGCTGACCGAGAGCGCGACCTGGACCGTGACCACGGTCAGTGGCACCCCGGTGACAGTCAGCACGACGGCGGGCTCCCGCGGGCTGGTGACGGCCGGCAACGCGGCCGGCAGCTCGACGGTGACGGCGACGGTCGGCAGCAAGAGCTACGGGATTGCGATAACGGTGCAGTGATGCGTGCCGGCGCGATCGATCGCCGCCGGGACCGGTGTTCAGTGGTCGCCGTCGATGTAGCCGCAGGAAGCGAGCAGCACTTGCCAGGCACGCGCATGGCGGCGCAGCGCGAACTCGTGATCGCGTACCAGCGAATTGCCGCTGCCGGCCCAGACGCTCTGCCGGTACTGGACGAGTTCCGCCGGCGCTTCCACCTGTTGCGCCTGCCACAACTGCTCGAGCGCATCGGCCAGCATGCCGGCGCTGCGGGCGGTGGCCTCCAGCCAGGGCTGCAGGCGGTGGCGGTAATGCGACTGGTATAGCCCGTGCAGGCGTTCCGCCGTGGCGCCAGGCCGGCGGCCCGGGCATAGCCGCGCCACCGGCGCGCCCTCCAGCATGCTGCTGGCGCGATCCAGTTCGCGCATCGCCAGGTCCACGCTCAGCCAGGTGCGGCCGCCGAGCTTGTTTCCGACCAGCCGGTAGTAATGCGTGTTCACTGCGTCCGCCGCCGGCAGCGGCGCGTCGGGGCGCAGCCGTCCCAGCGCCGCCAGCCAGGCAATGGCGCTGGCGGCGTCGACCGCGGCCGCGGTATCGCCCGGCCGCAACGGCACGGCACCCACGCTGAAGAAATCCCGGAACTCGGCCGAGCCCAGCGTACTGCGCCAGTACACCAGCGGCAGGTCGCGGCGCTTTTGTTCCAGCGCGTCGCGAACGGCGACGGCGAAGGCGCGGCGGGTGACGTCCTCGCCCTGCAGGTCGCCGGCGGTTAGCCGCGCGCACTGGTCCAGCGCGCGCAGCAAGCGCATCTGCTGCAGCAGGTTCTGTGGCGGCGTTGGCTGGCGGGCCTGTTCGCGGCTGCGGTTGTTGAGTTCCTGCAGCAAGCCGCAGCGGCCGGCGTCCGGGAAACCGAACAGGTCGAAGCGCACGTCGCCGGTCCCCGGCAGCGCGCTGCGCAGTTGCGGCCAGGTCGGCACGCGGATGGCGGCGGGTACCGGCGTTTCGACATCCAGCAGGCGGGCGAGGCGGCCGTTGTAGTCGGCCAGCGTTTCCGCCGGATCGTTGTGCGGCGTGCAGGCACACAGCAGCGCGACCATGGCCAGCACGCCGCCGCGAAAGGCGCGCAGGACTGCGGCTTTCCCGCTTGACGGCCGGGATGGCGGTGGGCAGATTTTCACGGTGGCTGCCGCTCGGTGGCTGCGAGGCTGGAACCCAGCGAACTTATCACCGGATCGCCATGTCGTCACACCTGCGTCGCCTGTGCCTCGTGTTGTTGTGTGGCCTGTCCTGCGGGCTGTCTGCGCTCGCCTTCGCCGGCGATCTGCAGTCGACGCTGGACCGGCACCTGCGTGCCGATGTCGCCTACTGGCTGCAGGAGCCGCGCCTGACGGCATTGCTGCGCGATGCCAACCAGGCGGCGCCGACGGATGACGAGATCGCGGCACTCGCCGCGCGCTGGCGCGAGGAACTGGCCGGCGACGGCGGGGAGTTGTCCGACCGCATCGCCTCCCGTTTCGTCTCCAAGTACCTGGCCGAGGTCGCGCTGCGACTGGATGGTGCCTATGGCCCGCTGGTCGTGCTCGACAACCGCAACATGGTGGTTGCCGCCAGCGAGTTGCCGGACGAATTGCTGCTCGGCGACGACCGCTGCGTGCGCATGCTGGCCGCGCGCGCCGACGCTGCCTGGGTGCAGGATCGCAAGCCGGCCACCGGTGCCTTCACCCGCATCGCACGGCCGCTGTTCGATGCCGACGGCAGTCGCATCGGCACCTTGCTGCTCGAAATCGATGTCTCCCGGCTGCCGGCCGGCAGCATCGCCGGCGAGGACACCCGCCGGCGTGACGACACCGCCATTTCCGCGCACAGCGTGACGCTGGACGACGCCGTCGTCCGCTGACGAGTTACTTCTGCGATTGCGACTGCGACTGCGATTGAATCGATCGCGGCCGCGGGGATTGCCCGGCCGGTTGGCGGGTCAGCCGCCGAGATAGGCCTCGCGCACTTTCGGGTCGTGCTGCAGCTGCGCCGCCGGGCCGGACAGCGTGATCTCGCCGTGATCCATCACGTGTGCCTGGCTGGCGATCGCCAGTGCCGCCTGCGCGTTCTGCTCCACCAGCAGGATGGTCATGCCCTCGGCCGCCACCTGGCGGATCACCGAGAAGATTGTCTGCACCATCAGCGGTGCCAGACCCATCGACGGCTCGTCCAGCAGCAGCAGGCGCGGCCTTGCCATCAGCGCGCGTGCCATCGCCACCATCTGCTGCTCGCCGCCGGACAACGTGCCGGCCAGTTGCCGCCGGCGCTCGGCCAGTCGCGGGAACTGCGTGTACTGCTGCGCCAGGTCGCGGCGGATCGCTTCATGGTCGCGCCGGTGGAAGGCACCCATCAGCAGGTTTTCCTCGACCGTGAGCTGCGGGAAGATTCCGCGCCCCTCCGGCACCAGCACCAGTCCGCGTTCGACGCGCTGGTGTGCCGGCAGGCGGTCGATACGTTCGCCGGCAAAATGAATTTCGCCGCGCCGCGCCGGCAGCAGCCCGGCCAGCGCGTTCAGCGTGGTGCTCTTGCCGGCGCCGTTGCTGCCGATCAGCGACACCAGTTCGCCGGCCGCCAGTTGCAGCGACACGCCGTGCACGGCCTCGATGCCGCCGTAACCGACGACGAGGTTGCGGACTTCGAGCAGCGCACTCATGGCGCGTGCTCCGGTGCTGGCAGCGAGGAGTCGCCGCGCAGGCCGCCTTCCGGCGCGCCACCGAGATAGGCCTCGATCACCCGCGGGTCGCGGCGCACCTCGGCCGGCACGCCCTCGGCGATCTTCTCGCCGTAGTCAAGCACGGCGACGCGGTCGCACAGGCCCATCACCAGTTTCATGTCGTGCTCGATCAGCAACACCGTGGTGCCGTCGTCGCGGATCTTCAGGAACAATTCGCGCAGGCCGGCGGTTTCGGTCGGGTTCATGCCGGCGGCGGGTTCGTCCAGTGCCAGCAGTTTCGGATCGGTGGCCAGCGCGCGGGCGATCTCCAGCCGCCGCTGGTTGCCGTACGACAGGTGCGAGGCCTGGCGATGGCCGACGCCATCGAGCCCGACGTACGCCAGCAGGCATTCCGCGCGCTCGCGGATGGCGGCTTCCTCGGCGCGCGTGCGGCGGTCGCGCAGCATCGCGCCGAACACGCCGGCATGCGTGCGCGCGTGGCGGCCGACCATGACGTTCTCCAGCGCGCTCATGGCAGCGAACAGCCGGATGTTCTGGAAGGTGCGGGCAATGCCGCGCTCGACCACCGCGTGCGGAGGCTGGTTGTAGAGATCGTGGCCGGCAAACCGCAGCGAACCGCCGTCGGCCGCATAGAGACCGGTGAGCACGTTGAACAGCGTGGTCTTGCCGGCGCCGTTCGGGCCGATCAGCCCGTAGATCTCGCCGGCGTGGATCGTCAGCGACACGCTCTTCAGCGCGTGGATGCCGCCGAAGCGCTTGCCGAGATCTCGGGCGACGAGCAGCGGTTCAGTCACGGCGCGCGCCTCCGTTGCCGTTCCCGGCGTCGCCATGCGCGCGGCGTGGCAGGATGCCCTGCGGCCGGAACAGCATCATCAGCACCAGCGCCAGCCCGAATACCAGCATGCGCAGGTTTTCCGGGTCGATGATCACCTCGTCGAACAGGCCCTGCTGCAGCGGCACCACGGTGTCGCGCAGCAGCTCCGGCGTGATGGTCAGCAGCACCGCGCCGACCGCGACGCCGGCGATGTTGCCCATGCCGCCGAGCACCACCATGCAGACGATCATCACCGACTCCATCAGCACGAAACTTTCCGGGCTGACGAAGCCCTGGAAGCCGGCGAACAGGCCGCCGGCGATGCCGCCGAAGGTGGCGCCCATCGCGAATGCCAGCAGCTTGATGTTGCGGGTGTTGATGCCGGTGGCGCGGGCAGCGGTCTCGTCCTCGCGCACCGCCATCCAGGCGCGGCCGATGCGCGAGTTTTCCAGCCGCAGGCAGA
>JBKHWA010000146.1:0-2383 GCA_046566765.1 Gammaproteobacteria bacterium
ACCTGTCCCGCTTTTCCGAGGAACTGGTGCTCTGGGCCAGCGCGCAGTTCAACTTCATCCACCTGCCCGACCGTTTCTGTACCGGCAGTTCGATCATGCCGCAGAAGAAGAACCCGGACGTGCCGGAACTGGTGCGCGGCAAGGCCGGTCGCGTGAACGGTGACCTGGTTGCGCTGTTGACGCTGATGAAGTCGCAGCCGTTGGCGTACAACAAGGACAACCAGGAAGACAAGGAGCCGCTGTTCGACGCCGTCGATACCGTGCGCGGCTGCCTGCGTGCCTTCGCCGACATGGCGCCGGCTATCGAGCCGAAGCGTGACGTGATGCGCGAGGCGGCGCGCCGTGGCTTCTCCACCGCTACCGACCTGGCCGATTACCTGGTCAAGAAAGGCGTGCCGTTCCGCGAGTCGCACGAAATCGTCGGCAAGGCGGTGCGTTTCGGCGTCGCGCAGCAGCGTGATCTCGCGCAACTGACGCTGGACGAGTTGCGCGGATTCTCGCCGGAGATCGGCGAGGACGTGTTCGCCGTGCTCACGCTGGAAGGTTCGGTGAACGCGCGCAACCATGCGGGCGGCACGGCGCCGGAACAGGTGCGCATCGCCGTTGCCGAGGCGCGCAAGCGCCTGGGCGACTGAGGTGTTGCCCATGAGCCGGCTGCTGTGCGTGGTGTTGCTGCTTTCGGGCAGTGCAGTGCTGACGGGCTGCGGCCAGACCGGCGCTCTGTACTTCGACGAGGATCCGCCGGCCGACCAGTTGCCGCCGTCGCGGCGCACGTCGGCAAAAACCGTGGTTCCCGTGCCGGACGCCGCCGATGACGCGGAACAGCCGCAGGACAAGCCGCAGGACAAGCCGTAGGTCGGGCCTGGGTCCGGCCTGCAGATCAAACAACGGGAAACCCCCAATGGATAGCTTCGAGTACCACAACGGCGAACTCTGCGCAGAGCAGGTTCCGGTCGGCGCGCTGGCAGCACGGTTCGGCACGCCGCTGTATGTCTACTCGCGCGCGACGCTGGAGCGGCATTACCGCGCCTTCGACGATGCCTTCGGCGACTGGCCGCACCAGGTCTGCTTTGCGGTGAAGGCCAATTCGAACATCGCGGTGCTCAATGTGCTGGCGCGTCTTGGTGCCGGCTTCGACATCGTTTCCGGCGGCGAGCTGGAGCGGGTGGTTGCCGCCGGCGGCGATCCGGCGAAAGTCGTTTTCTCCGGGCTCGGCAAGCAGGAACACGAAATACGTCGCGCGCTGGAACTGGGTATCGCCTGCTTCAACGTCGAGTCGGAGCCGGAACTGGAGCGCATCAATGCCGTCGCCGGCGAACTGGGCCGGCGGGCGCCGGTGTCGCTGCGCGTGAACCCGGATGTCGATGCGCAGACGCACCCGTACATTTCCACCGGCCTCAAGGAAAACAAGTTCGGCGTCGACATTGCGCGTGCGCGCGACATCTACCGGCAGGCGGCGTCGCTGCCGAACCTGCACGTGGTGGGCGTCGACTGCCACATCGGTTCGCAGCTGACCTCGACGGCACCGTTCCTCGACGCACTGGACCGCGTGCTGGCGCTGGTTGATGCGCTCGTTGCCGACGGTATTCCCGTGCACCACCTGGACCTCGGCGGCGGCCTGGGCGTGCGCTACCGCGACGAGAATCCGCCGGCGCCGGCCGAGTACATCGGCAAGGTCCTGGCGCGGCTGGGCGACCGCCGCCTGCCGGTGTGGATGGAGCCGGGGCGGGCAATCTGCGCCAATGCCGGCATCCTCGTCACCCGCGTCGAGTTCCTCAAGGACAACGGGCACAAGCACTTCGCGATCATCGATGGCGCGATGAACGACCTGATCCGCCCGGCGCTGTACGGCGCCTGGCAGGCGATCGTGCCGGTCCGGCCCCGTGATGACGGTACGCCGCACCGCAGTTACGACATCGTCGGCCCGGTGTGCGAGACCGGTGATTTCCTCGGCAAGGACCGCGAACTGGCGATCCGGCCGGGCGACCTGCTGGCGGTGCGCTCGGCCGGCGCCTACGGCTTCGTGATGAGTTCCAACTACAACACGCGCGGGCGTGCCGCCGAGGTGATGGTCGACGGCGACGATGCGCACATCGTCCGTCGCCGCGAGACGGTGGCCGACCTGCTGGCGCTGGAATCGTTGCTTCCCTGACCGCAGAATCGCCGGCATGCGCCTGAAATTCACCAAGATGCACGGACTCGGCAACGACTTCATGGTCGTCGATCTCGTGACCCAGCACCTCGATGCCCGTGCCCGCGAGCGTTTCTTCGCGCCGGCGCACATCCGCCGGCTGGCGGACCGGCACTTTGGTGTCGGCTTCGACCAACTGCTGGTGGTCGAGCCGCCGGACAGTCCCGAGGCAGACTTCCGTTACCGCATCTT
>JBKHWA010000147.1:0-7101 GCA_046566765.1 Gammaproteobacteria bacterium
CTGAGCGCGTTTATCAGTTGGCACCGGCCGTGGACGCTCCATATCCGAGCTTCCCGCCCGCGGAGTGTGTCACCCCGGAGCGGACGGGAGCGCAGCGGTACCGTGCCGGTCAGTTGGCATCAGCACCGCTGTTGGCGTTCAGGCAGCCCACCAAGCCGCGCCAATTTCGCCCTGCCGGGCGATCGCGGCAGTTTCGGCCTGCGGCCGAGCCCGGTGAAAAGCGGGGGCCTCACAACCCCAGTTGCTTCGCAATCACCTCGTTCATGATCTCCCGCGTGCCGCCGCCGATCGACAGGATCCGGTTGTCGCGGTACAGCCGCTCCACCACCGACTCGCGCATGAAGCCCATGCCGCCGAAGATCTGCGTCGCCTCGTAGGTGCAGAAATCGCTGACGTCGGTGGCGAAATTCTTCGCCATCGACACTTCCCTGATCACGCTCTGCCCGGCCGCCATCTTCGCCGCGACGCGGTAGTTCATCTCGCGGCTGACCTCGATCTGCGTCGCCATGTCCGCCAGCTTGTGCTTGATCACCTGGAACTTCGACAGCGGCTTGCCGAACGCCTCGCGCTCCTTCACGTAGCGCAGGCACTCTTCCAGCGCGATCTGCGCGGTGGTGGTGGCAATGATCGCCAGGTTGAGCCGCTCGGCCTGGAAGTTGGTCATGATGCAGAAGAAACCGCCGTTCTCCGGGCCGATCAGGTTCTTCACCGGCACCCGCACGTCCTGGAAGAACAACTCGGCGGTATCGGACGCCCACCACCCCATCTTCTTGAGGTTGCGGCCGACGGTGAAACCCGGCGTGCCCTTTTCGATCAGCAGCAGCGACACGCCGCCGTAGCCGTCGCCACCGGTACGCACCGCCACCGTGTAGTAATCGGCGCGCACGCCGCTGGTGATGAAGGTCTTGCTGCCGTTGACGATGTAGTGGTCGCCGTCCTTCACCGCCCGCGTCTTCAGGTTGGCCACGTCGGAACCGCCCGACGGCTCGGTGATCGCCAGCGCCGAGATCTTCTCGCCGCGCAGCACTTCCGGGATCACTTTCGCCTTCATTTCCGGCGAGCCCCATTTCGCCACCGGCGGCAGGCCGATGCCCAGCGAACCGAGCGAGGCGACCAGGCCACCGGAGGTGGAGCGCACGATTTCCTCGGTGAACGCCACCGCGGTGAACACGTCCTCGCCGAGGCCGCCGTATTCCTCCGGGAAACCGATGCCGAGGAAACCGGCCGCGCCCGCCTTGAGGTAGAGCTCGCGCGGGAACGTGCCCGCCTCTTCCCACTCGGCCACGTACGGGCGGATCTCCTTCTCGACGAACTTGCGCACCGACTGGCGCAGTTGCTGGTGGGTGTCGTTGAAGTAGTCGAGCTGGCTCATCACGGGATCCTCGCGGGCTGGGCGGGCGCCGCGGAACGCGACACCATACAGGGCTGTATGCCGGCGGCCAGTCTAGTGGTACCGTCACCACCATACAACCCTGTATGCCGGGCCCGGACCGGGCCCATCTCCATGAGCGAGCCCATGAACAAGTCCCGCAGCAAATCCCGAAACCAGCCGGGCGGCGCACGCCGCGCCGCGGCCGCCGCTGACGCCCCCGCCCGCCGCGACGCCCGCAGCCCCGACGACTGGATCCGCGAGGCGCTGCGCGTGCTGGGCGAGGAAGGTCACGGCGGCGTGACGCCGGCGCGGCTGGCCACCCGGCTCGGGGTGACCCGCGGCTCGTTCTATCACCACTTCGGCAGCGTCGAGGCCTTCATCGACGCGGTCGTCGCCCGCTGGGAGGCCGAGGGCATCGAGCCCGGTTTTCGCGATGCCGCGGCCGCCGGCCCGGATGCGCGGACGCAACTGTCCCACATGATGCGTTTCGTCTGGACCCGCAGCCATTACCTCGAGCTGGCGATGCGGGCCTGGGCGCTGGCCAACCCGCGGGTGGCCATGCACCTGGAGCGCATCGACCGCGACCGGCTGGCACGGCTGGTCGCCCTGTTCACCGCACTCACCGGCGAGGCGGCCCGCGCACGCTTCTATGCCGAGGCGCTGCTGTTCGGCTTCATTGGCTGCCTGTGCAGTTTCCCGCCACCGACCGGCGCCGACCTGCGCCGGCGCGCCGCCGACCTCGAGCAATTGCTGCAGGGTCTCGCCACCCGCTGACGCCCGGGCCATGGCGCCATACTGACGGGTATGTTAGATACTGGCCGGTATGTCAGGCTCCGAAACCCCCTCCGCACCCACGGCCGATACCCGCGACCGCATCCTCGCCGCCGCCGGGCGGGTGTTCGCGCGCAAGGGCTACCGGGCCGCCAGCCTCGATGGCGTGGCGCAGGACGCCGGCCTGACCAAGGGCGCCATCTACTGGCACTTCCGCAGCAAGAACGACCTGTTCTTCGCCCTGCTCGACCACAAGTTCGCGCAGAACACCGCGCCGGTGCCGGAAGAGCTGCGGGTCGCCGCGCAGACCGCGGACCCGCGGCTGGCGCTGACGATGCTGCTGAAGGCCAATTTCGCGCGGCTGCGTGCCGACCCGGACTGGCCGCATCTTTTTCTCGAGTTCATCGGCCAGGCGCGCGACGAGGAACTGCGCGTACGCCTCGCCGAATTCCGCGCCACCAGCCTGGCGGTGGTGGCGAGCTACATCACCTTCATGCAGGACGCCGGCCTCGGCCCGAAGGACCAGGACCCGCGCGAACTCGCGTTTTTCTGGACTGCACTGTTCGACGGCGTGCTGCTCGGATGGATCGTCGACCCGCAGATGGACCTGGACGCCCGCGTCGACGGCATCGTCGACCTGCTCTACCGCGGCATCGTGCCGGCCACGCCGCCACCAAGAGATTAACCAGGAGTCATCCATGATCGACCTGCACAACAAGCGCGTCCGCATTGGCCTCGCCGCCACCGGCGCGGTGATCGTCGCGCTGTTCTTCCTGCGCGGCGGCGACGGCAAGGAGGCAGCCCTGCCCGACGCCGCCGCCGCGGGCAACCAGCCACTGCTGCTGGTTCCGGCCGACGTGGTGACGGTGAGCCAGGGCAGCGTCTCCGGCGGCATCCGCGTGACCGGCACGCTGGACCCGGTGACGCGCACCAGCGTCAACGCCCGCGTCGGCGGCGTCGTCAACGCGGTGCCGGTGCGCGCCGGCGAAACCGTGCATCGCGGCCAGTTGCTGGTGCAGCAGGACACTGCCGACCTGCGCGCCCAGCTGGCGCAGGCGGAAGCGCAGCTGCACAGCGCCGATGTCGAACTGAAGCTGGTGGAAGCGTACGAAAGGCGCAAGAAAGAGTTGTACGAGAAGAAATACCTGTCGGAAGTCGACTGGGCAACGGCGCAGGGTGAAACCGAGTTCCGGCGCGCCAGCAAAAAGGTGCAGGAGGCCGCGGTCGACATGGCACGCAAGGCGCTGGCCGACGCCGGTGTCACCGCGCCGATCGCCGGCATCGTCGCCGAGCGCCTCGTCGAGCCGGGCACCCGCGTCGCGCCGGGGCAAACCCTGGTCACGCTGGTGAACTTGTCGGAACTGGAACTGGCGGCAGCGATTCCCGCCCGCGACGTGCCACAGGTGAAAGTCGGCAGTGAGGTCCGCTTCACCGTCGACGGCCTCGGCGACCGTGAATTCCGCGGCCGCGTCGCCCGCGTCAACCCGATGGCCACCAGCGGCGCCCGCACCATCACCGTCTACGCGCGCGTCGCCAACACCGACGGCGCGCTGCGCGGCGGCATGTTCGCCAGCGGCCGCATCGCCGCCGGCGCCTCCCGCAAGGATGCGCTGCGCATCCCCGCCGCTGCCGTGCGCCAGGTCGCCGGCAACGACCACGTCTGGCTTATCCGCGACGGCAAGCTCGCGCTGCAACCGGTGACGCTCGGCATCCAGGACGGCGGCACCGGCCTGGTCGAGGTGAAACAGGGCGTGGCCGCCGGCGAGCAGGTGGTGCTGGCGCAGATCGGCCTGCGCACGCCCGGCACGCCGGTCACCGTCGCCGCGCCGCGCTGACGCCACCGGGACCAGGGAGCACACCGCATGCTGCTGACCCGCATCAGCGTCAACAACCCCGTCTTCGCCGCGATGATGATGCTGGCGCTGATGGTAGTCGGCGCCTTCTCGTTCAAGTCGTTGTCGGTCGAGGAATTCCCCAACGTCGAGATGCCGTTCGTGGTGATCACCACCACCTGGCCCGGCGCCTCGCCGGAGTCGATGGAAAGCGACATCACGAAGAAGATCGAGGACTCGGTCAACACCGTCAACGGCATCAAGCGCGTGTTCTCGACCTCGTTCGAGAGCCAGTCGCTGGTGATCGTCGAGTTCCACCTGTCGGTCGACCCCGGCACCGCGGTGCAGGACGTGCGCGACAAGGTCGCGCTGGTGAAGACCACCTTCCGCGACGAAGTCGAGGAGCCGGTGGTGCAGCGCTGGAACCCCGGCTCGACGCCGGTGCTGTCGGTCGCGTTCACCAGCGACACCCTGCCGCCGCGCGAGCTCACCACCTTCGTCGACCAGCGCGTGCTCAAGCGGCTGCAGGTGATTCCCGGCGTCGGCAAGGTCGACCTGGTCGGCGGCGTGAAGCGGGAAATCCGCATCCTGCCGCGGCCGGCCGACCTGCTCTCGCGTTCGATCGGCATCGACCAGCTGATCGCGGCGATCCGCGCCGACAACCAGGACCTGCCGGCCGGTGCCGTCGAGTTCGACAACCGCGAACAGATCGTGCAGGTGAAGGCCCGGATCAAGCGCGCCGCGGACTTCGAGCGCATCGTGGTCGGCGCCCGCAACGGCAACCTGGTGCACCTCGGCGACGTTGCCGACGTGATCGACGGCGAACAGGAACTGGCCTCCACCGCGCTGGTCAACGGCCGGCGCGCGGTGGCGCTGGACGTGGTGAAGATCTCCGGCGCCAACACCATCGACGTGGCGGACGCTGCCCGTGCCGCGCTCGACACCATTCGCAAGGACCTGCCGGCCGGCACGCAGATGACCATCGTCGCCGACAGCTCGGTCACCATCCGCGCCTCGCTGGACGACGTGAAGAAAACGCTGCTCGAGGGCGCGATCCTGGCGGTGCTGATCGTGCTGCTGTTCCTCGGCTCCTGGCGCAGCACGGTGATCACCGGCCTCACGCTGCCGATCTCGCTGCTGGGTACCGTGTTCGGCCTGTACGTGTTCGACTTCACCATCAACATGATGACGCTGATGGCGATGTCGCTGTGCATCGGCCTGCTGGTCGACGACGCCATCGTCGTGCGCGAGAACATCGTCCGCCACGGCGCCATGGGCAAGGACCCGCGCACCGCCGCGCTCGACGGCACCAGGGAAATCGGCCTGGCGGTGCTGGCCACCACGCTGTCGATCGTCGCCGTGCTCCTGCCGGTGGCGTTCATGGGCGGCATCATCGGCAAGTTCTTCTTCCAGTTCGGCGTCACCGTCACCTGCGCGGTGCTGCTGTCGATGTTCGTGAGCTTCACCCTCGACCCGATGCTGTCCTCGGTCTGGCACGACCCGCACGTGCACGGCCAGCGCAGCCAGAACCGCATTGCCCGCTTCCTCGACTGGTTCGGCGAGCAACTGGAACGGCTCGGCGATTTCTACACCCGGCTGATCGGCTGGGCGCTGGCGCACCGCAAGTCCACCCTCGGCATCGCCGTCGGCAGCCTGTTCATCGCCTTCGCGCTGGTCAACTTCATCGGCAAGGAGTTCGTGCCGGAGCCGGACCTGTCGCGGATCGTGGTGAAGTTCTCCACGCCGATCGGCTCCAGCCTCGGCTATACCGAGCAGAAGGTGCTGCAGGTCGACGACATCGTCCGGGCGCACGACGAGGTCATCACCACCTACGCCTCGATCAACGGTGCCGTCGGCTTCGAATCGGGCAAGCACGAGGCCACCATCCAGGTCGTGCTCAAGCCGAAGGACGAGCGGAAACTCAGCCAGAAGCAACTGGTGGCGCAGTTCCGGCGGGAACTGGTGCAGGTCGGCGGCATCGACATCAAGTCGGTGGCGGCAGCCACCGAGTCGGTATCCGGCGGCATGAAGCCGATCATGCTGTCGATCCAGGGCAGCGACCTGCGCGAACTGGAGCGCATCAACGACGAGTTCGTCGCCCGGCTGTCGAAGATCCCCGGGCTGGTCGATATCGAGTCCTCGCGCAAGGCGCCGCGCCCGAGTTTCGACGTGATCGTCGACCGCGACCGCGCCGCCGACCTCGGCCTCAGCGTCGGCACCATCGGCAGCGCGCTGCGGCCGTTCCTCGCCGGCGACGCCATCGCCACCTGGAACGCCGAGGACGGCGAGACCTACGACGTCAGCGTGCAGTTGCCGCTGTCGGCGCGCGGCTCTGCCGGCCACCTCGACAACCTCTGGTTCGCCAGCAGCGTGGTCGACCCTGCCACCGGCGCGCCGCGGATGGTGCCGCTGTCACAGGTCACCACCATCGAGGAAGGCTGGGGCGCGGCGCAGATCAAGCGCCGCAATCTCTCGCGCGAGATCCTGGTACAGGCCAACGTGCAGGGCCGTGCCGCCGGCGACGTCGGCGCCGACATCAACAGGGTCATGGCGGAGATGACGCGCGAGCTGCCGCCCGGATACCGGTTCGAGGTCGAGGGCCAGAACCGCGACATGCAGGAGTCGATCTACTACGCCGGCATCGCCATCGCGCTGGCGGTGATCTTCATCTACATGGTGCTCGGCTCGCAGTTCAACAGCTTCCTGCACCCGATCGCGATCATGACCTCGCTGCCGCTGTCGCTGATCGGCGTGTTCCTGGCTCTGTTCCTGTTCCGCGGCACGCTGAATATCTTCTCGATCATCGGCATCGTGATGCTGATGGGCCTGGTCACCAAGAACGCGATCCTGCTGATCGACTTCATCAAGGTGGCAACCGAGAACGGCATGGAACGTACCGAGGCGATCATGCAGGCCGGCCGCACCCGGCTGCGGCCGATCCTGATGACCACCGCGGCAATGGTGATGGGCATGGTGCCGCTGGCACTGGGCCTGGGCACCGGCGCCGAGCAGCGGGCGCCGATGGCGCACGCGATCATCGGCGGCATCATCACCTCGACGCTGCTGACGCTGGTGGTGGTGCCGGTGATCTACACCTACCTCGACGACCTGACGAAGTGGCTGAAG
>JBKHWA010000148.1:0-2379 GCA_046566765.1 Gammaproteobacteria bacterium
CCGGTCACCGCCCGGCACCTGCCGCTGGAGGGGCCGGAATTGGCGGGCGCGCCCAATTGGCCGCTACGATGCCGGGGACCCCGGTGCACGCATCGCGGCCATCCTGCGGACGGATTCCGCAGCCCCATGCCACAAGGACTGATCCGCCATGCCGTGCGTACCGCGCCATCCGCTCCGCCGTTCCACCGCCCTCCCCGCCGCCGCGGCCATGCTGGCCGTGCTCGCGCTCGCCGGCTGCAGCGACGAATCGGACCCCCCTCGCCCCACCAGCGTCGCGCCGGCCGTTACCGCCGCCGATGTGCGGCTGGCGGCATCGGCGTTCTACGACCCCAACGACCCGGCGCTGTCGACCAGCGTGCCGGCGCCGGAGGAGCCGGTGGCGAAACTCGGCATGCAACTGTTCTTCTCGACGACGCTGAGCGGCGATTTCGACGTTGCCTGCGCCAGTTGCCACATGCCGGACCTCGGTGGCGGCGACGCGCTGTCGCTGTCGGTTGGCGTCGACGCGGTGACGCCGGCATTCCTCGGTCCCGGCCGCCGGCTCGACGCGCTGCGCGACCGCGATCCGCAGGCCGACGGCGGCCCGAACGTGCCGCGCAACGCCCAAACCATCTTCAACGTCGCGCTGTACAACCGCGCGATGTTCCATGACGGCCGCGTGTTCATCCTCGACGCTGCCGAGGTTGCCGGCGGCATGGGCCAGCGGATGCGCACCACCGACAGCGAACTGGCCATCGAGGACATCACGCTGCCGGCCGATTTCGGCCTGCTGGAAACGCAGGCGCTGTTCCCGGTCACCAGCACCAACGAGATGCGCGGCCGCCACCGCTTCAGCAACCTGCTGACCAACGCCGACGTGCGTGCGCGACTGGTGGCACGCCTGCGCGGCGAGGCAGACCCCGACCACATGCCGCGCAACGACTGGCCGGCGCTGTTCCGCGATGCCTTCGGCTACGGCGCCGGCGACCCGGTGTCGTCGTACGTCACCTACGAAAATGTCGCCCGCGCGATTGCCGCCTACGAACGCAGCCAGCTGTTCGTCGACACGCCCTGGCAGGCGTTCATGGCCGGCAACGACAACGCGATCTCCGACGCGGCGAAGCGGGGCGCGCAGATTTTCTACCGCGATCCCGCCGACAACGGTGCCGGCTGTGCCCGCTGCCATTCCGGCGCGCACTTCACCGACGAGGAATTCCGCGCCGTCGGCTTCCCGCAGATCGGCCGCGGCAAGCGCGTCGACCGCCGCGACCTCGGGCGTTACGCCGTGGTTCAGGACCCGGAGAACCTGTTCCGCTTCCGCACGCCGTCGCTGCTGAACGTGGCACTCACCGCCCCGTACGGCCACGCCGGTACCTTCGACACGCTGGACGAAGTGGTCGCCTACCATCTCGACACGCCAACCGCGGCGGCGCTGTTCGATTTCACGCTGTCGACGCTCGACCAGTTCATCAACGACACCGTCAATTACCCGCAGGCATCGGCACTCTCCACCGAGGCGCTGTACGTCGACGAGGCGAAGACCGTCCTGCGCCTCGATCCGCAACTGCCGGCAGTCAACCTCACCGCCGGCCAGCGCGCCGACCTGGTCGCTTTCCTGCACGCACTCACCGACAGTTGCGCCGGCAACAACGCCTGCCTCGAGCGCTGGGTGCCGACACCGGCCGACGATCCGGATGGCAACCAGTTCGTGCGCGGCAGCGATCCCGACGCCGGCCGGCCGTTCGACCCGCTCGACGTGTTCAACGGCCCGCCCGGCAGCGGCAGCGGCCCCGGCGGCAGCGGTGGCGGTTCCGGCAACGGCGACCCGGCGCACGCGTCGGTGTTCCTTGCCGGCCGCTCGCTGTGCGTGGATCGCGTCGGTGGAACGGCATCCGGCGGCGGCTTCAACGACAGTACCGCCGCGCTCGGTATCACCCACACGCACGCGTTCTCGCTGCTGACCTGGCTGGAGCCGACGCTGGAAGACGCGCTGCAGTCCGGTGGCGTCGCCGCCGCCGACCTCGACGGCGATTGCGACCACGACCTGGTATTCACCGGCGGCGAGGCGCAGGGCACGCTGGTTTACCGCAACGACGACGGCACCGGCTACACGCTGGCGGCCAATCTCGACGCGCTCACCGGCAGCCGGCTGACCGGCCCGGCCATCGCCGACCTCGACGGCGATTACCAGCCGGAAATCCTGCTCGGCAACATGCGCCCGGGCCTGATGCAGGTGCTCGCCGGCAACATCGACGACGGCTACAGCCTGCTGCAGGCGATCTACATGGCGAACAACACCTTCGGCATCGCCATCGGCGACGCCGACGGCGACGAGCGCCTCGACGTGTTCGCCGCGCACTGGGACAACCGCCGCGCCACCGACGCCTCCGCCGCGCTGCT
>JBKHWA010000149.1:0-15559 GCA_046566765.1 Gammaproteobacteria bacterium
AATAGGTTCCGGAAATGGCGGAAATTAATTGCGTCGAAGGTGAGGCCTAATCCGGCGGAGTTGGCGCAACCCTTTGTTTCTCCTGCGGGGCCACCCAGGAAACACGTCGTCCGATCAGCCCATAGAAAGCGACATGTCGTATTTGTCCCCTTCCGGGCACGAAATACGAAACCCGCAGCGGCCCGCGCAGTGTCGTTTCAGTGAATTGGATTCTGCCGGTCCATCTGCGACCTCCCTGTCGCGCTTCATCCAGATCCCGCGGATCGCGGCGGCCTCAGGCCTGTCCGGTCGCCGGCTTCGCGGTGGCTGCGTCCACCCGGTCCATCCAGCGGCGCACGTTGTCGTAGCCGCGCATGAGGTCCTGGCCTTCGCTGGTGCCGGCGATGCAGTCGAGTTGTACGAAAACAGCGATGTCGGCCAGCGACAGCCCCTCGCCTACCAGCCAGTCGCGGCCGGTGAGCCACTGGTTGAGCATCTGGAAGTGGCGGTCGAGGTCGCGCTTGATGGTTTCGACCGGCTTGCGGCCGGTGCCTTGGGCACGGGTGGTCTTGAGCATCTCGCGCGGCAGCGCGAATTTTGCGATGCGGCGCAGGATGGCACCGTCGAACTTGCTCGCCTCAGGCACCCAGCGCTCGGCGTTGTGCGGCAGGGTGAAGCGCAGGTGCATCTCGATGAAGTACAGCGATTCGTCGGCCCAGTCCTCGAAGAAATGCACCAGCGCCTGTTCGCGCGGGTCGGCCGGCATGAGGCGAGGCTCGGGGAAGCGGGCCTCGAGGAAGCGGCAGATGTCGGTGGAATCGGCGATGCGCTCGCCCTCGATGTCGAGCACCGGCAACTTGGCAGCCGGGGACAACTCCTTGAGGCGGCCGCCGAGGGTGTCCTTGATGGTGACTTCCTGTACGCGGTAGTCGACGCCCTTGGCGTGCAGGACGCGACGGACCTTGTCGCAGAAGGGGGACAGTTCGTACTGGTACAGGGTGGTCATGGGCGGCCTCCGTCGCGGAGGCCGCATCTTAGCGCAGCAACGCGCCGGTTTAACGCGGCAACGCCGCGGCCAGCGGCATCAGCCCTCGATGCCAACCAGTTCCTCGCGCCCGAGCGCGACCTTCTGCAGGCGACGGGTGAGCCAGTCGGCGCGGCGGCCGGCCAACCGGGCCTGCGCCTCGACGTAGGTGGGGTTGAGCATCAACCGCTCCGGCGCATAGCGGTGGGCGGCGCGCACGACCTTCGCCACGCGCTCGACGCGGCGGCGGGTCTTCTCGTCGTTGACCAGGCCGAAGGCCTTGCCGACTTTTTCCGGCATGGTGACGGCGCTGACGAGGGTGATCCACTTCATGCCGGCGCGCGGGTACTTCTGCTTGGGCTTGAACAGGAAGCCGGCGAGTTCCTTCGTGTTGGCGTTGACCTGCAGCTCGTCGCCCTCCCACATGCGCCGGTTGTAGGCCATGAAGTCGTCCCAGTCCTTCGGCAGCGCTTCGTCCGGGATGCCGAACATCCACGCGAAGCGACGCGTTTCCTGGTAGTAGCGCTCTTTCTCGTCATGGCTGAGCGGGCGCACGAACATTTCGTACATCATCGCCGAGGTGTCCCACAGGGTGGCGTGCACCCATACCGCCGCCTGCACTTCGTTGGCGAGGTAGTCGCTGCCGGCCGGCGAGTTCTTCGACCCGGCGACCAGCTTGCCGCGGATCTGGCTGTGCAGGTGATACACCTGGTACGCCGATTCGATGGCCTGGTCGAGGCTGCCGAACACCATGCGGCCGACATGCGTGAAGGTGCGGTTGCCGCGGCCGACCGGGTCTTCGCGCGTTTTCGAGTGTTCGTCGATGGCATTGGTGATCCACGGGTGCGCGATCTGCAGCAGCAGCGCCCGCCCCGCACCCTGCATGGCGGCAAACGGGTACTTGTTGATCTCCCACATCATCGAGCCGGGGCCGAACACGCCGAGCTGCGGGTCGCGGCATTCGCGGCGCAGGCGCTCGATCTGCGCGTCGAACAGCGCAGGCGTGACCGGCTCGATATGTGCACTCATGGAGATCTCCGGGTGTTTCGTTGCGATCAGGCGCCGGCGCTCACCAGTTCACGCTGGCCGAGCCAGGCGAGGTTGAGCCCCTGGGTGACGAGGTCGGCGTTGTCCTTGCCGCCGATGCGACGCAACGCTTCGTGGTAACTCGGTACGTAGCGGACGCGGTCCGGCAGCAGCGGGTAAACGGTGCGCACCATCGCCAGCCCGCTGTCGTAGATGCGGCGGTTGAGCGCGGTGTCCGGCGGCAGGCCGAATTCGTCGCGCAGGCGCGGCGGCATCATGTACGCGGTCATGACCCTGAGCCATTTCAGCGCCGGCCTGATCGGGCCGTTGAAGTTGAAAATCATGTCGCCCATTTCGCGGCCGACGCGGCGCGCGACCAGTTCGTCGGAGGCGTACATGCGGTCCATGTATTCCTGGAACGAGCCCCAGTCGGGCGGCAGCGCGTCATCGGGAATGCCGAACAGGTAGGCGAACAGTTTCGTCTCCTGGTAGAAGCGCTCCTTTTCGTCGCGGGTGAGCGCCGGGAAGACGAGTTCGTGCATGCGCACCTGGGTGTCCCACAGCGTGGCGTGCACCCACATCATGGCGCCGACCTCGTTGGCCTCGTACTGCGAGCCCTTGGCGAAGGCGCCGGATTCCTCCGGCAGCGAGCCGGAAATCTTCTGGTGGATATGGTGGACGCTGTTGGCCACGCGCATCACCTGGTCGGTGCTGCCGTAGATCATGGTGAACACGTTGATGAAGGTGCGACGGAAGCGGCCGAGCGGGTCGTCGCGGGTGGCCGAGTGCTGGTCGACGGCGTTGGCGACCCAGGGATGCGCCAGTTGCAGCAGCGCAGCGCGGCCGCCGCCGAAGAAGCCGATGGTTTCGCGGCTCATCTGCCACATCATCGAGTCCGGGCCGTAGATGCCCTCGACCGGTTTGACGCTGCGGTTGAGCGCGTGCTCGACCCAGCCGCGGAACTCGGTTTCGTTGATGAAGCGTGGTGCCGTCATGCCGTTGCTACCTCGATCCGGTACCGGGCCGACGGGCCCGGGCTGACACGACTATAAACGGCCCCCGGGGCGACTGGGCAGCCTGCCCCGGGGACGGGTTTCAGGCGCCGGCGCTGACCAGTTCGCGCTGGCCCAGCAGCAGGCGGTTGAAGCCCTGGGTGAGCAGGTCGGCGTGTTCCTTGCCGGCGAGGCGGCGCTGCGCCTCGATGTAACTCGGGATGACGCGCACGCGCTCCGGCAGGCGGGTGTAGACGGCGCGCACGAGTTTCAGGCCGCGGTCGTACTTGCGGCGGTTGGCCGGGGTGTCGTCCGGCAGGCCGAATTCGCGCGCGAGGCGCGGCGTGAGCATGAACGCGGTCATCAGCTTCAGCCACGACAGCGCCGGCTGCAGCGGGCCGCCGAGGTTGAACACCATGTCGCCCATTTCGCGGCCGACGCGGCGCGCCACGATCTGGTCGGAATTGAGCATGGTCTCCATGTATTGCTGGAACGCGTTCCAGTCCTTCGGGATCGCCGCTTCCGGGATGCCGAACAGGTAGGCGAACAGTTTCGTTTCCTGGTAGTACTGCTCGCGATCCTTCGTGCTCAGCGGGCCGTAGACCATTTCATACATCCTGATCTGGGTGTCCCACAGCGTGGCATGCACCCACAGCATCGCGCCGACTTCGTTGGCCTGGTAATACGAGTCCTTGCCGAAGGCGCCGGATTCTTCCGGCAGCGTGCCCTGGATCTTCGCGTGCATCTGGTAGACGGTGTTGGCGGCGCGCATCACCTGGTCGGTGCTGCCGAACACCATGGTGAACACGTTGATGAAGGTGCGGCGGCCGCGGCCGAGCGGGTCGGTGCGCGTCTGCGAGTGCTGGTCGATGGCGTTGGCGACCCAGGGATGCGCCAGTTGCAAAAGCACGGCGCGGCCGGCGCCGAGGAAGCTGATGAACTCGCGGCCGACCTTCCACATCATCGAGTCGGGGCCGTAGATGCCGGCCACCGGGTCGACCGAGTGATCCACCGCCTTCTCGACCCAGGCCCGGAATTCCTTTTCGGAAATGAAGCGCTGGTCGGCGGCAGCGGCGGGCTGGTTCGATGCGGTCATGGTGGTGGCTCCTCGGTGGTTCGGGGGTGCGTGACCGACCGGTCAAGACCCGTCGGTTCCTGCGGACAATGCCGTCCCGGTCCCTGACAAACAATGACCTGAGGCAATGGTCGGGTTGGCCGGTCCGTCCACCCGCTATCGAAGGTGTCAGGCCGGGGAACGACCGGCCATACGTATTGGCTGAAGGGATTCCGCCGGGCTGACGGGTGGCAGCGGTCAGTCCGCGGCCAGCAGTTTCAGCACCAGCGCGCCGGACTGCGGGCTCCACTCGAAGCGCTCGATGCCGGCAGTGGTGCGGCGGCTGTAGCGACCGCTGTCGGCGGGCACGCCGGGTGCTTCCTGCCAGCCGAGTTCGGCCAGCGAGTCGCGCAGGCGGTACAGCCACTGGTTGTCGCCGCCGGTGAGGCGCAACTCGAGGCCGCCGGAGACGATGCGCGCGCGGCAATCGCCGCCGCTTTCCTGGATGAGCCGGGCGCAGGCGGTGTCCGGCGCCAGCGTCGGCACCAGCCCGAACGGCCAGGGCGCGCCGCGTGGCTGCAGCGCTGCCGGCGCCGGCGGCGGCGCGGCAGCCGCGACCGGGGCCGACGGCGCGTTGCGCAGCGACTTCGAACTGGAAGCGGCGGCCACTTCTGCTTTTGCCTCGGCGACCATGCGCTCGCGGGCCGACTCGGCTTGCTGTTGTTGCGCGCCGGCCAGCGCGTCGGCGGTGTCGGTTTCCATCTCCGCCCTCGTTTCCGCGGCCGCGGCGATGGCGCCGGATGCGGACGCCGAACCGGATCCGGTGGCCTCGGCGTCGTCGGCGTCGGCAAGTTCCGCCGCCGGCTCCGCTGCTGCTTTCGCCGCGGTGACGGATTTTTTCGCCGGCGCCGGCGACGGCACTGCGGCGAACTCGCGTTTCTCCTTTGCCAACGATTCCGGCGCACGTTGCTGCGGCACGGATTCTGCGGGTGGCCCGGCGTCCGCGGCGATCTCCGCCGGCGGCGCGGCGGCCACCACCGACGGTTCGGCATTCATCGACGACTTTTCATCAAGCGCCTGCTGTTCGTGGAATGCATCCTGCACCACCGTGCGCTGCGTCGGCATCTGCAGCAGGATGCCGAACGCCAGCAGCAGCGTGGCGGCCGCGGCCAGCGGCACGCGCCAGCGACGGGTCCAGGGCACCGCCGCCGGGCCGCTTTTCGTGGCGCGGCGCGCCGCGGCGAGGATGGCGTCGTCGGTGGCCGCCGACGGTTCATCGGCGGGCAACTGGCGATACAGCGCCCGCAGGCGGGCGTTGGTCTCGTCTTCCGGGAAATCGTCGGCCGGGCTGCTCATATCCACTCCGCGAGACAGAGGCGCAACCGCGCGATGGCATAGCGCACGCGACTCTTCACCGTTTCCGCGCCGACCCCGATCGCCTCGGCAATATCGGCCAGCGCCAGTTCCGATTCTTCCTTCAGCAGGAACGCCTCGCGCTGTTCCGGCGGCAGCGCCTCGAGGCAGCGACGCACCGCTTCGGCGGTGGCCTGCTGCTTCCAGGCGCTGTCGGCGGCGGCCGCCGGGCAGGCCGGTTCGGGCGCGTCGTCGGCATCGAGCGACATCACCACGAAGCCGCGCTCGCGGCCCTGCCTGCGGAAGTGATCGACGATGCGCGAGTGGGCGATCCGGTAGAGATACGTTTTCAGCGAGGCGGTGGGCTGCCAGCGTTCGCGCTGGTTCACCACCGTCATCCACACGTCCTGGTACAACTCGTCGCCGGCGGCGGCATTGCCCGCCTGGCGGACGAGGAAGCGGTACAACGTGCCGCGGTAGCGGCGATAGAGCGTCTCGAACGCGCGCGCATCCCCTTGCTGGAAATCCAGCATCAGTTGCTCGTCGGAGATGATCGTGGCGTCGTTCATGCGCTACCCGCGGGGCGCGCCGGGCCGGTCCCGGCGCGCCCTTAAGGTAGCAGAGTCACGAGCCGCCGAGCGTCTTCGCCATCCGCACCAGGCCGGTGAACTCGGCGCGGTAGCCGAACTCGTCCTTGCCGCGGGCACCGTTCGCCAGCTGCAGCACGTCGTCGTACGTCCAGTGGCCGGTGTACTTGCCGCCGCGCAGCAACTGGCCGAAGCCGGCCACCGCGGCGGCGAAGCGCAGGTCGTCGCTGGCCTTGTCGAACGAGGGCTTCAGCGCGCCGCGTGCCACCGGCAGGGTCACCAGCTTGCTGGTGCTGCCGTCCGGCTGCTTGTAGCGCAGTTTCACGAAGGCGATCTCGGCGTCGGCAGGATCGCGCCGATGCTGGATCGTCACTTCCGGCTGCTTGCCGGCGCCGTAGCGCAGCGGGTCGACCGTCGCCGCGCCGCCGGCCGGCGTGATCTCGTACAGCGCCGTCACCGTGGCGCCGGCACCGACGTCGCCGGCATCGACCTTGTCGTTGTTGAAATCCTCGCGCGCCAGCACGCGGTTCTCGTAGCCGATCAACCGGTACTCGCCCACCGCCTGCGGATTGAACTCGACCTGCACCTTCACGTCCTTCGCCACCGTCACCAGCGTCGAGCGCACCTGGTCGACCAGCACCTTGCGGCCTTCCTGCAGCGTGTCGATGTAGCCGTAGCTGCCGTTGCCGGCGTCCGCCAGTTGTTCCATCAACTGTTCGTTGTAGTTGCCGGTGCCGAAACCGAGCGAGGAAAACTGCACGCCGGATTCGCGCTCGCGCTCGACCAGGTCCTTCAGCGCCTCGAAATCGGTGAGGCCGACGTTGAAGTCGCCGTCGGTGGCGATCAGCACGCGGTTGATGCCGCCCTTGATGTAGCCCGACTTCGCCATGCGGTAGGCCAGGCGGATGCCGGCTTCACCGGCGGTGGAGCCGCCGGCGCTGAGGTTGTCGATCGCGCGGCGGATCTTCTCGCGCTCGCTGCCGGCAGTCGGTTCCAGCACCACCGCTTCGCGGCCGGCGTAGACCACCAGCGACACCCGGTCCTCGGCGCGCAACTGGTCGACCAGCAGTTTCAGCGACGATTTCAGCAGCGGCAGTTTCGCCGGATCGTCCATCGAGCCGGAGACGTCGACCAGGAACACGAGGTTGGCCGGCGGCATTTCCCGCGCCGCGACTTCATCGGCCTTCACCGACACGCGCAGCAGCCAGTGGCCGGGATTCCACGGACACGGCGCCAGCTCGGTGCCGACCGCGAACGGGTGCTCGCCGCGCGCCTCGCCGTAGCTGTACGGGAAATAGTTCACCAGTTCCTCGACCCGCACCGCGTCCTGCGGCGGCAACTGGCCCTGCGCCAGGAAGCGGCGCACGTTGGAGTAGCTGCCGGTGTCGACGTCCAGGCTGAACGTCGACACCGGTTCGCTCGCAACCTGTTTCACCGCGTTGTCGGCCAGGTGCTGGTAGCGCTCGGTGTTGTTCGCCTGCGCGAACGGCGCCGGCATCGGTGCCGGCATCGACGTATAGGCATCGGCCTCGGCGTATGCACCGGCGGCCATCGGCATGCCCGTCGATTTCGATTCCAGCGCCGGCGCGGCGGCGCCGACCACCTGCGCGGCTTCCTTGCGCAGCGTCGACCGGCTGCGCGCGGACTGGTCGGCGAGCGCCTCGGCTTTCGCTTCCATTTCCGCCGGCGCGTTGACCGCGGCCTGCTCGATCACCGTCGGTACCGTCACCCGCTGCGGCGTGACCTGCGGCGGCGGTACCTCCTGCACGGCGTCCGGCGACACTGGCCCGTCCGCGGGTTGCTCGACGAGGTCGCGATCGGACACGCAGGCCGCCAGCACGATCGACATCGCCAGCACCGAGCGGCGCAGGGTGGGAACTACGGGGTTGGGGATTTCCTTTTTCATGACGTTTGCCTCCGTGGGCGTAGTGGGTACGCAGGGGTAAACGTCGGCCGCGGCGGAAACGGGTTAACGGCCGGGAAAAAATTTTCCGGGCCGGGGCCCCGACCATGCCGCTGCGCCGCTCATGCCACGACGCCCGGTGCCGCCAACATCGCCCGGTTCGCAACGTACCGGGGTCCCTGCTGTCACCCGGCTGCAACATCGCCCACCCACACTGGCGGCCACGCAGGACGCGCATCACCGGCCGGAAGCCTCATTGCCGAGAACCGTCATGCGCCCGTTGCTGCCCCGCCTGCTCGCCGTCCTCTCTTTCGTTGGCGCCGTCACCAGCGCCCTCGCATTCGCCGCCACCGCCTCCGCCGCCGAGCGGCCGCTGCGCGTGCACTTCCCGGACGGCGGCCTCGCCCCGTTCATCTTCCTGCCGCCGGGCGCCCAGCAGCCCACCGGCATCGTCGTCGAACTGGTCAACGCCGCCGCGAAGCAGGACGGGCGCGCCGTACGCTACGAATTCCTGCCGCGGGAAAAAGCGAACGAGGCGCTGGCCAGCAACCACGCCGATGTCGCGCTGTTCTTCCAGGTCAGCCGCGCGCCGGCGAAGGCTTTGCGGGTATCGGCGCCGATCCTTTCGGCGCCGGCGGTGCTGGTGTCGACCCGCGAACAACCGCTCGCCTACCGTCGCAACTCCGACCTGCGCGATCGCCCGCTATGCGTGCTCACCGACGACCTGCACCCGCCGCTGGCGCTGCTCGCGATGAATGGCCAGCTGATCCAGCGCAAGACCAAGACCGAGCAGGCGCAACTGATGATGCTGCGCAACGGCGACTGCCTGGCGGCGGTGATGAGCGGCCCGGTGTTCGCCTGGATGAAGCGCCGCTACGGCGGCGACGACCTGGCCGCCGCTGCCAACCCGCTGCTGGAGGAGTCGACGCTGCTCGGGTTCCGGGCAGCCGAGAGCGCCTTTGCCGATCGTCTGGACGCCCTGCTGGCCCGCTGGCGCGCCAGCGGCGAACTTGACCGGCTGGTCAGCCGTTACCTCCCGGGCGGCGCGCGAATTTCGCAACGCTGAGCGGCGTCTCCCGGCCACCGGCGATTGGCCGGATTCGCCGGGGTGGCGGCACCGCGGCCACGTGGGCAGGCACTGCTTTTGGTAGAGTCCGTCGCTTCCCGGCCACCGCACCTGCGGGCCGGTTCCAGCGGGATCCTGTCGCACCATGCCCACCTCGTTGCGCCGCGCCGCACCTGTCGCTGCCGTCATGCCCCGGGCCGGGATGTCCGGGCATGTCCGGCGCGGCGCGCTGCTGCTCGCGGTGCTGGCGGCGGCGCTGCTGGCGGGCTGCTCGCCGTACAAGATTGCCGGCGACCAGTTGTTCCGCTTCGGCGAGAAGCAGATCTTCCCGCACGAACTGGCCGGCCAGGACCTCGGCATCGGCTGTGCCGCGGCAATTGCCTTCACCGGGCCGGCGATCGGCTTTGAAACTGTAGGCACCAACGTCGACCAGCTCGGCGAGATGATCCTGCTCACCAGCGGCGTCTGCGTCGAACTGGAAGCCCTGGAACACGAACTGGCCTTCCTGCGCGCCATGCGGCTGCAGCAGCCGGTGCCGGCGCAGGACGCGCGCATCGCCCAGAAGCGCCTGCACATCCTCGCGGCAAAACGCGAACGGCTCGCCTACCAGCGCTTCCAGAAAATGTACGGTGACCTGCCGGAGGGCAAGTGCCCGAAGTTCCGCAACGACTTCGACGAGCTGGTGTACATCGTCGGCCTGCTTGCCGGCGTGCAGGCGATGGTGAACGACGCGCAGGCCAACCAGTTCCTCAATATCTCGCGCGACATCGCCCCGAAGACGATCTACCAGTCGCGCTGCATCAACGGCCGGAAATGGTGGGATCTGCCGGATGCGATGCAGGCGGCGCTGTGGCAGGTGGCACCGATGCTGGCACCGGCAGAGCTGAAGGAATCACCGATGGCGACGCTGCACCGCGTCGCTGCCCGCGGCAAGCGCGACGGCGTGCGGCTGGGCCACGTGGTATGGGCAATGGCCGCGGTCAACAGCGGCGATTACGCCGCCGCCCGCGCCGCGCTGCGCGATTTCACCGCGATCGATGCCAGCTGGCAGCCCGACGCGCAGTACCGGATCCTCGACGTGATCGCCGGCGAGATCATGCAGGCGGTTTCGGACCGGCTGTGGACGGAGGCCGTCGGCCACCGGACACCGATGGGCGCGCTCGGTACGTTCTGGGATGACGTGCCGGCGCAGGCCGATATCGAAGACCTGCTCTGATTCCGCTCCTCACCGCGACCGGCCGCAGGCCGGAACAGGCGCGACCTGGCAGGGTGTAACGGCAACAGCGGGCTTTGCTTGTGGCGTACTTCAGCGTGGCGGCGGGGTGGCGGTCCGTTCCGGCGGCTGAGTGTCTCGTCGCTCGCTTTGACCAACCTGCCGCTTGCAAGGTCACCTGCTCGCTTCCCTCGACACAGGCCGCCTCCCCGGACCGGCACCCCGCCGTGTGAAGGACGGACTGCGCTCTCGCAGGAAAAGCAAAAGCGGAATCGGTGCCACCTTCACGGCGCTGCCATGCGCGTAGTACGCGATGGGGTGACATGCTCCGCGGGCATAAGCGACAGACAGGGAGCGCACGTCAGGTTGTCAGTTGGCACGCATCGTGGACGCTCCCTGTCCGAGCTTCCCGCCCGCGGGGCGTGTCACCCCGGAGCGGACGGGAGCGCAGCGGTAACAGGCCGGTCAGTTGGCACCAAAAATCGCCCTTGATATTGCTGTAGTGCCAGGCTGCGCCCGTTTCGCCCTGCGGGCGATCAGGGCAAGATCAACGGCAAAACCTTCAGCGCCCGAAATCCAGCGCAATCTTCCCGAAGTGCCCGCCCCTCTGCATCAGCGCCAGCGCCTCCTTCGCCTCCCCAAACCCCAGCACCTCGCCGATCACCGGCTTCAGCTTCGCCAGCGCGATCGCCCGGTTCATCGCCGCGAAATCTTCCTGCGAACCGACGGTGATGCCCTTCACCGCCGCGTTCATCGCCATGATCTTCGCCGTCGGGATCATGTCGGCGATGCCGGTGAGCACGCCGATCATGCTGATGTGGCCGCCGATCTTCAGCGCGTTCAGCGATTCGTTGAAGGTGCCCGAGCCGCCGACTTCCACCACCAGGTCGACGCCCTCGCCACCGGTAATTTCCCGCGCGCGCTTGCCCCACTGCGGCGTCGTCTTGTAGTTGACGAGGTGATCGGCGCCCAGCGCCTTCGCGCGCGCCAGCTTCTCGTCGGAACTGGAGGTGATGATGGTCTCCGCGCCCAGCAGCTTCGCGAACTGCAGCGCGAACAGCGACACGCCGCCGGTGCCCTGCAGCAGCACCCGGTCGCCCGCCTTCACCTTTGCCTCCACCACCACCGCACGCCAGGCGGTGAGTGCCGCGCACGGCAGCGTCGCTGCCTCGAGATCGGACAGGTGATCGGGCACCGGCATCACGCCGTCGGCCGGCAGCACCACGTAGTCGGCGAGGCAGCCGTCGAGGTGCTCGCCCGGCACGAATGAGAGCTTCGCGCGCGTCGGCGCGCCGGCCTGCCAGCGCGGGAAGAAGGTGCTGCTCACGCGCTCGCCGGCCTTGCGCGCGGTGACGCCGGGACCGACCGCGTCGATGGTGCCGGCGCCGTCGGAGAGCGCCACGCACGGCAACTTCATCCGCGGGTTGGCCATGCCGAGCACGGTGGCAAGGTCGTGGAAATTGAGCGAGGCGGCGCCGAGTTTCACCCGCACCTCGCCGTGGCCGGGCTCCGGCAGCGCGCGCTCGGTGGCGGTGAGGCCGTCGAGGCCGAATCGGGTGAGTTCAATGGCGCGCATCGGTAAGACTCCTTGTGATCCACGGGCGGCCGACAGGGTAATCTTTTCCGCGTCCGGGAAAACCCCGCCAGGATGCGCCCGATGAGCAGCCCCGACCCCGCCGCACCCGCCCTTCCTTACCAGTTGCAGATGGTCGACGCCGGCGACGGCTACCGTGTGCCGCTGTTCTGGCATGCCGCCGCGCAGCCGCGCGCCAATATCGTGCTGATGGCGGCCCTCGGCGTTGCCGCGCGTTTCTACCTGCCGCTGGCGCAGGACCTTTGCGCAGCCGGGCTCAACGTCGCACTGGTCGAGCAACGCGGGCATGGTGAAAGCGGCCTGCGGCCGTCGCGTCGCACCGACTTCGGTTTCCGCCACGCGCTGCTGCACGACATCCCGGCCGTGCTCGACCACGTCGGCAACACCGCCCCCGGGCTGCCGCTGTACCTGATGGGCCACAGCCTCGGCGGCCATTACGCGGCGATCACCGCCGGCCGGCTGCCGCACCGCGTCGACGGCGTGATCGTCGCTGCCTGCGGCACGCCGTGGATCGGCGCCTTCCGCGGCCGCATCCGCTCGCAACTGAAACTGCTGGTGCGACTGGTGCCGGCGCTCAACCTGCTGCTGGGCTATTACCCCGGCGACCGCGTCGGCTTCGGTGGCCGCGAGGCGCGCACGCTGATGGCCGACTGGCGCGACCTCGCCATCGACAACCGCTACCGCGCGCGCGGCCTCGACGAGGACCTCGAGGCCGGCATCGCCCGTTACCGCGGACCGGTGCTGTCGTTGCGCATGGCCGACGACACCTACGCACCGGAAGCGGCCATGACGGCGGTCACCGACAAGTTCATCGCCGGCCGGGTGACCCGGCGGCTGCTCACCGCCGATGACCTCGGCGACCGTGCCGACCACTTCCGCTGGGCCCGCAGCCCGTCGGCGGTGACGCGCGAGGTGTCGGCCTGGCTGGCCGGCCCCGCACCCGACGGTTCCGGCCCGGGTCCGGGCGCCGCGCCCTGAGCGCCTTCCGGGCGCGCCACCCGGCCCGGCCCCGCCGCCGCCGCGACATACCCTGTTACACCTGTCAGCGTCGTCCCGCCGGGCCGGCGCGCACCTTGCGGCGGCGACTCCCTAGACTTTCGCCCTCGCCGCCAGGGAACGCGCGTCGGCCCGTACCGGTCGCCATCGACCGGGAATCCACCCCGGATCGGGCCGATCTTCCCCGATAACGACCGGAAGCCCACCGCCCCATGAAACGCTGGCTAGGCCTCGACAGCTTTTTCCTCTTCTTCCTGCGCAAGCTGCTGTTCATCTGGGTGCGCACCCACCGGCTGCCGCAGGATTTCTCGACGCTGGGCATCGACCCGCGCAAGCCGGTGGTCTACGCGCTGCAGGACAAGTCGCTGTCCAACCTGCTGGTGGTCGAGCACGAGTGCCTGAAGCTGGGCCTGCCGGCGCCGACCAAGCCGGGCAACATCCGCGGCACCGGCGCCGACCGCCGGTTCTTCTGCCTCACCCGCGCCGACGGCCTGTTCTTCGGCCGCTACCGCGTGCCGTACATCTCGCAACGCATCGAGCGGCTGCTCGCCGCCGGCGAGCAGGACAAGCAGCTCGACGTGCAGATCGTGCCGGTCTCGGTCTACTGGGGCCGCCGCCCGGACCGCGAGAAAGCGCTGCTGCGCATCCTGCTGTCGGATACCTGGTCGGCCTCCGGCCTGGTGAAGAAAATGTTCATGATCCTGGTGAACGGCCGCCAGACCTACGTGCAGTTCAGCCAGCCGGTGATGTTGCGCGAGTTGCTGGCCGAGGGCATCGGCGCCGAGCGCAGCGCGCGCAAGCTCGGCCGCGTGCTGCGCGTGCACTTCCGCCGCGAACGCGAGGCGATGATCGGCCCCGATCTTTCCCACCGCCGCACGCTGCTCGACGCGCTGATCGCCGCGCCGGAAGTGAAGGCCGCCATCCAGCGCGACGCGAAGGAACGCAACATCACCGTCGAGGAGAGCACCGAGGCGGCCTGGGAATACGCCAACGAGATCGCCTCCGACTACAGCCACACGGTGATCCGCTTCCTCGAGCGGCTGCTCAACTGGTTGTGGAACCAGCTCTACGCCGGCCTCGAGGTCAACCACGTCGACAAGCTGACCTCGGTGGCGAAGACGCACGAGATCGTCTACGTGCCCTGCCACCGCAGCCACATCGATTACCTGTTGCTGTCCTACCTGCTCTACCGCCACGGCATGGTGCCGCCGCACATCGCCGCCGGCATCAACCTGAACATGCCGGTGGTGGGGCCGATCCTGCGCCGCGGCGGCGCCTTCTTCATGCGCCGCAGCTTCAAGGGCAACCCGCTGTACTCGACGGTGTTCAACGAGTACCTGCACTCGATGTTCGCCCGCGGCTTTTCCATCGAGTACTTCATCGAGGGCGGCCGCTCCCGCACCGGCAGGCTGCTGCAGCCGCGTGCCGGCATGCTGGCGATGACCGTGCGCAGCTACCTGCGCGATACGTCCAAGCCGATCGCCTTCGTGCCGGTCTACATCGGCTACGAGCGCGTGCTGGAAAGCGGCTCCTACATCGAGGAACTGCACGGCAAGCAGAAGAAAAAGGAATCGCTGGGCGGCTTCTTCGAGACCGTCGCCCGGCTGTTCGGCCGCGGCGGCAAGCTGTCTGACCGCTTCGGCAAGGTGCACGTGAACTTCGGCAACCCGCTGGACCTCGGCAGTTTCCTCGACGGCCACACCCCGGACTGGCGCACCCGCAGCAGCGAGGACGGCCAGGACAGCTGGATCGTGCCGGCCATCGACAAGCTGGCGCTGACCATCAACCGCCGCATCAACGACGCCGCCGACGTCAACCCGGTGAACCTGCTCAGCCTGGTGCTGCTGGCCACGCCCAAGCGGGTGATGGACGAGGAAACGCTGCGCAACCAGCTGGCGCTGTACCAGCGGCTGCTGGCCGAGGTGCCGTACGGCCCGAACATCACCGTCACCGCCATGACGCCGGAGGAGATCATCGCCCACGGCGAAAAGATGAAGATCCTCCAGCGCTACAAGCATGCGCTCGGCGACCTCGTCTGGCTGGACGATGCCGGCTCGGTGACGCTCACCTATTTCCGCAACAACGTGCTGCACCTGTTCGCGCTGCCGTCGTTGCTGGCCAACCTGCTGCTGCAGAACCGCGCGCTGAGCCGCGAGCAGCTGATCGGCATTGCCAGCCAGATCAACGTGCCGCTGCGCTCCGAACTGTTCACCCACCACAACCGCTTCCAGGTGCCGGACCGGGTCAACGCGCTGCTCGATTTCTTCATCGCCGCCGGGCTGGTCGACCAGCTGGAAGACGGCCGGCTGGTGTCACCGACGGTGAACACCCTCGGATACGTCCAGCTCAGCACGCTGGCGCAGGCCACGCGCGAAACGCTGGAGCGCTACTACATCGTGATCTCGCTGCTGATCACCCACGGCAGCGGCACGCTCGACGAAACGCAGCTGGAAAAACTGTCGCAGCTGGTGGCCCAGCGCACGGCGATCCTCTACACCTTCAACTCGCCGGAATATTTCGACGCGGCGGTGATCCGCAACTTCATCCGCACGCTGAAGAACGAGGGGCTGTTCAGCGCCAACGCGGAAGGGCGGATCGAGTTCACCGACGCGCTGCTGCAGATCGAGGCCGACACCCGTCGCATCCTCGCCGCCGACGTGCGCCGCAACATCGCCCAGCACACGCGGGTGGACCTGGCGGCGTTGCCGGTGCCGGAGAAGAAGAAGCGCAAGGGCTGAACCAGCGTACCGGTTAGCAAACATTTAGGGTTTC
>JBKHWA010000150.1:0-1256 GCA_046566765.1 Gammaproteobacteria bacterium
CCATCGCCCCGAAACTGGGTTTTGCCCTGCGCGAGACGCGCGACCGGCTGACGCCGGGCCGCCTGTTGCTGCGCGAACTCATCGCCGCCGAGATGCAGGCGCCGCTGCCGGCCATCGCGGGCAATGACTCCTCGCGGCTGGAAGCGCTGGCCACAACGTCCCGCCGCGACATCCTCGCTGCGCAGCGCCTGCGCTACCGGGTGTTCACCGAGGAGTACGGTGCGAAGTTCGACGGCTTCGCCGGCATCGACCGAGACCGTTACGACCGCCACTGTCGCCATGTGGTGGTGAAGGACCGGCTGACCGGCCAGGTCATCGCCTACACGCGCATCCTCACCGGCGAGCGCGCGCGCAAGACCGGCGGCTGGTATTCGGCGGGCGAGTTCAAGATGGACATGGTCGATGCGCTGCCCGGGCGGGTGCTGGAAATCGGCCGCACCTGCGTGCATCCGGAATACCGCAGCGGCGCGGCGATCGGCGTGCTCTGGGCGCAACTGGCGCGCATCCTGCTGCAGGAAGGACACCGCTACCTGATCGGCTGCGCGAGCATCGCGCTGTCCGAACCCGGCGCCGGCGCCATGCTGGCTGATCTTTCCGGTCGCGTCGTCGATGATGTGCGCTACCGGGTAACGCCGCTGTTGTCGTTGCCTGCACAACCGGTGCGCGACAGCGAACACACGAAGTTGCCGCCATTGCTGCGCACCTACCTGTCGATGGGTGCCAAGGTTTGTGGTGCGCCTTGCTGGGATCCGGATTTCAACTGCGCGGACGTGTTCATCCTCGTCGACGTGCAGGCAATCCCGGCACGTTATGTACGTCACTTCATGGGCGAGGGCACGGCGGGTGGCGTCGACACCGGCCGGGCGGTGGCCTGATGCGCCCCGACGCGTCACTGGCGGCTGACGATGGCGAAAGCCTGTCGCTGCCTGCAGCCGGTGCGCGCCATGCACGTCGCGTCTGGCGCCTGCTGCGGGTGGTGATGCATATCGGCACCGGCTTCGGCCTGGCGTTGGTGACCGGAGCCGTCTTTTCGCCGCATCGCCCGGTGGTGCGGAACGCCGCGCGCTGGTGGCTGCGCCGGCTCACCCGCATCCTGCAGGTCGAGATCGTCATGCACGGTGCGCCGGCAACCGGGCCGGCGCTGTTCGTGGCCAACCACGTGTCCTGGCTCGACATCCCGGTGCTGGGCGGTGCGCTGCCGGTGAATTTCCTGTCCAAGGCAGAGGTGGGGCGCTGGCCGGTGATCGGGCAACTGG
>JBKHWA010000151.1:0-17739 GCA_046566765.1 Gammaproteobacteria bacterium
GCCCAGGCTCTCGCCGGCGGCTGATTTCCGCCTCCCCTCGGCCGGAACTCCCCCGCCGGGATGAAGTCCACCATTGATCCGTAGCCCGGGGCCAGCCATCATCAGGCGTTCGTCGTATCGGGTGTCAAACGCGTTACCGGACAACCCCTTGCCCAACTTTCATAAAGCCATTCCTCAGATGCTCAACCTGCTGCCCCGCTTGCTGGCCGCCGCGCTCCTGCTCGGCACCGCCCTGCCCGCAGTCGCCCTGACCAAGGCGGAAGAAGCCCGACTGGTGGAGATCAGCGGCGACCAGTTCGGCAGCCTGATCGGCACCGAGTTGCGTCGTTACGCGCTGCTTTCCGTGCGCGATGGCCGCCTGCGCGCGATGCCGCTGCAATTCGTCGAGCGCTCGAAGGACGGTTTCCCGTATTTCGCCTCCGACGATTCAACCGCGCCATCCGGCAACGCCACCCTGCTCGACGCCACCGACCTGCTGGTGTTCCAGCTGGAGGACACCGGCCCGCGCTTCCAGGGCCGCAGCGTGCAGAAGCTGTACGCCGAGATCGAGGTGGCCACCAGCGAGGGGCCGCGCTACGCCTACCTCGCCGACCCGGGCTTCCTGCAGAACAACCGGACGCTCACCAAGTACGACGACCAGGCCGGCACCATCGGCACCGACTGGTATGAACTGAACGTCGACCCGCAAAACCTCAACATCTGGAAGGATTTCTTCTTCCGCACCTACACCGCCACCGAGGGCAAGAAGAAACGCACGCTGCTCGACACCATGAAGGTGAAGTTGTCGTCGGGCGTGTTCACCAAGAACAACCGCATCACCCTCGACAACCGCAACCTCGACACCAAGGTGCTGGAGATCCGTCGCGGCCAGGTCCAGACCGAGGTGTTCGCCAAGGCCAACGTGGAAATCGCGCGGGTGCCGGTGCTGGTGGTGACGATGTACTACGTCATCCAGCCGCGGCAGACCGAGATCTACGCGCGCTTCAAGATCCCGACCGTTGCCAAGGCCGTGGCCGAGAAGCCGGCAGTCAGCATGGCAATCGACGGCAACCGCCTCGAAGGCGGAAAGCTCTGGACCAGCTGGGGCGGCCCGGAACCGGTGATCACCGACGGCCGCCTCGACAGCGCCGAGAACGCACTGATTGCCCGCACGGTCCCGAACGATCGCAACTGGCTGCTGTACGACACCGCGCAGGGCTTCATGGTGCTGGCCGGCATGGAGTTCAAGCAGGGCTTCAACGTGCCGATGTCACTGGTCTACCAGGACTCGCGTCGCAACGAGGACATGCCGGAGCGCTTCATCGGCCAGTGGCCGGGCGTCGGCTTCTCGCTCGACGATATCCCGATCGGCCAGGAATTCTTCCTGAAGGCGACGCTGGCCTTCAACGACAACATGGGCAAGATGTCGCCGCGCGAATACGCGGAAGGCTTTCTCGCGCCGCTGTCGGTGAAAGTCCGTACCGCCGGCGCGGCGCCGGCCAAATGACGGGCGCCGCCTACTTCGTCGATGCCTTCGACGGCCACCGCATCGCGGTGCGCCGCCACGACCCGGTCACCGTGCCACGCGCCGCCATCGTCGTGTCGCACGGGATGGCCGAGCACGGCGAGCGCTACGCGCCGCTGGCGGAGTTCCTGGGCCGGCACGGCTTCGTCGTCTACACCCTCGATCATCGCGGCCATGGCCGCTCGATCCACCGGCCGGAAGACACCGGCCATTTCGCCGACCCGATCCATGGCGAGGACGGCTGGGCACGGGTCGTCTCCGACCTGCACCACGTAATCCAGCACGTGCGCGCCGCGCAGCCGACCTTGCCGCTGGTGCTGTTCGGGCACTCGATGGGATCGTTCATCGCCCAGGCCACCACCATCGCGCATGGCCGCAGCATCGACGCACTGGTGCTGTCCGGCAGCAACCACGACTCGCCGGCGCTGTACCGCGCGGCGCGCGCCATCGCCCGGCTGGAAAAACTCCGGCAAGGCCCGCGCGGCAAGAGCGCGCTGCTGGAATACCTGTCGTTCGGCGCCTTCAACAAGCCGTTCCGTCCGGCACGCACCGGCTACGACTGGCTGAGCCGTGATCCGGCGGCAGTCGACAAGTACGTCGCCGACCCGCTGTGCGGTTTCCGCGTCAGCAACCAGTTGTGGATCGACCTGCTCGGCGGACTGATCGCGATTTCACAGGTGAAGAACCTGGCCAACATGCCGCACAACCTGCCGGTCTACCTGTTCGGCGGCGACCGCGACCCGGTCGGCCGCTACGGCAAGGGCTTGCCGCAACTCGAGCGCAAGCTGCGCGAAGCCGGCCTGCGCAACGTGACGACCAGGCTGTACGAACAGGGCCGCCACGAGATGCTCAACGAGACCAACCGCGACGAGGTCCTCGCCGACCTCCGCAGCTGGCTCGACCGCACGCTGCGCTGAAAAAATCCCCGCTCAACGCGCGAGGAACTTCATCGCGTCCTCGATGCCCTTGAGCGTCAACGGGTACATCCGGTTGTTCACCAGTTGCCGCACCCACACGTTCGAGGTGGTGTAGTCCCAGCTCTTCTGCGGTTCCGGGTTCAGCCAGACCACCTTGTCGAAGTGGTCCACCACCCGCTGCATCCACGCCGCGCCCGGCTCCTCGTTCCAGTGCTCGACCGAGCCGCCCGGCGCATTGATCTCGTACGGGCTCATCGCCGCATCGCCGACGAAGATCACCCGGTATTCCTTGCCGTACTTGTGCAGCACGTCGAACAGCGGGATGCGCTGCTCGAACCGGCGCCGGTTGTCCTTCCACACCCCTTCGTAGATGAAGTTGTGGAAGTAGAAGTACTCCATGTGCTTGAACTCGGAACGCGCCGCCGAGAACAGTTCCTCGCAGACCTTCACGTGCGGGTCCATCGAGCCGCCGACATCGAAGAAGATCAGCACGTTTACCTTGTTCTCGCGCGAGGGGCGCATGACGATGTCGAGCAGGCCGGCGTTGTCGGCGGTGGACTTGATCGTCTCGTCGAGGTCGAACTCTTCCTCGGCACCGGTACGGGTATAGCGGCGCAGCCGGCGCAGCGCGACCTTGATGTTGCGGATGCCCAGTTCGATGTTGTCGTCGAGGTTTTTGAACTCGCGCTTTTCCCAGACCTTCACCGCCCGCTTCTTGCGCGACTCGCCGGTGAGGCGGATCCCTTCCGGGTTCTCGCCGTGGCCACCAAAAGGGCTGGTGCCGCCGGTGCCGATCATCTTGTTGCCGCCCTGGTGGCGCTTCTCCTGCTCGGCCAGCCGCTGGCGGAACGTCTCCATCAGCTTTTCCAGCGATCCGAGCGCCTTGAGCTTCTCGAACTCCTCGGGCGTCAGGTTCTTTTCCAGCTCCTTGCGCAGCCACTCCTCGGGAATGGCCTTCGCCAGCCAGTCGGCGCCGGTTTCCTCGATCCCCTTGAAGTACTTCTCGAAGGCGCGATCGAACCTGTCGTAGTGCTTCTCGTCCTTCACCAGCACCGTGCGCGACAGGTGGTAGAAATCCTCCATGTCGGCATAGGCCAGCCGGTGCTCGAGCGCGCCATAGAGATCCATCAGCTCCCGCGGGGTGGCGGGAACCTTGTGCTCGCGCAGGGTGTAGTAGAAGTTGATCAACATGGCAGGGCCTCCAGAGGCGCAGTCATGGGGTGCGGCGCAAGGCGGAGGCCGGCGAGGCAGCGGAGCGTACTGTCAGTACGTGAGCATGCCGAGCCGGCCGACAACGCCGCGATGTATCCCATGAATGCGACTCCTCACGCCTCGCGGCGACTCATGAACGCCAGCCGCTCCAGCAACTGCACGTCCTGCTCGTTCTTCACCAGCGCGCCGTACAGCGGCGGGATCGCGCTGCGGGTGTCGCGGTTCTTCAGGATGTCGTCCGGGATATCGTCGGCCAGCAGCAACTTCAGCCAGTCGATCAGCTCGGAGGTGGACGGCTTCTTCTTCAGCCCCGGCACCTTGCGCAGGTCGAAGAAGATCTCCATCGCCTCACGCACCAGGTTCTTCTTCACGTTCGGGTAGTGGACGTCGACGATCTTCAGCATCGTCTCGGCGTCCGGGAAATTGATGTAGTGGAAGAAGCAGCGGCGCAGGAAGGCGTCCGGCAGGTCCTTCTCGTTGTTCGAGGTGATGATCACGATCGGCCGCTGCTTCGCCTTGACCACCTGGCCGGTCTCGTAGACGTAGAACTCCATGCGGTCGAGTTCCTGCAGCAGGTCGTTCGGGAACTCGATGTCGGCCTTGTCGATCTCGTCGATCAGCAGCACCACGCGCTTGTCGCCGCCGAAGGCCTCCCACAGCTTGCCCTTCTTGATATAGCGCTCGATGTCGGCGATGTCGCCGCCGAGCTGCGAGTCGCGCAGGCGCGATACCGCGTCGTACTCATACAGGCCCTGGTGCGCCTTGGTGGTCGACTTGATGTTCCAGGAAATCAGCTCGAGGCCGAGACCGGCGGCGATTTCTTCCGCCAGCCGCGTCTTGCCGGTACCCGGCTCGCCCTTGATCAGCAACGGGCGCTGCAGCGCGATGGCGGCGTTCACCGCCATGCGCAGTTCGGCGGTGGCCACGTACTTGTCGGTACCCTGGAATTGCATGGGAAGCTCCGGGAATATGCATATGAAACGAGGCCGCTACTCTAGCAGGTCACCCGGGGTCTAGAATCCCCGCGTCCGACACTCCATTCACCCGTCCCGACAGCGCGCCGCACACCCAAGGAGCACCGCCATGGCCCGGCTTTACGACGACAACTCGCTCTCCATCGGCAACACCCCGCTGGTGCGCATCAACCGCATCGCGGGCACCGGGAACGTGTACGCCAAGATCGAGGGCCGCAACCCGGCCTACTCGGTGAAATGCCGCATCGGCGCCGCGATGATCTGGGATGCCGAGAAACGCGGCCTGCTCAAGCCCGGCAAGGAACTGGTGGAGCCCACCAGCGGCAACACCGGCATCGCGCTGGCCTTCGTCGCCGCCGCCCGCGGCTACCCGCTGACACTGACCATGCCGGCCACGATGAGCCTCGAGCGCCGCAAGGTGCTGAAGGCGCTCGGCGCGAAACTGGTGCTCACCGAGGGCGCGAAGGGCATGAAGGGCGCGGTCGACAAGGCGCAGGAAATCGTCGACTCCGACCCATCGAAATACGTGCTGCTGCAGCAGTTCGAGAACCCGGCCAACCCGAAGATCCACGAGGAAACCACCGGCCCGGAAATCTGGAAAGACACCGACGGCAGGGTCGACATCTTCGTCGGCGGCGTCGGCACCGGCGGCACCATCACCGGCGTCGGCCGCTACCTGAAAAAGCAGAAGCCGGGCGTGAAGATCGTCGCCGTCGAACCGGCGCACTCGCCGATCATCAGCCAGACCCGCAACGGCGAGCCGCTGACGCCGGGGCCGCACAAGATCCAGGGCATCGGCGCCAATTTCGTGCCGAAGAACCTCGACCTGTCGATCGTCGACGAAGTCATCCAGGTCACCAACGACGAATCGATCGCGACCGCGCGCCGGCTCATGGCGGAAGAAGGCATCCTCGCCGGCATTTCCTGCGGCGCTGCGCTGACGGCTGCTGCGAAGCTCGCTGCACGCCCGGAAAACAGGGACAAGCTGATCGTGGTGGTCCTGCCCGATTCCGGCGAGCGCTACCTCTCCACCGCACTGTTCGACGGCCTGTTCACCGACGCGGAGAACCTGCAATAAACCTGCTGCTGCTCGCCCCGGACGAGATCGCCGCCGACGGCACCGCCTTCGTCGGCGGCGAGCGGCTCGCCCACCTGCAACAGGTCCAGCGTTTCGTCGCCGGCGATCGCATCCGCGCCGGCGAGATGAACGGCCGGCTCGGCCATGCCGACATCCTCGCCATCGACGACGCCCGCGCCCACCTGCAGGTGACACTGGAGGCGCCACCGCCGCCTGCCCTGCCCTGCACGCTGGTGCTGGCGCTGCCGCGGCCGAAGATGATCAAGCGCATCCTGGTCGATGCCGCATCGCTGGGTGTGAAGCGGATCTGCTTCATCAGCAGTTACCGTGTCGACAAGAGTTTCTGGTCCAGTCCGTTGCTGGCACCGGAAGCGATCGCGGAAAAATGCCGGCTCGGGCTCGAACAGGCGATCGACACCGTGCTGCCGCAGGTGACGCTGCATCCGCGTTTCCGTCCGTTCGTGGAGGACGAGTTGCCGGCAATCGTCGGCAACTCGCAGGCGCTGGTGGCACACCCGGCCGGTCAGCGCGCATGCCCGCGCGATGTCGCCGGCACGGTGACGCTGGCAATCGGGCCGGAGGGCGGGTTCATCCCGTTCGAAATCGACCTGCTGCGCGATGCCGCGGGTTTCGAGGCGGTGACACTGGGGCCGCGGATACTGCGGGTGGATACGGCGGTGCCGGCGTTGCTCGGGCGGTTGTTTTCCTGATCAATTGATCGCAGGGCGAAATAGCAAAAGCCGCTGCCGACTGACTGGCGACGTGCCGCCGGCTGTCTCTGGAGGGTGCATTTCCTCGTCGCTCACGCTCCTCCGGAAACACACCCTCCCGGCCGCGCCGGATGATGTTGCCGAAAAGCGGCACCACCCCGCTCCGCTCTTGATCTTTCTCACACCACGCACCTGCTCGCTCGCTGCGCCGGCGCCCGGAAGGTTCGGTCGCACCATCAGGCGCATCGCCGAATGTGGGTCTGTGCACAGGGGCGAGCGGACAGGACGTCCGCGAGAGCGGCGACTGAGCCGGGATGGCGAATCGCCGCGACCCGGCCGTGCGCAGACCTGCATGAGGGAACCGACTCACGAAGTGAGGCGGCGATGTGTCCGGTGCGACCGAACCTTCCGGGCGCCGGCGCAGCAGGCAGGAGCATCGCGGCTGAAGCCGCTCCTGCAGGCACAGCACAGCGAGCGCTCAGCGACGATCGTCCTCGTCATCAAACGCCGGTTCCGGCAGGAAGCCTTCCGGCATCAGGTCCAGCCGCGCATCGTCGAAGATGTTCATCTCCGGCGCCAGGATCTGCACGTAGCGGTCGAAGTACAGGAACTGCTTCACCAGCAGCGCGAACGAACGCGGGAAACGGATCCCGTGGTTCTCGCCGATCTCGATGATGTCGGTCAGCAGCCGGTTGATTTCCTTGTCGTTGCGCGACGCCTGCATCACCGTCGTCGGGTCGATGTCCACCAGCCGCGAGTACAACTTCTCGATGTCCGCCGCCAGTCGCACCGTATCGACTTCCTCGTGCGTCATCCCGATCTTCGCCATCGACTCCGCCATCAGCCGGAAGTCGGCATTGGCGATCGCCTCGAAGAACGTGAACATCGATCGCCACGCCTCGCGGTCGATCCGCCCGACGATGCCGAAGTCGATGAAACCGATGCGCCCGTCGCGCAGCACCATCAGGTTGCCGGCGTGCACGTCGGCGTGGAAAAAATCGCAGAGCATCAGCGACGAGAACCAGGTATTGAGCGCCGCCACCAGCGTTTCCGCCGGGTCCTTCGTGTGCTGGCGGATGGTTTCCAGGTCAGTCAACGGAACCCCGTAGAACCGCTCCATCGTCAGTACCCGCAACGTGGTGTACTCGTGGTACGGCCGCGGCGCGATCGCGCGGGTGTTGTTGGTCGCCCGCAGAAAATCGTTGAATGCATCGAGGTTGCGCGCTTCCTGCAGGAAATCGCACTCCTCCAGCATGCTCTTCTGGATCTCCTCGATGACCCCGGAGATCGACGACTTCGACAGGCCCGGCGCCAGCAGCTCGATCACCCGCGCCGCCACGTAGAGGAAGTTGAAATCGGTCAGCAGTACGTCCTGCACACCCGGCTTCTGCACCTTGATGACCACGTCGTCGCCGTTGACCAGCCGGGCCGCATGGACCTGGGCAATCGACGCCGTGGCCAGCGGCCGCGGATCGACCCAGGCATAGACCTCGGACAGCGGCCGCCCGAGCTCGCCCTCGATGACCTTGCGCACCCGGGGAAATGCCATCGGCGGCGTGTTGTCCAGGCAGTGCTGGAACTCCTCCACGTATTCCGCCGGGAACAGCGACGGACTGGAGGCGATGAACTGGCCGAGCTTGATATAGGTGGTGCCCAGCCGCTCGAAGGTGCGGCGCATCAGGCGCGGTGCCGGCGGCCGGTCACCCAGCAGCCAGCCGAAGCCGGCGCCGGCCAGCACGGTGGCGGTGAAACCGATGCGGGCCGCCCCCTTGAGACCGGTTCGGGCATGGCCCAGGCCCCGGCGGGCAGCGGCGATCGAGTCCTGGAACTTCGGGGGCGTCATGGCTTTCCGTCTACTGCGGCCGGGGCGGCGTGGCGCCGGACGGGGGTGGTTTCAGGCGGTGCGCAGGATAGCCAGCGGACGCGGCCGGCCAATACCTCCTTTGCCTGAAAGTGGGCGCCCGCCGGAGGACACCGGCGGAAAAATCTCCTTGCCGGTCATTACCTTGGACGACCGCGCATTTTCCTGTAAGTTAGCCGCCGGCCCGCCTGCGGGCCATGCCTGTTTCGCGCTACCAACAACAATAGATGTACGCGGCTGCCACGTCCCCCCCGGCGCCGCCGACACCAAGAACAAGACAACGAGGAATCCCCGGTGATGACTTCGCGCCCGGCCAGCCTGCGCCTCCTTGCCACCCTGATGCTCGTCAGCTCCTTTGCGCTGCTGCAGGGCTGCATGAACTTCATCTACAAGCAGGTGGGCAACCAGACCCTCACCTTCAGCAAGAACGTGATGGTGCCGTACCTGCTGACGTTCGAGGACACCCAGATGGCGTGCGCCTCCGGCGAGGCCCTCACCCCGCTGCTGATGACCTTCGAGGCCGTCGGCTCCGACCCGAACCAGCAGGCGATCATGGTCTACACCGCTGCCGGCATGTGTGCCGAGTCGCGGGCGCTGGAAGAGGAGCTGCGCTACCTGCGCGCCGCCCAGCAACAGAACATCACCGAGGCCCAGGATGCCCGCATCGCCCAGAAGCGCTGGCACCGGGTGGCGGCGATGCGCCAGTACGAGGCCTACAAGCGCTTCGTCCAGTTCTACGGTGAGCCGCCGGCCGGCAAGTGCACCAAGAAGCTCGACAGCGAATTCGACCAGCTGATGTACATCGTCGGCCTCGTCTCCGGCGTCCAGTCGCTGCTCAATGACACCCAGGCCGACCAGACCGTGGGCGTACCACGCGACATCGCCGCCAAGGTCGAGCGCATGGCCGCCTGCATCAAGGACAGCAACAAGTGGTGGGGCCTGCCGCAGGGCATTCGCGCCTCGCTGTGGAACATCCTGCCGATGCTGGCACCGCAGGGTTCCAACCCGATGAAGACCCTGGCCACCGTGGCCAAGGAAGGCGAGCGTCGCGGCGTGCGCATCGGCTACGCCATGTGGGCGCTGTCGGCTTACGGCAACGGCGACAAGCAACTGACCAAGGACATCATCCGCAGCTTTGCCGAGGCCGGCCGCACCGCCAAGATCGACCCGGACTTCCGCATGATGGACGCCATGGCCGAGCAGATGATCCACGCGATGAGCGACCGCCTCTGGACCGAGGCCACCGGCACCCGGACGCCGATCGGCGGTCTCGGCACCTTCTGGGATGACAAGCCGAAGAGCGCCGGCAACATCGACGACCTGCTCTGACCATTCGGCCACCTGACCGGCGCCGGACAGGCGCCGGTTTCGTTTCTGCCATCAGCCAGCCTTCCGCTGGGATCCACGAGGAAACTGCCATGACCCGCAAACAGAACGGCCGCCGCGCCGTCGCCGGCGGCATCGCCGCCGCCCTGCTGTTCGTCGCCGGCGATGCCGCCGCCGCCATCAAGCGCTCGGTATGCGTGTTCGATATCGTTGGCCAGCACGGCGATATCTTCAACATGATGCGCGACTACAAGCTCGCCGCGCTGCAATGGGGCGTCGAGGTCGAACTCAAGCCCTACACCGACGAGAAGATCGCCGCCGAGGACCTGAAGGCCGGCCAGTGCGACGCCGCGCTGATCACCGGTATCCGCGGCCGCCTGTTCAACACCTACACCGGCTCGCTGGATTCCATCGGCGCGCTGCCGGACTACGAGTCCGTGCGCCTGGCGCACCAGGCGATGGCCAGCCCGAAGCTGGCCGAGAAGATGAAGAGCGGCCCCTATGAAGTGATCGGCATCGCGCCGATGGGCGCTGCCTTCCTGTTCGTCAACGACCGCCGCATCAACAACGTCGGCGCCCTGTCCGGCAAGCGCATCACCGTGCTCGACTATGACAAGGCACAGGCCAAGATGGTGCAGAAGGTAGGTGCCTCGCCGATTGCCTCCGATGTCACCAACTTCGCCGGCAAGTTCAACAACAAGAGCGCCGACATCTGCGCCGCCCCGGCCGCCGCCTACAAGGCGCTGGAACTGTACAAGGGCATCTCCCCGAACGGCGGCGTGGTCCGCTACCCGCTGGCCCAGATCACCCTGCAGATGATTTCCCGCAGCGAGCGCTTTGCTGCGGCGCCGGGCTATACCCAGAAGTCCCGCGAGTGGTTCTTCGGCCAGTTCGACCGCACCCTGGCGGTCATCACCAAGGCCGAGAAGGAGATCGAGGCCAAGTACTGGATCGACGTACCGGCCGCCGACAAGCCGAAGTACGACGAGATGATGCGCCAGTCCCGCATCTCCCTGCGCGACGAAGGCATCTACAACCGGGAAACGCTGGAACTGCTGCGCAAGGTCCGCTGCCGGCGGGACGGCAGCCGGGCCGAGTGCACGGAGAAGGTGGAGTAATCCTCCCCAGCCGCAAAAAAGGGCGCCCCCGGGCGCCCTTTCTTTTTGCCGGCAGCCCGGCCCTCCCCTAGAATCGGGACGGCCCGGGCCCCCGCCGGCCGGGCCCGACAAGAAGAACACCCAGAAAAACAATCGCCGGGTTCCTATGCAAACCAACAAGGCTGTCCTGGCCAATCGCTCGCTGGGCGAATGGCTCGTCTCGCTGCCCACCATCCTGATCCTGCTGACCGTCATCCTGCTGGGTACCGGTGAGTACATCCACAGCCAGCTGCTCAAGTTCGGCGAATCGCAGTGGGACCAGTACTTCATCCTGCGCGCCGACATCGCCAACCCGGATTGCGAGGCCAACCCGGACATCGATGCGGAAGTGAACCGCCTGGTCAGCGAGGCGGAGAACAGCGCCGCCGACGAACTCGACATGTTTGCCGAGGAAGTCGACCCGGTGGCGATCCGCCAGTCGGTCGAACGCTCGGCAGAAATGTGCCGGGAAAAATGGGCGATCGCCAAGGCCAACCAGGAGCGCGTCACCGATGACGTGCGGGTGTACCGGTTCATCGAAACCGGCGTCGCCAAGCTGATCACCTTCGTCGGCCAGTACAAGCAGTTGCTGCTCTGCGTCCTGATCCTGATCTGCGCGATCACTACCACGCTGACCCGCCATCACATCGGCCTGCGCAGCGTCACCACCCGCAAGGACTACTACACCGCCGTCACCATGCAGTTCTTCGCGCATGTGATGCTGATGGTGTCGGAGATCTCCTACCGCGCCGCCGAACAGCAGTCGATGGCGGAAGGCGTGCAGGTGCAGTTCTTCTACATGCACGCAATCTGGATCGCCGGCTTCGGCGCCCTGGCGCTGGTCAGCATTTACCAGTTGTTCAACCCGCCGAAGGATCTCGAAAGCGGCGGCCACATGGGCCACGCCTTCCTCTCCGTCCCCCTCTACGCCTACATGTCGGTATCCGCCTCGCTGCAGTTCTGGGTCGCCCCGGCTATCAGTACCGCGATCACCGGCGAGGCGTCGCAGCCGTACTACCAGGGCATCGGCGTGTACCTGTCGCAGATGATGGAACTGTCGGGGATGTTCCTCGCGCTGGCGCTCTATATCTGGATCGGCATGCTGCTGAAACAGACGCGCGTCACCGAACTGTTCTTCAACGTGATCCGCCCGTGGAAGCTGTCGCCGGAGCTGATGTGCTTCGTGGTGCTGGTGCTGGCCGCCTGGCCGACCGCCTTCACCGGCGCCTCCGGCATCTTCATCATCGCCGCCGGCACCATCATCTACGCCGAGCTGATGCGCAACGGCGCCCGCCGCGGACTGGCACTGGCCTCCACCGCCATGTCCGGCTCGATGGGCGTGGTGCTCGCGCCCTACCTGCTGGTGGTGATCATCGCCGCGCTGAACAAGGACGTGACCACCGGCGAGATGTATCACTTCGGCTTCATGATCTACCTGCTCACCGCCTTCCTGTTCCTGATCATCTCCCAGCTGTCGCGCACCGAGCCGGCGCGCATCGCCCCGGCCGCGGTCGCGATCCCGGAGATGCTGAAGAACTTCGGCCCGCTGATCCCGTACATCGTCATCATCATGGCCACCGTCGGCGTCTACTCGACGGTGTTCAACCAGGGCGTCGACGAGTTCTCAGCGCCGTACATCCTGCCGGTGATCCTGCTGGCCACCCTCGCCTACGACAAGCTCGGCTCCTGGGTATCCAACCTGTCGTCCGGGCTGGTGATCGTCGGTTCCGCGCTGGGCCTGTACACGCTGTTCGGCGGCGACGCCGGCGGCTTCGAGATCGCCAAGGGCCTGATCAAGTACGGCATTGCCGTCTGGCTGGCCGTGCTCGCGTTCCGGCATGCGAAGACCTGGGATCGCGACCGCGCCGCCGCGCAGTCGCCGTCGCTGGAGCGTCGCCGGCCGATGGAAATCGCCATGCGCGAAGGCACCAACGAAACGGTCGGCCACATCGGCGCCCTGCTGATGCTGATGGCGCTGTCGGTATCGATCGGCGGCACCATCGAGCGCTCGCACGTGATGGACCTGTTCCCGCAGATGGATTCCGTCTGGGGCACCATGACCGTGCTGGTGATCACCATGGTCGTCATCGGCATGATCATGGACCCGTACGGCGCGGTGATCCTGGTGAACGCGACGATCGCGCAGGTGGCCTTCCAGGCCGGCATCGATCCGCTGCACTTCTGGATGTTCGCCCTGCTGTCGTTCGAACTGGGTTACCTGACGCCGCCGGTGGCACTCAACCATCTGCTGACACGACACCTGGTCGGCGACCGCGAGGTGCAACTGGCGAAGGAGGAGGCCGCAGCATCCGGCCGCGGCTGGTGGTATCGCCACGAGCGCTATGCGCTGCCGGTGACGATCATGTTCATCGCGCTGATGATCGTCGCCTACGGCCCGCTGCTGTACCCGGACTTCAAGGACAGCCTGCCGAACTGGGTCCAGGCGATGTTCGTCTACGTGAAGAGCTGACCGCATGAGCAACAAGCGCCGCTTTCCCCGCGAGCAGAAGGCCGAGAGCCTGTCACTGATGGTGACCTCCTCGGCGCACATGCTTAACCAGGGCGAGCGGCTCTACTGCGAGTCGGTGGACATCTCGCCCACCGGCCTGCAGGTCATCCTCGACCGGCTGATCGAGCGCGACAGCAAGGTCGAACTGTGGATGGTGCTGCTGGAAAACCGGCAGACCTACCAGTTGCGCGGTCGCGTGACCTGGGTGGAAGGCCGGATGGAAAACGGACGCGAGCGCTTCCACGCCGGCGTGCAGTTGCTGCCAGCGGCGGACAGTGATTTCGATCGCTGGCTGCTGGTGTTCGACAACGACTGAACGCGCGATACCGTTCGCGGCTGGCCAGCAAAAACTGGTCGCGTAAAAAAGGCGCCATCCGGCGCCTTTTTTATTCCTGCTCCGGCCTGCTGCTGCGCCCGGCCATCCCGGCTGCTCCCGCGGCGCCCGGCCCCTGCATCGCCCGGCCGATCCGTGCCGCCAGCTCGTCCAGCCGCCGGCGGCGCGCATCGCGACCGAACGGGTTGAGGAACCGGGTGGCAAAGCGGAAGCCGACGGCGCCGATGCTGTCACCCTCGCTGCGCGGAATGAGGTGCACGTGCACGTGCGGCACATGCTGGTTGGCACTCTTGCCATCGTTGACCACGAGGTTGGCGCCATCGGCATGCAGGCCGATCGCCTTCTGGGCGGCGATCACCCGGCAGCCGACCCGGAACAGGTGGTCGCGCGTCGCTTCCGGCAATTCGTTCAGCAACGGCGCATGCACCCGCGGCACCACCAGCACGTGCCCCTCGCTGAGCGGGAACAGGTCCATGAAGGCGATGCAGACATCGTCCTGCCAGGCGATGCTGGCCGGCGCGCGACCGGCTACCACGTCGCAGAAGATGCAGCTCATCCGCGATTCTCCGACTCAGCGATTGTCCGTCGATTCCGGCTGGCGCCCGGCCGTATTGGTCGCGACCGCGCCGGCATCGCCCAGCGTGGGCTCGATGCGCACCGGCGTGGCAGCCGGCGGCGCCATCGGCCGCGGCGTATTGGTCAGCGGCCGGTTGGCGCGCCAGCGCGACCAGGTCCAGTGCACCGCCAGCGATACCGGGATCGCCAGCACGGTCAGCATCAGCATCGGCCACAGCACCCGCGAAGCCGCCTCGTAACCGGAAACCGCCTCGAACATCAGCACGATGAACCCCGGCGCCAGCGTGACGCGCGCCGCTTCCGGGTCCACCACCATCGGTGCCAGCAACCAGACGCCGACCACGGCACGCAGCACGATGCGGAACGCCACCGGACGCCAGCCTTGCGTCAGCTTGTAGAGCACCAGCAAGAGCCCGGCGACCGACAACAGGTATATGCCCCAGGTCAGCAGGTATGCCTTGGTCGTCATCATTGTGGCGATTCTCCCGTCGGTGCGTTACGCGACATTGCCTTGCGGATCAGTTCGTTGCGCGCCTGCACATCGCGCTCAGCGCGACGGCAACCTGTCGTTGGCATTGGCCAGCGCACGCATCTCGTCGTCGAGTTGCGGCGGCATCTGCAAATAGAAACCCTGGTCGCGGATGGCAGCCAGCACCTCGGCGGCGTTGGCGCGCGCCAGCTTGCGCGACGGCGTCAGCAGCAATTCCATCGCCGGCTGCGGCGGGCCAAACAACGTACGCAACGCCTCCGGCACCTTGTCCAGGCCGGCACCGCGGTCGACGTACAGGTACATCCCCTCGCGCCGCGCACTGCGGTACACGCTGACCAGCCGACGGTTGTCGTCGAGGTATTCACTCATCGGCCACCGCCTCCGCCTCCCAGCTGCGGATCTCGTCGGCGCGTGCCATGGCGGCTTCCAGCAGGCGATCACCCACCAGCGGACGACGCCAGCCGGCAAGCATCGGCGGCAGCGCCGGCGTACCGACACGGACGCTGTCGACGATGGCCTCGAGGAAGCGGCGACGCGCCAGCACCTCGACTTCCACGCCGAGTTCGGCCGCCGCCTTCGCGGCGACATCGCGCAGCGCCGACAGCACCGCCTTCGCCTCGCGCGGCAGCGGCGGCGGCACCGGCGTCACCACCGGCATCGTGGCCGGCGATACACGCGACTCGTGCACCATCCGCAGCAGGTCGTCGCCGTAGCGACGCAGCGACGACGGGTGCAGGTCGGCGATGTTGCGCAGGTGCGCCGCCGAATCGGGGCGCCGCTGCGCCACCGCCAGCAGCACCGGGTCCGGCACCACGTGCGAGCGCGGCTTGTCGGCCTGGCGGGCGGTGACCTCGCGCCAGGTGGCGAGCCGGGCCAGCAGCGCCAGCGACGCCGGCCGCAACCGCGATGCGCCACCGATCTGCCGGTAGTAATCCTGTGCCGGCACTTCGCGGCCGGCATCGGCCAGCAGGCGGTCGCAATCCTCCTGCAGCCACTCGCGGCGGCCACGTGCACGCAGCGCCGCGTCGAGCTGGTGCCACAGCGGCAGCAGGTGGCGCACATCGAGCGCCGCGTACGACAACTGCGCCTCGCTCAGCGGCCGCGCCGTCCAGTCCGACTGCGTCTCGTCCTTCGGCACGTCGATGCCAAGTTCGGCCTTGATGATCTTCTGGTAACTGGTCTGCAGCGGATGACCAAGCATCGCCGCCGCCACCTGGGTATCGACCAGGCTGCCCGGCACCGCGCCGAACAGGCGCTTGAGCACCTCGAGGTCCTCGCTGCACGAGTGCATCACCTTGAGCGGTGTCGCGGCGAGGAACAGCGGGCGCAGTGCCGGCACTTCCGGCATCGCCACCAGGTCGACCAGGAATTCGCCGTCGCCGGCTGATAACTGCAAAAGGCCCGGGCGCGCGTAAAAAGTGGTACGACGGACGAACTCGGTGTCCACTGCCAGCGCCGGCGCGCCGGCCAGTTGCGCGGCGACGGCGACGAGGCGTTCGGGATCGGTGACGAGTTCGCAGGAATGCATGGCAGGCGACGAAGGTGGCGGGCGAAGCGCATGGTAGCCGCCTATACTCCCTGCCGTCACGGCCGACACCCCACAACTCACGAGGAGCCAACCATGCCCCGCGCGCCCGCCATCCTTGCCGGCATTCTTGTCGCCCTGCTGCTGCCGGCGTTCCTGCTCACCATCACCTCGCCGGTGAGCAGCGAGGCCTGGGATCCGCCGCCGGCACCGGCGCTCACCGGCGTGCTCAAGCCCAACGACCGGCTGCTGAAGGCCGACCTGCTGGCCAAGGGCAAAATCACCGGGCCGGAAGACGTGGACGTCGATGCCGAGGGCCGCGTCTACGGCGGTCTTGCCGACGGCCGCATCGTGCGCGTGCTGCCCGACGGCACCGTCGAGGATTTCGTCAATACCGGCGGCCGGCCGCTGGGACTGGAGTTCGACGACACCGGCAACCTGGTGGTCGCCGATGCCTTCAAGGGGCTGCTGTCGATCGCGCCCGACGGCACCACCACGGTGCTGACCATGGAGGCCAACGGCGTGCCGTTCGGCTTCACCGACGACGTCGACATCGCCGCCAACGGCATCATTTATTTCAGCGATGCCAGCAGCAAGTGGCGGCAAACCCAGTACGAGGAAGACCTGCTGGAATCGCGCCCGTACGGCCGCCTGCTTTCCTACGATCCGCAGACCAAGGAGACGCGCGTGCTGCTCGACGGCCTGCACTTCGCCAACGGCGTGGCACTGTCCGCCGCCGAGGATTTCGTGCTGGTGAACGAGACCTGGCGATACCGCGTGCTGCGTTACTGGCTGGCCGGCGAGCGCGCCGGCCAGAGCGAGGTGTTCATCGATAACCTGCCGGGTTTCCCCGACGGCATTTCCGGCAACCGCCAGGGGATTTTCTGGCTGGCGCTGCCGGCGCCGCGCAACGCGACGCTCGATGCGATCCACCCGTTCCCGCGGCTGAAGGAGTTGTCGGCCGCACTGCCGGCGGCACTGCGGCCGCGCCCGGCGCGCTACGGGCTGGTGCTGGCGCTGGACCAGCAAGCGAAGATCGTGGCGAGCCTGCACGACACCGGTGGCGATCACCTGCGGGAGATCACGTCGGTGGAGCAGGAAGGCGAATACGTCTACTTCGGGTCGCTCAGCAACGACCGGATCGGGCGGATGAAAGCGAGCGAGGCGCTGAAGCCGTAACGCCCGGCGCCTTGCCACACTGCGCCTTGCCACCGTGATCGCCCGCAGGGCGAAACTCCCGTCACCGGCCGCAGGCCGCAACTGCCGCGATCGGCCGCAGGCCGAAACCAGCGCGTCGTGCCACGTTGCCGGTTGAAAGCGGGCTCTGCTTGTTGCGTACTTCAGCGTGGCGGCGTGGTGCCGGTCCGTTCCGGCGGCTGAGTGTCTCGTCGGTTGCGTTGCAGTGTTGTCGTGAGCCCTGACCCCTCGGCGCAACCTTCCCTCGACACATGCCGCCTCCCCGGACCGGCACCCCGCCGCATGAAGGACGGACTGCGCTCTCGCAGGAAAATCAAAAGCGAAATCGGTGCCGCTTTCACGGCCGTGCCATGCGCGTAGTCCGCGATGGGGTGACATGCTCCGCGGGCA